>JBGSMI010000333.1:0-17299 GCA_041740215.1 Ferruginibacter sp.
TTAGTTGCACATTTTCTGTACGTAGTGCTAAGACTTCCGTATGTAATAATGATATTTCTGCTGCTGTTATGATAGTTTGCAAAGTTATGTAGTTTGTGGATAACTTCGGTGACCTGAATAGTTACCAACATTCTACGATAAGACCAAAATTGAGAGTTTATCAGAAATCATAGATTGGAACGCTGTTAAGGCTTCTTATTGGGGTGGGCAAGACAATCTAAATATAAAACGAAAAAAGCAAGCTGAATTTTTAGTCTCTGAAGATGTAGCTGCAAATCTCATTTTTGGCTTTGGGTGTTATGATATTGCTGCCAAAAATAGGCTAATAGAGTTAGGAATTCAAGAAGAAAAAATTAAGGTAATACCTAATGCGTATTATTAATAAGAAAACATGATAAAGTATATCAAAGGCAACATTTTGGATAGTAGCGCTCAAGCACTAGTTAACACTGTAAATACAATGGGTGTAATGGGGAAAGGTATCGCATTGCAATTTAAAAAAGCTTATCCTAATAATTATAGGTCTTACGAAAAAGCATGCAAAGCCAATGAAATAAAAGTTGGAAAAATGTTTGTTTCAATAGATACCAATACAATTTCAGGTGAAAGAATTATAATTAATTTTCCAACAAAAACTAGTTGGAAAAAGCCTTCGGAATACAAATACATTGAAGATGGGCTAGAAAATCTTGTTGAAGTCATAAATAACGAGAAGATAAAAAGTATCGCTATACCTCCTTTAGGAGCAGGAAATGGTGGTTTAAATTGGGAGAAAGTAAAGAAAATAATAGAACAAAAACTCGTGGATTTGGATACTGAGATTTATGTTTATGAACCTACCCTGCAAATACAAGAACACTTAATTAAAGAAAGGGTGAAACTTACAGATGCTCGAGCTTTATTACTTTATGTTCTTTATGATTTAGTAAGAAATGGTGAGTATGTATCTGAGTTTTCAAGCGAGAAGGTTTGTTACTTTTTGCAAAAATTTGGAGCGAAGAAATATTTCAAGTTAGAGTTTGAACCAAATTTTTATGGTCCCTATTCCGGTAAAGTACGCTTTGTATTGAATGCCATAAATGGAAGCTATTTAATGGGGTATAGCGATATGAATAAAAAACCTTTTGAGCCGTTGACTTTAGTATCCAATGCGTATGATACTGTAAAAAATCACATTGAAAGCGATAACGAATTATTGGAAATAGCAAATAGAACTAATGTTTTCTTAAGCGGCTTTTATTCTGATTTTGCCCTGGAATTGCTATCGTCCATAGACTACATTTCAACAAAAGAAAACACTTTTGATAAACAAACAATTTCAAGAGGATTAGAAAAGTGGAGTGACCGAAAACGCACTTTGTTTTCTAATCCAAAATATTTAGAAATTTCACTGAGACACCTTCAATCGACAAGTTTCGTTTAAAAGAACAGTCTGAAGTAAACAACGAACACCCACCGAATGTATTTGCAAAAGTTGGGCTTGACGGAATGTGATTACCCAAACTTCGCAAACACAGGTTCGAAATGACATTCCATTTTTTTATTACTTTATAATTACCATAAACTTGTTGATTTTTTGAAGTGCATTTTAGTCAACAGGATAACCCTCTTAATCATCGCTTCATCATATTACCTGCCGCTTTTTTTATAATAGGTAACTTTCAATGGTCGAAGCAAGTCCTCCAATCCGTTCATTTTAATTTCATAAATAGTAGCCAGGTAAATACCCATTTTTCCTGCTGGGAAACCCTGGCGCTGAAACCACTCCAGGTAAAAAACAGGTAAATCGCACAATGTTGTTCCCTTGTATTTGCCAAAAGGCATTTCCATCGTGACCAGTTTTATCAATATATCCCCATCTGGTTTTTCAGGTTGCTGGTCCATCTCGTACTTGCTTTTTTTTGTTTACAAAATTAACGTTGATTTTGTTAAATAAAATGACTGGTGAACTTTAAAAATGCGTAAACGGATTTTTGATACACTGCTTATGAAACACAATTTGATGGTTATCGCATTTCACGAATAAAAACGGTACTTGACGCATCCGAAGCAGTTTTTTCCGTCGTTTTTTCCATACAATAGCAGTTACTAATTAAGTGTTAATGGAATGCTTTCCTCTTTTAAATCAGGTTTACGCATCGCCGAAAACTATATTGGGTTAACAAGTGGTAGAAACAACTTTATCACTATGCTGGAAAAGGGAACTGAAGTACACATAAGTTTCAGTTACAATGCGGTAAGTATGCGATAACTATTTATCTTGCAATCACTAAATTTTATTGCTATGCAACATATTTTACTGATTGAGGACAATGATGAGATAAGAGAAAACACAGCAGAAATATTAGAGCTAGCCAACTATAGGGTAGATACTGCTTCCAATGGGAAGTCGGGTGTTGAAAAGGCAATGGAAAGTACGCCTGATCTAATTATATGCGATATTATGATGCCCGTTTTAGATGGTTATGGTGTGCTGCATTTGCTGCAAAAAAATGAAAAACTAAAAAATGTTCCATTTATATTTCTAACAGCAAAGGCGGAAAGAGGAGACTTTAGAAAAGGAATGGAAATGGGTGCTGATGATTACATTACAAAACCTTTTACCGATATAGAATTATTGACTGCAATTGAAAGCCGGCTAAAAAAATCAATACAATCCCACAAAAATGCAGACGCTGTTGAGGCATTGCAACCCATAGAAGAACTTGATCACCACAAAGCTTTGCAGGAGCTGATAGAGAATGAAAGCGTAAATTTTTACAAAAAGAAGCAACTGATTTATACAGAAGGAAATCACCCGGTGAGGGTTTTTTATATACAAAAAGGTAAAGTAAAAACCTTTAAAACAAGCGATGATGGCAAGGGCTTAACGGTTGGGCTTTTTAAAGAAGGTGATTATGTGGGTTATACCGCCATATTGGAAGGTACCGTTTATAAAGAAACAGCGGAAGCTATCGAGGATACTACTTTATCCATAATTGGAAGAGAGGAGTTTGAAAAACTGCTACAGTCAAACAGGAATGTTGCACACCTGTTTATCCAGTTGCTTGCTCAAAATGTTACCGACCGGGAAAAACAATTGGTGGGTATTGCCTATAATTCATTGAGAAAACGGGTTGCAGAAGCGTTGATACTGTTGCAAAAAAAATATACCAAAGACAATACTGGCAAATTCTCCATTCATATTTCACGGGAAGACCTGGCTCATATTGCAGGCACTGCTACAGAATCTATTATCAGGACACTTAGCGATTTTAAAAGTGAAAAACTAATCGACATAAAAGAAGGGGCCATAATCATTTTAGATGAAAAACGACTTGCCGCCTTACTCAATTAAGCATTAAACCATAGAGAGCAGGTATTTATTAAACTGATTTTTCAGGCTGTAAAACTCTTTTTCCAGGTACGACATTTCATTTCTCAGTTTATCCTGATGTTTACAGATTTTATTATCCAATGTCTTTTTTTGTGCTAACACCAGTTGCAGATTTCTTTCATGCATCTTCACATCAATTTCAATGTCTCTAATATATTCATCTTTCAAGATAAATTCGTTTTGAAAATATTCTGCATTGGCAATAATGACTTTATCTGTTTCTTTATCCACCACTTCGCTCAGCCTGGTTTTTAAAAAGCTGTTTTCCTGATTAAAAAAATCGAGCAAACGCTTCCACGTTATATCTTCATGTAAAAATTGCTCTATTTTAGTTGACCCCGTCATTGGTTTTTTTTATTATTTATATCGTATACCAAACGCTGATGTTTACGTGTTATAGTTTTATATGCTGCACCAGCGGATGACAATTTTGCACTTCCCGTATGTTATTATTAATTGCCGGACTAACGTATGGAATCCCTAATCCCATGCCTCTTATTATCAGCAGGCAGGCCATTAGTACCATTAAAACCGGATAGGCACTGCGTATTTTTTGGCGCAAACTAAGTCCTATGTAGTTGCCAAAAAAAGAAACGCTCCACATTACAGGTAATGTACCCAGCCCAAAAGCTGCCATAAAAAAAGTACTTTTATAAGCATCGGCAGATGCCACGGCACCAGCAATAGCCATATAAATTAGACCGCAAGGTAACAGGCCATTTAATAATCCAATTGCAAACAAAGACCGGTAATTTCTTTTCATAAATAATTTACCAAGCAGCGATCTTACCTTGTAACTATACGTAGAAAAAACATTGTTATTGCCCGTATTTGCAAACCACTTTTTTGGAGCAAAAACAAAAAACAAAATTGCCATTCCCACCGCTATTGAAAGCCCCTGCTGAAAACCAAAAACTGAAAAGCTTTGTCCGGCCAGGCCAAATAACAAGCCCAATGTGCTGTAAGTAACTATTCTACCTGCGTTGTATAAAAAACTGCCTGCAAATTTTGCAAAATCACTGGTGCTGCTGAGTGGCAAAGAAAATGCCAGCGGCCCACACATGCCAATGCAGTGAAAGCTTCCCATCATTCCCAAGGTTAAAGCAGCAAAAAATAAAGCGGCCATTGTTAAATAATTATTTTTTCTTCATGATAATAACTAATCCCTTCTACCTCCCAGTTAATTTTAACGTAATACAAGCCATGGTAATGTGCAGGTACTTTTAATTCCACTGCACCATCCGTTACAGAGAAGAGCTTTTGCATGTCCTTTTTTTCATCAGATGGGCAATATAAAACCACGTCACCTTTAACTTGTTTTGTTACAAAATCATTCGGGAAACTAACAACCAATTTATTGTTAATCATTTTTATTTGAACCGATGCAGAGAGTGCACTGGCTCTTTTGGATTGATCAATTTTTTGCTGATATACCAACTCTTTAGCATAGTAATCCTCCGTTACCAGATCTTTGTTTTGGGTAGAAGCTTTATATGCCAGAAACCCCATTCCAGCAACAAATAAAACATACACTACAATTATTTTATGTCCCCAATTCATACTTAAATTTTTAATTCGTTCAAAAAAATCTGCTCAATTTGTGAAAGGTGAATGGTCAATGCTGAATATTGACCTTTAATATCTCACCATTCATTTATCATCATTCTACTGATTACTCATCATTCACCTTAATCATACACTTCCGGACCCATAAAATTTGCCGTAATGGTTTTAATTTTTACATCGCCTTCATACAAACCTATTTCCAATGGTATCTTCCATCCTTTCACATCTTCCCGGTTAAGTTTTACAAAAAATTGCACATTGCTATAGTCTTCTTTTTTTACTACCAGGTTACTGCTACCGACCATGGCTATTTCTCCCTTGACATTTTCCAGTTTTAAACTGATGGAAATATCCTTATGGGTTTTATTGGCAAGTTTTAAACTATACAAGTTTTCGATGCGTCCGTCTTGTAAAGAAGTATAAGTCATTCCATTGGTCCTCATCAGCCTTGCATCCAAATCTGTTCTGCTTGCCAACAGAAATACCAGCAAGGATATCAAAAGCACCAACACCGCAGAGTAAGCTTTAATACGGGTTGTAAATTTCAATTGAACACCCTTTACTATACTGTTTTCAGAGGCGTACCTAACCAATCCCTCGGGCTTATTGATGCTAACCATGATGGCATCGCAAGCGTCTATGCATGCTGTGCAGTTTACGCATTCCAGTTGTGTGCCGTTGCGGATATCGATGCCTGTTGGGCAAACCCTCACACAGGCGTAACAATCGATACAGTCTCCTGTTTTTACTTCCGCTGTTTCATTTGGCGCTAACTTTATAACGGGTGCATTATTACGATCGGATGTTTTTATTTCATGTTCTTCATGCTGCGAATGACCTTTTTGTTTCGCTAGCTTTCCCCTTGGTTCGCCCCTCAAACGATCGTATGCAACTACTATAGAATTTCTATCCAGCAATACTCCTTGTAATCTTCCATAAGGACATACTACAATACAAGCCTGTTCTCTAAACCACCAATACACAAAGAAGAATACCGTGGTAAAAGTGAGCAAGGAAATCAGTGTACCTATATGCCCGGCCGGGTTGGTTATATAACCCAACAGCTCATCCATACTTATAAGGTAGGCTAAAAAGAAATTGGCAATCAGAAAAGAGAGTGCAAAAAAAAGAATGAACTTAAAAACCCGTTTTTGAATTTTTGTTGCGTTCCACGCCATGGCTTTTAGCTGCTTTTGCTGAGTGGCATCTCCATCTATCCAATATTCTATTTTCCTAAAAACCATTTCCATAAAAATGGTTTGCGGGCAGGCCCAACCGCAAAAGATTCTACCAAATACCACTGTAAATAAAATAACAAAAACAATGAACGTAACCATCCCTATTCCGAAAATGAAAAAATCCTGTGGCCAGAAAATAAGTCCGAATAGGATAAACTTACGTTCCAAAATATTAATCATCAAAAACGGGCCACCATTGATTTTTATAAAAGGCAGTGTAAAAAATACAATCAGGTAAAAAATACTAAACCATGTTCTTAGGTTGTATAGCTTTCCCTTTGGTTTTTTGGGGAATATATAATTCCGTTTTCCCTCTTTTGAAATTGTTGCAACAGAGTCTCTGAACGATTCCTGATCTACCAATTTTTGTACAGTTGACATGTTATTTTTTTACGATTGAGCTAGCAGGCATAGTTGCATTTAAAGAATCAGCCGGAGTTGAGCCTCCAGGAGTATCTTCTGTATAAATATCGCCCTGTGGAGCTTTACCGTTTGGAGGATTTGTTCCTTTTAGTGTTTTAACAAAACTGGCTATTTCACTCATTTCTTTCGGATTAAATTTGATACTCCATGATTGCATCCCTTTTTCGGCATAACCAACTTTTAAGGTATGGTAGATGGCATTGAGCGATCCTTTGTGCAGCCAATAATCATCGGTTAAGTTTGGACCAGCGCCACCTTCACCTTGGGTACCATGACAGGCTACACAGTTGGCCATATAATTTTCTTTTCCTCTATTGATACCGGTTGCATCGGCCATTGGTACATTCGCCTCATCAATTTTATCTTTATTATTGGCCTCATAAGCTTCTTTAGCAAGCTGGGCACTGGCCATTTCTGCAGCATATTCCTGGGTTGGATTTTTGCCATTTCCAAATACATGAAAATTTAATAAATACACACAGGCGAATCCTATGGTAATAATAAAACCATATTTCCACCAGGGTGGTAATGAGTTATCTAATTCCTGTATGCCATCATAATCATGATCCAGCAATGCATCTGCTTCCTGCTCTACGGGTACTGCTTTTGTAAAAAACTTTGAATCAAGCCTTGTCCACAAATCAGCCATCGATGATTTTTTTGCAGCGGCTGCTACTTTTTCCGGAAGTAGTTCCGCCATCACTCTTTTAATTGAGAAAAAAAGGAATAAAACTGCAAATATTTCTGTTACTATTACCGCCACCAAAAGATAAAATGTATTGGGAGAAACACCGCCATAATTAGGAAGAACCGTTGCTGCAACATCTGTAGCTCCGGCAGTTTGTGCCATCACATTATTTGATACCATTGATAAAATCACCACCACCGAAAGCATCGCTATTTTTCTATCCTCTTTAGTTTTGTTCATCAACTGGCCAGATAATGCTATCAAAACCTGGCCCATTCCCCAGATAACGAAAACCAATACAATAGCTGTTACGATCAGTAAAATTGCCAGCATGTTACTGCCAGGTGCTTGCGGAGCAGCAGTAGTTTGCGCCAACATAGTAAGGCTGATGAATAGAAATATTGCCGTGGCGGCTATTTTCTTGTGCATAAATTTTTGTAAAAACATACTAAGTTTTTTAATTGGTTGAGTTTGTGGTTTCATCGGTATCGAATGGTAAATTCGATAGTTCTTCGACCCTTCGTTTATCCATCCTTTTTACGAGTACAAGTAATACCACAAAGAATAAGAAAAAAATGAATAAGGAGATCATTGGATAAATAGCTATATGATCCATTGTTTCGGTGTACTGTTTTATAAACTTAAACATGACTTATTTTTTTGTGGTTGGTTGATTACTAATATCTTTTCCAAGGCGTTGTATATAAGCGATCAATGCAATCACTTCTTTATTTGGAGATATTCGGATGCTGTCTGTTTTAAGATTATCAACGATACCTCTTGCTTGTTCCATCAGGTTTTCATTGGCTTCGTTCTCAAATCCTTTTTCATACGGTACCCCAAGAGTTCTCATCACATTTATTTTAGTAGCTGTTGTACTGGTATCCAGTTCCTTCGTCAGCATAAAAGCGTATGCCGGCATCAATGACCCTTCACTTAAACTGGATGGTTCTCTAAAATGGCGGAAATGCCACCCGTCAGTTTTTTTAAGATTACCGGCTCCTTCCCGGGCCAAATCCGGTCCTGTTCTTTTGCTACCCCATTGGAAAGGATGGTCGTATACAAACTCACCTGCTTTAGAATATTCACCATAGCGTTCTGTTTCGCTACGAAATGGTCGGATCATTTGCGAGTGACAGGTATAACAACCTTCTCTTACATAAATATCACGGCCCTGTAATTCAAGCGGCGTATAAGGCTTTACACTGCTAATTGTAGGTACGTTGGATTTTACAAGGAACGTTGGTATAATCTCAATGGCCCCTCCAATCAGGATAACAATTAAGCTTATGACCATAAATTGAACTGGTTTCCTTTCAATAACTCTGTGCCAGTGCTCGCCTTTGTGTGATACATAGACTTTTTCCATTGGTGCAGCTTCTGCGGCTTCATCTGCAACCAGCTTGCCCGATTTTACCGTCTTATAAATATTATACACCATCAATAAGGTACCTATTAAATATAAAGCGCCACCCAATGAACGCATGGCGTAAAAAGGTTTCAGGTAAGTAACTGTTTCTAAAAATGTATATTTTAACTGACCAGACTCTGTAAATTGTTTCCACATTGAACTTTGTGTAAAACCAGCCCAATACAATGGCACTGCATAAAACACGATACCCAGTGTGCCCAGCCAGAAATGGTTGTTGGCTAACTTTTTAGAGTAAAGTGTGGTGCTGAAGATTCTAGGTATCAGCCAGTATAAAATACCAAAGGTTAACATACCGTTCCAGCCCAGGGCGCCTACGTGTACGTGTGCTACAATCCAGTCGGTATAATGCGCAATGGCACTGATACTTTTTAACGATAACAGCGGACCTTCAAATGTTGACATACCATAAGCGGTAACAGCAACCACCATAAATTTCAGAATAACGTCATCTCTCACTTTATCCCATGCCCCTCTCAGTGTTAACAAACCATTGATCATACCACCCCAGCTAGGGAAAATCAGCATGGCAGAAAAAACTACACCCAGCGATTGTGCCCAGTTTGGTAAAGCGGTGTACAAAAGGTGATGCGGTCCGGCCCAGATGTATAAAAATATCAATGACCAAAAATGAATTATAGAAAGACGGTAAGAATAAACCGGACGGTTAGCCGCTTTTGGCATAAAATAATACATCAAACCTAAATACGGAGTGGTTAAAAAGAATGCCACCGCATTGTGACCATACCACCATTGCACCAAAGCATCCTGCACACCGGCATACATAGAATAGCTTTTTGTAAAACTTACTGGTATGGCCATTGAGTTGGTAATATGCAAAACTGCCACCGTAACAAACGTGGCGATGTAAAACCAAATGGCTACATACAAATGTTTTTCTCTTCTTTTCAAAATGGTGCCAAACATATTCCATCCAAATACAACCCATATTACAGTGATGGCAATATCGATCGGCCATTCCAGCTCAGCATATTCTTTACTGGCGGTAATACCAAGCGGCAATGTAACGGCTGCCGCAACAATGATCAGTTGCCATCCCCAAAAATGCACTTTACTCAACACATCATTGAACATACGTGCTTTACACAAGCGCTGTAAAGAATAATACACGCCCATAAAAATACCGTTACCCACAAATGCAAATATTACTGCATTGGTATGCAACGGGCGAATTCTTCCAAATGTGCCATACTGGGATATGTTGATTGAAGGGAAAACTAACTCCAGCGCTGCATACAACCCTACCAGCATCCCTACTACACCCCATAGTATAGTGGCGTAAGCAAAGTTTTTTACAATCCGGTTATCATAATAAAATTTTTCTACCTGCATGTTGATTTTGTTTGTTTTAATTTTGGTTCTATTTTGGTTTCTGTCGTTTTAGGTGTTGTTCCATCTTCAAAAAGCATTCTTACAGAGGGGGTATAGTCATCATCATACTGGCCGTTTTTAACGCTCCACAAAAAAGCTGTTAAAAAGCTGGCTGCCACAAGGATACTGATTCCTATCAATACAAATAATGCACTCACTGTTGATAAATTTTTAGTAGAAGCAAATGTATCATTGTGAGCTTTTGCAAAATATGATGCGTATCCAAAGCATATGTGATATTCGTCATGAAGAAATAATACTGTGGAGGTTAAAAAGGAATAAACAGGCTAAAACTTCATCGTTATTATAAAAGATTGGTTTACAAGGGCTTCAGTGAGGTCATTTTTGCAACTGATTTACCTTTTTTTTTTATGTTTTAACGTTGTTCGCAGAGATGTAATATTAAATAAAGTCTGTTTATACGAGAATTTGGCGACAAAAAAGAGTTGAAAAAAATTACTGAATCCTCCAGCTTGATTTAACCAACGACTAAGTGTGGCGATAATTTGACATACACAATCATTACCGGACAATCCCGCCGTTTTGATGTTTACATTTGTCCGAAAAGATCGTGTTATCTTAAGTAGTAAAGTTGAATGCCTGAAACAGGTAAAAAAGAAGGGGAAACCTTTGGTGAGTTTTAAAATTTTCACCGGTTCAAACTATTTACAGTTCAAAGATTTCCTGGCTAAACAAAGGTTGCACTCTAAAGTCTGCTTAAAACCTCAACCCGATAATTTTGGCACTTAGCGTTGAGAGTGCGGTTACGAATAGTACAATGCTGATACTACTTGCCGGCATCAAAATAGCTGCTACAATCGGCGACATGGTGCCCTGCACGGCAAAGGAAAGTCCTACAAAGTTGTATAAAATTGACAAACTAAAACTGGCGGTTACAATGGTTTTGCCAGACTTGGCATAGGCCAGCAAACGGTCAATTTTTCCAACCTGGCCGCCATCAATGATCGCATCGCAAGCTGGTGAAAACTGTGCAGAATTATCACTTACCGCAATACCGGTATCACTTTGCATTAGTGCGCCGGCATCATTAAGGCCATCGCCCAACATCAATACGTTTTTATTTAACCTTTGTAATTGCTTTATCTTATCCAGTTTATCTTGCGGCGATTGATTGAATAGCACTGTCTGGTTTTTGCCAAACAATTTTGATAGGGTACTCTTCTCCGCATCATTATCGCCGGAGAGCAAATGCAGTTCATATTTTTTTTGTTGCAAGGTGCCAATCGCATCCTTAATGCCGGATCTGTATTCGTTTCTCACAGTAAATGCCCCCATGTGTACATCGTTCACCTGCACGTGAATGCGTGAGCCGGCATCATATCCGCCAGCCTCATAAAATTCATTTAAAAATGAAGCAGAACCAATCCTGATTGGCACATTATTCACCATTGCTTCAATCCCTTTTCCAGAAAACTCTTTAAAATCATCCACCGCCAATAATTGACCGGTATTGGATAATCCTAAATTATTGGTGATGATTTTACTAAGTGGATGAGAGGATTGGCTGGTAACAGCCTGCACGGCTGCCAATTCCTTTTGGGTTAAAGGTGTTCCATTATATACCAGTACGGATGCATGATTTTGAGTGATGGTACCTGTTTTATCAAAAACGATGGTATTTGTTTTAGCAAGACTTTCTATTACACCAGCATTTTTTAGATACAATTTATTTTTACCAAAAATGCGCAACATGTTACCGTAGGTGAATGTGGCCGAAAGTAATAGGGAGCAAGGGCAAGCTACAATTAAAACGGCTGTAACAGCGGGCCATATTTTAGCCGGATCATTGAAACCCCAATAAGTTGCCGCACCAATTGCCACCGCAAAAAGTGACAGGGTGAAGTACTTACTCCAGGGATGTATGAATGATTTTTCCGTATTTTTTTTGTGCTTAAAAATGTCGTTGTTCCACAACTGGGTGATATAACTTTGAGAAACTTCATTCACAATTTCCAGTTCGATGGCACTGCCCGTTTGTTTGCCGCCGGCATAAATTAATTCACCTTTATATTTACGGATGGGTGCACTCTCGCCACTTACAAAACTATAATCAACGCTTGCATTCCCTTTCATCAACACCGCATCAGCCGGTATCATTTCTTCGTTTCGGATGATGATCGTATCTTCTTTTTTAAGTTGCGTAACGGGAATGTTTTTTTCAATCCCATTTTGAATTACACTTACACCTAGCGGAAAATAAGATTTGTAATCCCTGTCAAATGAAAATGAATCATAGGTTTTATCCTGGAACCATCTGCCAATCAGCATAAAAAAAACAATGCCTGTTCCCGAATCCAGAAATCCGGCGCCATTGCCTGAAATGATTTCGTAATAACTTCTGGCAAAGGTTACCACAATGGCCAGGGTTAATGGCACATCAATGTTTAGAAAACGCTGGCGCAAACCTTTCCAGGCAGAAATAAATATTCCGCTGGCGCTGAAGAATAAAACAGGTAGCGATAAAACCAGATTTAACCAGCTAAAAGTTTCCTTTAATCCTCCCTGCTCAATATTGCCAGAAGAAAAATACTCCGGAAAGCTGAGCATCATGATATTGGAAAAGCAGAAACCCGCCACTCCAATTCTATAGATCTGTATTTTATTAAAACTCGTGGACTTCTTTTGTGTACTGTCTTTTAAACTGATTTGAGGCTCATAGCCGATAAAGGCCAATAATTCCACCACTTTTCGCAGCGATATCAGCACCGGATCAAAAATGATAAACACTTCCTTCCGTTGAAAATTGGTTTGAGATTTTATAATGCCAGGTTCAATGCGGTGAAGGTTTTCCAATAAAAATACACAGGAAGAACAATGCATTTGAGGCAACTTAAATGTTACATTGGTTTGTGTACCACTGCTAAATTGCACCAACTTTTGAGCAGTAACAGCATCGTCTAAATAGGCAAAGCGCTCACTTATAAATTTACCCTTTGCTTTAATGCCCGGATTTTTTTCAAAATTATAATAGGTACATAAGTTGTTTTCATCCAATAAAAGATAAACCTGTTTGCAACCTTCGCAGCAAAACGATTTGTTATCCATTTCTATTATCTCATCGCACTGTTCACCACAATGAAAGCAAATTACCGGGGTTGGCATTATTGATTTATTTTAAGCATACTGTCTATAAAAAGCATTGTGGTAAAGTTGTGAGGTTTTGTCAAATTAAATTATGATATCAGTCCAATTGGGTATGATTGTTATCAGGCTTGAGTTGGATTTTGTGGAGGCAACATTTTCCAAAAACCGGTTATCGAGCGGTTAAAGGATGCATATCTACCAAAAAAAATTTCGCTCCAACTCTTTTTAAAACCCGTTTTCATTTTTTTGACCGTCAGATACTGCTGATCCAATTCAAGATTATTTATTTTAAATCAACTCGTCAATAATCAGCAGCGCCGCATTAACTTAAAAAAAATCCCTACTTTGGGTTAACAATACTTCTATATGACCAATATTCCGAAACGTTTTTTAGCACTGGATGTATTCCGCGGCATGACCATTTGTTTGATGATCGTTGTAAATACGCCTGGTAATGGTGCCACTACTTTTTCTCCTTTACTCCATGCTAACTGGAATGGATTTACACCAACCGATCTTGTTTTTCCTTCCTTTTTGTTTGCAGTAGGCAATGCCATGAGTTTTGTGATGAACAAATGGAATACACTGAAACAAAGTGAAGTGTTGTGGAAAATATTTAAACGAACTGCGATCATATTTTTACTGGGTTACCTGATGTATTGGTTTCCATTTATAAAATTGAGTGCAAACAATCAAATAATTCTATCTCCTTTTAATGAAACAAGGGTGTTTGGTGTATTGCAAAGAATTGCACTTTGTTATGGCATTGCTTCATTGATGGTTTATTATCTAAAACCAAAAATGGCGCTGATCATCAGCATTGTCTTTTTATTGCTGTATTGGTTGTTGCTGTATTTATTCGGCGACCCTACTGCTCCGTTGAGTTTAGAAGGAAATGCTGTGTTACGATTAGATCATTGGCTGATTGGAGATAAGCACATGTATCATGGAGATGGAATCGCCTTTGACCCGGAAGGTTTATTAAGCACTTTACCTGCCATTGCAAACGTGATTGGCGGATATATTGCAGGCAAATACATTCAGCAAAAAGGAAACACTTACGAAGGATTGAGCATCTTGCTATTATCTGGCGTAGCATTATTATTTCTTGGATATGCCTGGGATTTAAGCTTCCCTATTAACAAAAAACTCTGGACAAGTTCCTTTGTTTTATACACCGTTGGGTTGGATTGCATTATTCTTGCAGTGATCATTTATGTTACCCAGTTCAAAAATAAAACGAGCTGGACCTATTTCTTTGAGGTATTTGGGCGAAATCCTTTGTTCATTTATCTGGTCTCTGAATTGGTAGTCATTTTGTTATTCTTCTTTACAGTTGCTCCTGGCACGTCTTTATTTAAATGGATTTATGTGCACATTTTTAGCCATTTAGGTGGTTACACCGGATCACTTGCTTTTGCAATTAGCTTTATGCTTTTCTGCTGGCTGGTGGGTTATGTTTTGGATAAAAGAAAGATTTATGTAAAGGTGTAGGCATTGGAAGGCAGCTTTTTTTACAAACGCTAGAACTTGACAGCCACTCACATTTTTGCTGAATCACAACACCTCATCATTCCGTAGCCTGGCTACAAATTTAAAAATCAGCCTTTAAGGTTGGCCGGTTTCTCTCGTTCTCCTGTTTTATAAATGATGATGCAACATTGTAAAGATGTTGCTAAAACTAAGCGTGGGCCATTGTTTATTTAGAATTAACCTTGTGGTACGGCTGAATTTGCGTACTTTCGCCGCTCAAAAAACAGCCTGTAGCGTCAATTATTAGCTTAAACCAACTGGCAAGCTAACAGTGAAAAGTAAAGGGCTAAAAGCTAATTAAATAATGAAAATAAGAAACATCGCCATTATTGCTCACGTTGATCATGGCAAAACTACGTTGGTAGACAAGATTTTACACAGTACCAACATCTTTCGCGACAATCAGGAAACTGGTGAACTAATTATGGATAATAACGATCTTGAAAGAGAACGAGGAATCACTATTTTTAGTAAAAACGTTTCGGTTCAATACAAAGGTTATAAAATCAATGTAATTGATACTCCGGGCCATAGTGACTTTGGTGGAGAGGTAGAGCGGGTATTAAAAATGGCTGATGGGGTGTTATTATTGGTAGATGCGTTTGAAGGACCAATGCCACAAACACGTTTTGTATTGCAAAAAGCGCTGCATTTAGGATTACATCCAATTGTAGTAATCAATAAAGTAGATAAACCTAACTGCCGTCCGGATGAAGTACATGATGCGGTTTTTGAATTATTCTTTAACCTGGATGCAACCGAAGAGCAGTTGAATTTTCCTACCATTTACGGTAGCAGCAAAAATGGCTGGATGAATACTTCATTGACTGAAATTGACAATATTTTCCCTTTACTGGATGCAATTCTGGAACATGTTCCAGAGCCAAAAGTAAACGAAGGAACTACACAGATGCAAATTACTTCCCTGGATTTCTCTTCCTTTTTGGGAAGAATAGCCGTGGGTAAAGTAGCACGTGGTACCATTAGAGAAGGTCAGAATATTGCATTGGTGCAGATTGGCGGCATTAAAAAAATGAAAGTAAAAGAATTGTACACTTTTGAAGCCCTTGGTAAGAAGAAGGCAACGGAAGTAAGTGCAGGTGATATTTGTGCCATTGTTGGTTTGGAAGAATTTAATATTGGTGATACCATTTGTGATGTAGATTTTCCGGAAGCATTGCCGGTAATTAGTGTGGATGAGCCGACCATGAGCATGATGTTCAGTATCAATAATTCACCGTTTTTTGGCAGGGATGGCAAGTTTGTAACCTCCAGACATTTGAGAGACCGGTTGATGAAAGAAATTGAAAAAAATCTGGCGCTTCGGGTAGAAGATACAGACAGTGCAGATCGTTTCCTTGTATTTGGAAGAGGTATTTTGCATCTTGGTATCCTGATCGAAACCATGAGAAGAGAGGGTTTTGAATTAACGGTTGGTAATCCACAGGTATTGGTGAAAGAGATTGATGGTAAAAAATGTGAGCCGTATGAAAACCTGGTAGTTGACGTTCCTTCTGAATATAGCGGTAAAGTAATCGATTTGGTTACACAAAGAAAAGGCGAAATGCTGGTGATGGAAAGCAAAGGTGAAATGCAGCATTTGGAATTTGATATTCCTTCACGAGGTTTAATTGGTTTGCGTAGTACCATGCTAACCGGTACAGCAGGCGAGGCTGTAATGGCTCACCGTTTTACCGATTACCGTCCATGGAAAGGACATATTCCTGGAAGAAGCAATGGTGTTTTATTGTCAAAAAATCAGGAAAGAACTACCGCCTATTCAATTGATAAATTACAGGATAGAGGAAGGTTTTTCGTTGATCCGGGTGAAGAAGTTTATGTTGGACAGGTGATTGCCGAACACATTAAGCCAGGTGATTTAAATGTAAATGCAACCGATCCTAAGAAATTAACCAATCATCGTGCAAGTGGTAGTGATGATGCAACCAAGGCAGCGCCTAAGATCTTGATGACTTTGGAAGAGTGTATGGAATATATCCAGCAGGATGAGTGTATTGAAGTAACACCAAAATCGGTACGTATGCGCAAGGTTATTTTAAATGAAGATGAACGCAAAAGAGTTTCCAAATCAATGGGACAGGAAGCGTAACCTTATAATAAAAAGCATTGGATCCCTCGTTTTTAACGGGGGATTTTTTTGTGCCCATTGGTCACATATTCGATTGCACTTAGCCACCAGAGGGTTACTTTCAAATTGTTAGTTTACAGGTAAGGGTTGCCAACCTTATCGAAGAGTTCTACCCATTTCCACATTCTTTCAGAAAGGTTGGCAACCCTGCGCAACGGCTTAAATTATAGCGCCGCCGAATCTTACCGAAAATTTTTAGATATTCGTATCTATGGAACATCTCATTCACCTGTGTAAAGATAAAAAGCTTAAAAAAAATTGCATTACAGGAACCATTTGTATTGCAAAAGCGGAAAACCGTTTATCTTCATTTGTGCGGATCTATCATGAGCCAGCAACTGAGTACAAAAGTAGCTGCAGTCATTTTTGAACGCTTTTTAAATCTCTATAAAACGAGGGT
>JBGSMI010000158.1:0-23585 GCA_041740215.1 Ferruginibacter sp.
CACTTTTGCCAGCAATATGGTGGAATCATTTACAAACCGTGCAAATTCGTCAATATGCCCATTTGTGGTGACTACGGTATAGGCTTTTGTACCGTCTGAAGTTTTTATTGGGCCAAGGAATGTGTGATCATCTGCAACTAAACCTTGCTTTAACCAAATCACTTTTTTAACACCTAACAATCTCTTGTATTCGGCTTCCATCGCTTGCCTGCTCATACCCGGATTTCTATTTCTCTCCACTGATTCTGTAGCTATTAATGTACCCCTTCCATTTACCTCTCTATTTCCCCCTTCGCTAATCATGTTGCTGGAAATGGCCGGCAACTTTAACAAATCAGCTACCCTTACGTCATACATTTCTTCTGTTTTAGTATCTGCGTTTAACGTATCGGCATACCCCCAGGAATTAAAATTAAAGTCAGCGATTGCCCATGTATTATTATTGGTTTCTACAAACACCGGCCCCATATCCCTGGCCCAGATTTCAATCGATGGAAGCTCGAGGAGTGTAAGGTTCCTGTGTTCGCCGAAATGGTTCTTTAGTATTTCATTTGCATGAATTAAAAGTTCTTTATTCGGGCAGGTAACAACAATTTTTTCTGTTCTAATCAAGGCTTCAATAATTGAAAGCGTAACTTTCTCAACGGATTCACCTTGTTTATGTTCGGTTGATGGCCATATCAACCAAATTGCATGTTGGGTTTCGAATTCTGCAGGTTGTCGTACAACATATAGATCATCTTTTTGCTTCGTACCTGAGCATGAAAAGATTGTTAGGGGAATAATAAAACCCAGTAGGATTTGCTTCATATTGTTTGTTTAAATGATGTAGTAGATTTTACATTGACGTTACCAGATCTTCTTAATATTGCTGCACAAAAGATTAAATATTACCCAGGTATGTGGAACATGTCCCGATTCAGGAGTAACACCAGGATGCTGAAAGTGGGCAAATAATGATATTGAAACAACTCCCGAAAAACTAGCCCAGGACAACGATGTCGAAATGAAACGCCTCAGTTTGCAAATAGACAAATAAAAATTAAAGAAAGGAATAGTACAATTATACCATTGTCCAACTTTTTAAATTGATAGAAGTTTGCAGTATCAAAATAGTTACAACACATGCAAACAGTAATAGAAAATAATTTGGTTGAATCTATTTCAGACATAGCAGGCATAGAATATCCACTACTTTTTAAGATGCTGCCTGCGGCGCTTGCCAATATTCCTTTTCATGAAAATACGGATTGCGTTACCCGCTTTGTAGCCGACAATTTTCCGGTACATCTGGCAGTACACAAAGTATCGCCGGTAATGTTTCCGCCGGTTGAATATACACAACCGCACATACATACCGATCACGATGAAATCAACATCATCATTGCTGAAAAAGATTTGCGGTATAAAATTCAGTTGGGGAAAAAAATATTTACAGTAGATAACAACACCAGCATCTGGATACCCAAAGGAACGCTCCATGCAGCCAATGTGCTGCAAGGAACCGGCTTTTTTATTACGCTCCGTTTGTAATAATTGTTTACCTCATCGGCTATTCATTTGCTATTAAAAAATAAAAGCGACACTAAACTAAATTATCATCATCAATAAAAAAACAAATTATGGCAGTATTGGTTTCTACAAAAATTAAAGGACAAACCAGGGAAGGGTATGACGGTATTTTATCAACAGTTAAGGAAGTTGTAGAAAAAGCTCCCGGATTTATTATGCACTGTGCTTACCCTGCAGAAGGTGAATGGGTTGGGTATGAAATATGGGAATCTAAAATACAGGCAGACCAGTTTTTTGCAAAGTACATCGCACCAAATATTCCTAAAGGTGTCCATCCCAAACGCTCTTATCAAGAGTTACATAGCTTATTAATGCCTGTTGAATAATACTTTCATTTTTAGCAACTATTCATTTTTAACAAACAAATATTTCTTCATTCAAATCATCAAAAAATTAATCATGAAAAGTTTCATTTTATCGTTAGCGATGCTTCTTAGCATCACAACAGAAGACACGCTCACCGGAAGATGGGAAAGCAAACCATCCGAAAAAGGAAATATTACCGGAGTGGTATTTAAAGCAGATAACAGTTTTGAGGGGTATGTCAACAAAAAACCTTTTGCAAGCGGCACTTTTATATTTAACCCTACAGACAGCTTATTTTCTATTGTAGATAATGGTTGCGATGGGATGCGGGGTATGTATAAAATTATGTTTTACAGTAATTCAGATTCGTTTCGTTTTCAGCCAATCAGCGACCCTTGCGACGGTAGAAAAAATGGATTGCTGCAGTTGGTAATGGGAAGGGTTAAATAAATATTGGTATGAAACATTATACTTTCATCCTGGCGATATTGATGACTACTTTATTTATCAGCGCTACCGTAAACAATGATTTAAAAGATAGAGCGTTATTGGGCGCATTATTATTTGCAGATCCCATTCTTTCTAAAGACTATAAGGTGAGCTGTGCAAGCTGCCATAAACCGCAATATGCATTTTCTGATACATCTGCGGTAAGTATTAGTGTTGCGGGTAAAAAGGGTGTTCGCAACACACCTACAGCCATGAATCTTCGGCTGGGTAAATCTTTTTTTTGGGATGGCCGTGCTAAAACCTTAGAAGAACAGGCGCTGGCACCCATCGAAAATCCGGATGAAATGAATTTACCTGTTGAAGAAGCATTGCACCGGTTAAGGAATGATAAAAAATACAAGCAATATTTTTTAACCGTTTTTAACAGCGAACCAAACCGAAAGAATCTTAGGGAAGCCATCGCTGCATTTGAACGGACGTTGGAAACAAGCGACAGTCCTTTTGACAACTGGAAATTTTCCGATGATTCCAATGCCGTAAGTGCCGCTGTAAAAAGAGGCTTTACAATTTTTAATGAGAAAGGTAAATGTGTTAAATGTCACTTCGGGGCAGACTTTACTGCCAATGAATTTAGAAACATTGGCTTATTCAATGCTAAAAACTTAAACGATAGTGGTAGGTATTTGGTAACAGGAAAGGCCGAAGATATTGGCAGGTTTAAAACGGCATCCCTGCGTAATATAGCCATCACGGCACCTTACATGCACAATGGTATTTTTAAAACGTTGGATGAGGTAATTGATTTTTATAACGAAACAAAAAAGAAAGTACCCAATGCTATAAATAAAGACATACTGCTGCTCAAACCGCTGGGCCTCACCAAAAAAGAGCAGGCAGATTTAAAAGCATTCATGCTATCCTTAACAGATAAACAATTTAAAAAAATAAAATGATGGAAAAGCAACGGGTATTTGAAAATCCGGTGATAGGTGACAAAGTTACTTATCTGAAAATATCGGAGGAAACAAATGGCAGATATGGAAAGGCAAACGTAGAGCTTGTTCCGGGTGGTGGAAATTTTTTACACTACCATAAAGAATTTGCAGAAACATTTACTGCTATTGAAGGCAATTTGACGCTACAGTTAAACAAGTTGGAACGGATTTTAAAACCCGGGGAGTCATTTACAGTGCCCCCAAACACATTACACCTCTTTAAAAATAAAACAAGGGGAAAAATATTATTTAGTGTAGAAATAAGACCCGGCCACACTGGCTTTGAGAACGGTATTAAAATAGTGTATGGCCTTGCAAGGGATGGAATGGTTAGTAAAAGCGGGGCGCCAAAAAAGCTGGCACACCTGGCTGTGATAGTTGCTATGAGTGATATCAACAGGCCTGGCATATTTGCGCTGCTTGAGCCCTTATTTAAATGGCTTGCGAAAAGAGCCAGAAAAAAAGGAATAGAACAGGAATTGATTGACAGGTATTGCAACTGATAAAAATAACTACGATGGATTATTTTATCAATCTCAAAAGGTTAGCAGATAAAGGGAGCTTGCCTGGTGGTGCCAGCGCTTTTTTACAAATGCAACATTCAACCCTTGCTTATACAGAAATGAAAGCTGGCACAAAAATACAGGGTCACAATCACGATGACGATGCCGTGGATATTGTACTGGAAGGCGAACTGGAAATGTGGATTGGCGCATGGACAGATACATTAAAAGCAGGCATGCTGGGCTTTGTACCATCCAATGTATTTCATGGGGCATTGGCCATTACAGACTGCAGATTTGTAACCATACTTCAGACACGGCGGATTCCATAAAAACTGTCATGCAAAATAATTTGGACAAAAGAAATACAATGACACAGTTAATTGAATTAAATGTACCTGCGGCGATGAAATCATTTTCAGTCTTGCGTGTGCCTTTCTTGCAGACCGAAAATTTTACGATACACAACACCGAATTAAACGCCTTTGTGGAAGAGCCGTGGCATAAACATCCGTATAAAGTAGTGAACATTGTAATGGAAGGAGAATTTGAAATGGAAATAGGCGATGAAGCTGCGATTTATGGGCCGGGGATGATTGGTTACATACCTGCCAATAAAATGCATCGGGTTTTTGCATTGAGCGATTGTAAAATAATTACCATCAGATATCACCAACAGCAAATGAACTATAAATAAAAAAAGTATGAAAAAAGATGTATTTATAAATCCGGTAATTGGGGACAGGGCTACTTTTTTAAAACTAAGTGAAAATACGGGGCATCGATTTAGTTTAATAGAAATTGACCTGGTGGCAGGGGGTGGAAACACGCTGCACTACCACAACGCTTTTTCAGAAACATTTACAGTGCTGAATGGCGAATTGGCCGTGCAGGTGAACAAGGAAATAAAAGTACTGCAACCGGGTGAATCGTTTACTGTACCACCACGAGTATTGCATTGTTTTAGCAACAAAACGAAGCAGCCTGCAACGTTTCATGTAACCATCACTCCGGGTCATACTGGTTTTGAAAACGGCATTAAAATAGCTTACGGGCTTGCCGCTGATGGGTTAACCAATAAAAAAAGCATACCTAAAAACTTTACCTACCTGGCTCTTCTTTTTACCATGAGTGACGGTAATATACCTGGTTTGTTTTCGTTGATGACCCCATTATTGAGATGGGCGGCTAACCGTGCAAGAAAAAGAGGAATCGAACAGGAATTGATTAACAGGTATTGTAACTAAACAATGGTTTTACACTTCAAATTTACAGCGCTACTTGTTATGTATCCCACTAAGGAAATAACTTAAAAAAATAATTATGGCAGTAAACCTATATAATGGATTTACCAATCACATTACCGGCGAAAGCTTTCGCTGCATCGGCTATGATAAAGATGCCTTTGTTTTTGAATGGACAGTTCAACCAGACGGGTACATTCCTTTTGAACACATCCATCTTAACCAGGAGGAAGTATTTCATATTAAAAAAGGTGAATTAAAAATACGTATTGATGGAGAAACCTATATTGGCAAAGCAGGTGATACTATCACAGTTCCAAAAGGCAAACGGCATATAGCGATTAACAACAAACCGGAGACATTGAATTGTGTGGTAGAATACAAACCGGGCCTTGATAACTATCCCTTTTTTCAATGCTTTGGCGGTTTAACGATTGATAAAGACATGGATAAAAAAGGAGAAATAAATATCCCGAAGATGTTGTATTTCTCAAAGAAGATGAAGGCAAAGTGTGTTACCAGGCCCACCAGCATACCGGCGCCTCTATTTACTATGGCAAGTAATCTTTTTTATTTAGCCGGCGTATTGTTTGGGTGGAATAAACTTTTTAAAAAATATACTGGCCCCGGAATAATTCACCGACGCCTGGAACCAATGAACAAATTTTAACAAACGACTTAAAAAATAAATAAATTAATTAATTATGAATCATTTTATTGAGCTTAATGCATTGGAAATTAAAAACTCCTTGCCTGGTGCCACCGCAGCTTATTTTCAAACCGAACATACTACTATTGCTTATACTTTATTAAAAGCAGGTTCGCAAATACCCTTGCACAACCATGCCAATGAAGCAGTGGATATTGTGTTGGAAGGGATATTGGAAATGCAGATCGGAGAAAGTAGCGGAACACTGACGGCTGGCATGATGAGCTTTGTGCCATCCAATATAATGCACAGTGCCACCGCCATTACGGATTGTAAAGTAGTAACGGTGCTTCATCCAAAAAGAGATATTTGAAAATATTAAAAACCAGGATTATGACAACCTTTTTATGGATTACACAATCATGCTTAGCCCTTATGTTTATGACGGGCGGCGGTATGAAAGTGTTTAAATCAAAACAAAAACTACTTGAATTTTCGCCAGGTTTTGCAAGAATGCCGATCGTAGTACCAAGGCTTGTGGGTGTGCTGGAGATACTCGGCG
The DNA here is from genome assembly GCA_041740215.1 of Ferruginibacter sp. Classification (GTDB taxonomy): domain Bacteria; phylum Bacteroidota; class Bacteroidia; order Chitinophagales; family Chitinophagaceae; genus Ferruginibacter. The sequence continues at coordinate 6,282 of JBGSMI010000158.1, forward strand.
CCGTGGGGATAATAGTGCCGACACTTACAAATATTTATCCGCAATTGACAAATGCGGCTGCTGTAGGCCTGGCATTGACATTGATAGGCGCTGCAATCTATCATATTAAAAGAAACGAATACAAAACAATTCCATTCATGTCGGTTCTCTTTGTGATGGCTGTAGCGGTAGCTTTTTTAAGATAAAACGTTCATAATAACTGCCGCCCGTTTTTGTTAACGCAATTTAAAGTTTCGCATACAACCAACACCGAAGATACGGCCCTGTTTAATTTGGGTAAAGCCGCCAAATAGTATTTTTTACAAAACATTGCAAAGGAAATAACTGGCCTTAACACGGAATTGAAAAGACTAAATGATGATGCCAAGTAAAACGAATGTTTGCCACCAATTATTTTACGAATGAGCCACAATCGAAAATTATAATAATTTAAAAATGATAAATAAAACAGGACTGCTTTTACATATAGTATTGATGTATTCAACACTTACAATAGCTCAGGTGCCAGTAAGCCAGGAACCGCTTCATAAACCTGTACTGCAGAATAAATATATTAGGGTACTGGATGTAATAATTCTACCGGGTGACACCAGTCAGTTCCATATTCATGAAACGCCTTCACTATTTGTTAACCTTTCAAATACCAAAATCGGGTCACAAATAAAAGGAGAAGACTGGGTTGAAGATAAATTTGTAGCAGGTGTAGCCTGGTATAAAAGTTTTTCTCCGGAGGTGTTGATACATCGTGTATCAAATTGGGACCACTTGCCGCTGCACGTGAACGATATAGAAATTTTATCGACTTACAATTTATCCGCAGAATCACAGATAAAGCCTTTGCAATTTCCTGTATTATTTGAAAATGAAAAAGCTTTTGCATATCAACTTACCAGGCAAAATATCAAACAGGAAATAATCAAAAGTCGTGGGCCGTTAATTGCCGAATTGGTAACCGGAGAAGGCATTTCGTTCTTCAATTCAAAAACAAGGAGATCAAAAGAAATCAAGGCTGGCCAGTTTTTATATATTGAACCGGAGACATCATTTTATTTAAATTCGAATGGTGCATCTGAAATCAATATGATCGTTTTTGAAATTAAGTAAAACCATCCTGGAGTCATATTACAACAAGGCCGGCAGCTAACCAGGGTGTTGTTGAAAGTCTGGAAATACTTCAACGATGCTAACAGATTGTTTTCATAATTTGAAATAAACTATTCATGGTAAAAAATAAATCAAGATGTGGAGTACTAATACAAGATGGTTTGAAATCGCCGTAGTGACTGTTTTCTTTTTATTGGGAAATGTTTTCCTTGGACACTTCGAAGAGCGAAGTCCTAAATGGCGGAAAATAATAAAATATATCGCGACTTTGATAGTGATAGTTTCAGTATCCATCCTGTTCGGGCAGACAATTGCCTTATCAGTTTTAGGGCTATCGCTTATTCCTGTCCTGTATGTTCACGGGATTTTGTTACCGAAAAAAGGGATCAATGGATGGACAGGAGAACCAAAGTCAACATATTATGAGTTCAGAGGATGGGACAAAAATATTTTTGATAACAATAGAACAAAACAAAAGAAGGATAACAAAAAAAAGGATACAAAATGAATACTTTTCGCACGATGATCTTATTTCTTTTTATCCTGCTCACCATTTATTGTTATGGTGCAGGTATGATGGATTACTTTGCCATCTATGAACCCTGGAAGTTAATTGATGAAAAACAGTTTGCAGCCTTTCATCAGTACCAGGGGCAACGGGTGATCAATATTTTTGTAATCCCTTCTGCGGTAATGACGCTGCTCAATATATTGGTGATTGCGTTTCCCGTTGAATATGTAAAACGAAAATGGCTTTGGCTTTCACTACTTGCCTATTCATTTGATTGGATATTCAGTTTTACCATGCAGATACCGATCCAGCTAAAACTGGAAACAGCTAAAGACATACAGTTGATTGAAGAACTGCTGCTCACAAACTGGTACAGGTTTGCCGCAGACACTGTTCAATTTTTGTTTGTTTGCGTGATAGCCTGGCAATTGCTGCGACAAAATGAACAAGTTGCATCATTGATTAAACAAATTAAGAAACAATAAGAACAACCGAATCAGTCAGAAAATGTCTACTCCTTAATACAAAAAATGTATATCAAAATAAACTAAAATGAACACTAAATTAATTAACAGCAGTTTGTTTGTAACAACATTGTTAACCGGTTTTTACGCAGGTCTGGGCTTCTTCACCATTGTGGGAAACAACCCGGCCATTTTAAAAATGAGCGCCGCTACGTTTGCTGAATATTGGCAGCATGTTGATTTTTACATGGCTGCAAGAATGCAGGTTTTTGGCCCCTTGCTATTGGTTACCTTATTATCAACGGTGCTAATACATATTCCACAACGGCGCACAGTAAGTTTCCTTTTTTTATCGATTGGCTTAGTAATAATGCTGGCAGACGTTCTGTTTGCCGTAAGTACAAATCATCCACTGAACCAGGTAATACAAAGCTGGGATTTAAACAACCTGCCGGATAATGTTCAGGAGATAAAATACAAAGTTGTCAACGCCTTTTGGATAAGAAGCTCTTGTATGATTGCGACCTTCGTTTGTGTGCTGCTGGCAATATTTCTTCGGTGTAGATAGATAACCATCCAATTTTTTTAACTGTGCTAATTTTTGATGTGATGGCAGCAACGGTTATCCTCTTGCAATTTCTTAATCGAAATAAATAAAATAAAAAATGAAACAAAGTATGATGATGGCATCCTTGGCTGCAACCGTTTTTATTTCATCCTGTAAAAAAGACAAGGGTGATGGAAACATCCTTTCTCAAAAAGGACAGATAGTTTAAGGAACGAATACAAACATTGTTTCTATAGCAATCTGTTTTAAGGGTAGATAAAAAGGTAGGAATATATTTTTAAATAATTTTTGATAAGATGCCAATCCAAATCAATACAAAAAATATACCTGTTACAAACAAAGCCAGTTGTAGCTTTCCCAGCCATAAAAACGGTATGGAGGTTGCAACGGGCTATGTTCATTTGATTGAACAAAAACAAACAGCACCGCACAAACCATGCTTGCACAAAAAAATAAGATGGCATAAAAAAACAAGATGCCGGTTTTTTGTAACGCTGCATCCGCACCAGTTTTCATAGCAATAATACATCCGAGTCCTGAAGTAAAGCTGAGAGTAATCACCCATTTGCTCCAATTAATTAACCGGTCAGTCCTGCTTTGAAAATTATTTTCTTCCATCTGTTTTAATTTAGAATTGAATACTGAACCAATTAAATATAAAGAGCATCGACAATGACCATCAAACTTCAGCCATCAACTTTAACCCCAACCATCAACTATCAACATCCACCATTTTCAACCTGCCATATTTAATAATTCAATCGAATTGTTTACACTGAACTTTTCAAACAATTTGCTCTTTATATTTCTAACAGTATTATGGCTGATGCTCAACTGCCAGGCAATTTCTTTTGTAGTATGGCCTTTTTTTATCAGCCGCATTAAATCATTTTCCCTGTTAGATAATTTATTTTTTGTTGCAGAAGGTTTGTATTCAGTTACTTTTTCAAACAGTTCACCCAGTTTATAAATTTCAAGTTTTACCCCGGAAAACACCATCTCTTCGGGCATTGTGCGTATCAGGGAATAATTAATAACCCTGCCACTCTCTGTTACCAGAGTAGCTTTTTCATCATGCAAATAAATATATTTGCCTGCTGCATTTAAGAACCGGTAATGAAGGATAGTCCTGTATTTGAGGTAGTCTTCGACGGGGTTTTCCTCTAAAAAAGTTTCAAAAAAAGTCAGGCAGTCTTTAAAGCCTTCCGTATCGGCCTCGTGGATCTCCGAAAAATAATTTTCTACTATTTTAAAATGTTGCATCATGTATTGCGGACTATAACCAAATACCATCCGGCAATTATCGCTGATGTAAAAAAAGTCGCTGTGCAGGGCAGGGCAGGTTACTACAGTACAGGCAGGATATAGTTTATGCATAGTGTACAATGCTCTTAAAATTTCATCCTGGCCTGTGTTTTCAACTTGTTCTATGTTGTTGTTAAAGTGGCCTAAAATTCTAATGGCCTGTTTTGCAATAGAGGTTCCTGTTGTCATAATGATGATTAATGTTTAAAATAAAAATGAGATTTTATTAGCAGCAAAATTATTGCCACAGCTAGTTCTATTATATCACCAAAATTGGGGATGTGCTTTTTTCGAGTTATCTGCGTATCCCCATTATTGGGGATTATATATACTGCATTCGGGGATTATTCCAGCCTGATTTGTAAAGCAAATTTGCAGTATAAAACAACATGTATGAAAATAGTAAAGGGAATATTATCACTAAGTGTCTTGATTTTTTTTGCTGCCTGTAGTAAAGAATCTACTGGTAATGGCAATACGGCAAATCCACCGATTGACAATTGTGCCGGAGCCGATGCAAAGTTTGTAGCCGATGTAAACCCCATCATCCAAAGTAGTTGCGCCACCAACAGCAGTTGCCATGGTACCGGAAGTTTTAATGGGCCTGGCGCATTAACTTCTTTTGCCCAGATAAAAAATGCTGGCACCTCCATAAAATCCGCCGTTACCAGTGGCCGGATGCCCAAGGGCAGTTCGCTTACAACCACTCAAATTAAAACGCTTACGTGCTGGATAGGCGCCGGCTCTCCAAACAATTAATCAAAAAAAAATAAGAATGAAAAAAATTCCTGTGGCATTTGTTGCCTTAATTTTTGCTGCAAGCTGCACCTACGATAAAGATCTTTTGTCGGTACCAGATCCCGTTAATAATGTGGTTTCGTTTAACGCCAACGTAAACCCCATCATTCAAAACAACTGCTTTTCATGCCATAATAACCAGTTTAGTTTGGGCAACCTATCTCTGGAAGGTTATACAAACTTGCAAAAGGTGGCACTAAATGGCAAGCTGCTTAGTGTAATTAACCGCAGCCCCGGTTTCCCGGCAATGCCTAAAAATGCAAGTAAATTAGATAACAATACCATTGCCATTATAAAACAATGGGTTGACAATGGCGCCCCTAACAATTAAAAAAAATACATGAAAAGAAAGTTGACCATTATAGGTAGCAGCCTTTTAATGATAGCCATTGTGGTGGGTATTTACGGCTATAAAGAGTATCATCGGCAACATAAATCAATCGCCGGTTTGGACGCCACTTTCAACGTTACCAGCACAACACTGGTACAGGATTTTGAAGCGGATGAGAATACCGCCAATAAAAAATACCTTGATAAGATAGTTGTGGTGGAAGGCATTCTTGTAAGCGTAGATATGAATGATAGAACACCAGGTATTCTATTAAACAGTGGCTCGCCGGTAGCAATGGTAAGCTGCCAGTTAGAAAAAGGATATGAACAAAAAATGAGGCAACTGAAAGCAGGCAAAACAATTAAAATAAAAGGAATTTGCACCGGTATGCTGATGGACGTTATACTAACCCGCTGCACCTTAATCGACTAAAAATTTAAAAATAAAAAAATAAAAAGTATGAAAAAGATTTTTGTATCGACGATTATTTTACTGTGTGGTGCATCAGTGTTTTCACAAACACGTGTATTCACAAAAAACGCAAAAGTATCCTTTTTTTCAAAAGCGCCAACCGAAAACATTGAAGCCCACAACATAGCTGCAGTAAGTGTTTTAGACAAAGCTACCGGACAATTGGAATTTAGTGTTTTGATGAAGGGATTTGAGTTTGATAAAGCATTGATGCAGGAGCATTTTAATGAAAATTATGTTGAGAGCGATAAATTCCCCAAAGCGGTTTTTAAAGGAAAGATTGATGATGCAGGCAAAATAAATTTCACAAAGGATGGAAATTATAATGCCACCGTATCAGGGCTGCTTACCATGCATGGCGAAACAAAGAATGTTTCGGCACCTGCAAGCTTTACGGTTCAAAATGGCAAACTTACTTCCTCATCAACATTTACCATTGCGTTAAGCGAATATAAAATTTCCATCCCTTCGGTGGTGAAGGACAATATTTCCAACACCGTGAAAATTATGGTGATCTGCCACTATGAAAATATGAATTAGTATTTTATTAATCATCTTACAAAACTATAACAGCAGCAATGCACGTTACGTTTCTTCAATAATAAAGACAATGAAAAAATATATAATATTTTTTTTGCTGATCAACAAAGCAGTGCTACCTGCAAAAGCACAAGATGCCGGTTTATTAAATGGCATTGAATCAACAATACCCGCCAAAGAGTATGTAACCAATGCATTTAAGTCATCAAGGGTTATCAATGGTCACTCAATGGAAATGATTGGAAAAGGAGTTTTGGATTTTAGGATATTGCACCGTTTTGGTGATATATCGCAGGGAGCCACCCAACTTTTTGGTTTAGACCAAGCAAGCATGCGGATTGGTTTTGATTATGGTATTGCAAAAAACAGTAGCATCGGGTTTGGCCGTTCTACCCTTAACAAAGAGTTGGATGCATTCGTAAAACACAGGCTCCTTTGGCAGACAATCAATGGCATTCCTTTTTCGGTGGTACTAGTAGGCGGCATTACCGTCAACACAGTCAAGAACGTTAGTACAACCAATAAAATAACTTTTAATGACCGCAGCACCTATTATTACCAGGCCATTATAGGAAGGAAATTCAACCGCAAATTTACGTTACAGGTTACCCCCACAGTTGTACATCGAAACAGGGTAGCGGCAAATGATGAGAATGATATTTATGCAATAGGAGCGGGCGCTCGTTTTAAGCTTACAAAAAGGGTGGCGTTTGTGATAGATTATTTTTATTCATTGAATGGCCTTCCAAAATCTGACCAGCAAAATCCTTTGTCTATAGGATTTGATTTTGAAACAGGCGGTCATGTTTTTCAGTTGCACTTTTCTAATACCAATGGTATGAATGAGCGTGCCTTTATTACAGAAACTAATGATAACTGGGGCAAAGGCGAAATACATTTTGGATTTAACTTGTCAAGGGTATTTACGGTTAAAAGAAGTAACCGGAAAAACTGATTTTGCATAATATTTCTTGGAAGCGGTTTAAAATTAACTTATTGGGTTACCATAATTCTATTAGCGAAGAGGAAGTATCGTTGTAAGGACTGTCTATCTGCATTTCTGGCGTGACTTTCATTGTGGATCTTTTAAACTTAATTTATACTTTTGTTTTTCAATTTGCCTTTGGTCCTGGCGGATGTTTTTCAGACTTCAAACCTTCGCAAATTCATACCGTTAGCGGTAAGCATAGATTACCAAACTTCAACAGCATTGTAAATTATGACAGACATAAAATATCAAATAATTACATCTGACGACAACGAAAATATTGCACTTATCGCGGACTGGTATTTAAGTGAGTGGAACATTCCAATTCAGACTACAATTGAAAAAATTAAAAAACTTTCGGCAGACAATTACGAGTTTCAAGTTATAATGACACTTGACAACAAACCAATTGCAACAGGTGGACTATACAACCACGTTGGACTGCTGGACAAAGAACCACGACTTAAAATTTACAAAAACTGGTTAGCATTAGTTTACACAAAACCAGAAGACAGGGGAAAAGGATTAGGAGCATTAATTTGTAATCACATTCAAGACCATTCAAAAGACCTTGGACTTAAAGAAATTTATTTATTTACACATACAGCAGAAAATTTATATAAGCGACTTGGGTGGCAACAATTAGAAAGACTTGTTTTGGGTGACAAAAACATCGTAGTTATGAAAAAAGAATTATAAAAAGACAATAATTATATGCTTGTAACAAATACACTTTGGTTTGAAATTTCAATTGTCAGTATAATTTATGCGTTGGCCAATATATTAATGGGACACTTTGAAGAACAAACGCCTAAAATTCGTAGAGTTGGAAAGTATATGCTGACACTTATAGTTGTTTGCTGTGTTTCATTTTACTTTGGTAGAATAGCATCAATGACATTGCTCTTTCTATTTATTATACCCTTGGTATATGTTCACGGGTATTTTTTACCAAAGAAGAAGGGAATAAATGGTTGGACAGGAGAACCGAAAAGTAAATATTATGAGTTTAGAAAATGGAACAAAGACATATTTTCTAATAACAAAGAGGGTATTAAAGAAAGGTCAGAAGAAGTTAATATAGCAATAGATTATTAAAGTTCTTTTTAATGAGAAAGGATGATTGTTTTGACCCCTTGTCCTTCATCAGGTTTTTTTGCATACCTACTGCAATATTTTTTTAAAATCAACACAGCCATCATATTATAAGTGGTCAAATATTTTTTGCAGCTTAATTGCGGAGTGGTTGGATAGGAACGATAAACCAAAAGGGAAAATAGCGATTTTTGAATCCTTAGCACATGTTTGAGACCAAATTAGCTGTGTCATTCTTACAAATATTGCCTTTTATTTATTAGCAATGGCCCTTTACTGATATTTGTAAGTGGATATTGGAACAATCATATCCAATGTAGTTTGCGTGCATTTCGTACAGCTTTTAAACTAGTTTTTGGGTTTGTCTTGTTGAAAAGACTTGTCTTGTGATTTTGTAAGGTAAAAGGACTTATGGATATAAAGCTGACCATTTCTTTTGTACTCATTCCAGCATCAAGGCATTTCAATACTTTTTTCTCCCTGGGAGTTAGTATGATGGTGGAGGATCTCCGGCTCCCTTACCAGTTCCAATAAATCGCCTTCTTCCATGCTATCCAGCAATCGCATTCCTTCAAATGGCGGAAGCCATCTACGAAACATTGTAACAGTTATATCTTTCTAAAGTCCTTTATTAAAGAAACAGGTAGTTTGCCAATGGCGATAGAAGCTATTAATTGTTTTAAAAAGCCGGAACGGTTGATATTACATTTCCTATTCACACTGAAATCACAAAAAAAACTGTCGTTTTAAAACCAACTATCTTTAAACTCTTTCAATTGATATTGTATAAAGTAATTTAGAATTTTCTTGCTTAGAAATTTTTACAATATCGTCAGCATTGTTACGGTCGCTAAATGCTTCATAAGTACTACCACTTAACAACCATCCGTGCTCTATCCTTGCTTCGGGCCTAATTATAATTTTTAAGCTTTTATTTTTGATTTGAAAATACTGATAGTGGAGTAAACTACTAATTGATGCTTTTGAATCAAGAATGTCTAGTTTTTCAGCAAATTCAACGACATCCTCATTCCTATAATTGGCATTTTTGAGACTGTGAAACAATAGTTGAGGAAAACAATCCTCTGTAAATCCCTGTCCTTTGAAAGTGAAAGATTTTATGTCAAATCCTGGTTTGTATTTCAAAACTGGCAAAATGTTTTCTTGGAAGTTCAAAGCCCAAAAATGGGAATGAAGGTACTTGAATAAATTGCCGTTGATTTGCAAAGTAGCGTTTCAGGATTAAAGGGAGTTTCATTTACAAATCTTCATAAAATCAGGGAGTTTTATTAAGCGTACGGAAGTTCTGAAATTAGGCCGTCAGTAACGGCCCAATTGGACAATACCGATTTAGCAGGACAGCAACAGGCCCCAACTGTAATTGAGCCCCGGCAACGAGCCAATTGGAAGCGTTTACTGAGTCAGGTTTGCCCACCACATACAGCTAAACCGATGCAAGGAGATTGAAGAAAGATTGTTTTATATAAAGCACTCTGCTACCCGGTTTTGGTATGTTAATGTAATTCGTTTTCTTTTTGCCCTTTTGTAAGCAGGGCGGTTTATAGAAGTGGAATTTTCGTTTGAAAAGTACAGGTATTCGTCACATAGTTCCTGAAATACTGTTTTATTTATTTATTGCAATTAATGCCTGTTCAATTTGCTGGATGCTTGCAATAAAAAATAATTTTCAATTTAAGCGAATTTTATTTTTTGCACTAAATCACTAAAATATTGTTGAGACCATATCTCAATTACCTTTTCATCCGGAATAAAACGAACAACGTCTTCACGGATATTATTAAAAGAAACCAACTGAATTTTATTTTGCAACAAGGCCATGAATTGTTCTTTTGTGATAGATTTTTCTTTCCAGTCACCACTATCCTGGGAACGTATTAGCAGATGATCAAGTTTTAATGGAATACCTTTTCGTATGTACCATTCCATATCAAACCAATCTCTTCCTTTGACTCTTCCCTTCCATTTTCGAAATAGCAATGCATGCATTTTGCCGGCAAAAAGATCCGGCAGCGTAAAGCATTTGACATAGAATGAAAATGGTTTTAACAATAACTTCTCTTCTGTGGTAAAACCCAGCGGCGGCATTGTATCTACTTCGATTTTTATTTTTATCGTTGGCCGCATTTTAACTGATTCCTGGGGCAATATTTCTTTAATGATAAGCTCTTTCCAGGTAGTGTCAGGTTTGAGGAAAGCCGAATCTACATCTGTGGTTGCAGTTTTACTTTTTTCTTCAATGCTAACTGTTACGCCTAACGCACTAAACTCTACTTCAATTCCTTTAAGGTATGGTTCCAGTGAGAATTCTGTGTTTACTTCCAGTAATGAAAAGTCAAGATCCTCAGAAAACCGTTGAAGTCCGTAAAATATCCGTAAGGCGGTATCACCGTAAAATGCAGCTTTTTCAAAAAAGCCACTGCGTTGTAAACCAGCCAGTGCAATTTCCTGCATGATCTCACGAAGTGCCTGCTCTGCGGCTTCCTGGTTACCAGGTTTATATTCTTCAAGCCATTCTTTAATCATAAACTTTTTAATGTTTTTACAAGGATCATCAAACTGTTTTCTTTGGGTGCATCTTTTGCCCAACTGCTAATGGCAAATGAATCTAAAGTACGGAGCAGTTGCCGTTCAATTCTGAAATCTTCTATTAGCAATTCTTCCGTTTGTTTTATACTACGAAGCAAAATACCTGAAGTAGTAATAATTTTATCACACAAGGCTTTTTCTGGTGATGCCATCAATACTGTTTGCTTTTGTGTTAGCTGTACCTGCTTTATGCCAAAACTGTAATATGGCAATTTCAAGTGTATGTAACTAAATTTACCAATAGCGGTTTTATATACTTTTGTTGCATTGGTAGTAACTGAGGTTATTTCATACACTCTTTCTGGAATTAAACCCCAGTGTGAAAGTGCTGAATCTAAAGAAATATAACTTGGCCCATCAAGATGATTTGCCAAAAGATATAATTCAGGTGATATGATATTGAGCCTGCTACCTGGCACATATAAACCTCTTTTAAGTTGTACCAGCAGACCCTGTTTTACTAATTCACCTATCTTGTCATAAGGCCTTTTGTATTCCTTTAGCATATGCAACAACAACTGCCTGGTAATTGGTTGTTCTGCATAATTTTGAATATCGTCCCGAAAATCCATTTTACCTGTAATTATTGGTATGATAATTCGGAATTTTTCCGATTAGGTATAGCAAATTTAGCAATAATATGTAAATAGTAAAATAGTAATTCGGAATTTTTCCGACTAGGTAGTACATATTTTACAATATGTAGGTTTCAAAAAGTCAAAATGCATTTAGGTTTCCTGCTGCACCTTCCATAACAAATAAAGTGAGTTTGCGTTTTCCACTTCTCGTTTCTTTCAGGTAGTTTGTCCAAACATTTAGTTCTGCGATGCTAAACCCTTCAAAAAGAAGTGAAGTATATTTAGACAGATTAATACCGAAATGCCAAAGGCCCAAAGCACCAACGCTAGAAATAACCGGCAAGCCAACTCCAATAATTTTTGCTTTGGTAACAGCATTTTTCACCTCAGCATTTAGTTTGTTTAAAATAGGATTTACCCTTTGTTGAATTTTTTAATTCAAGTACACAATTACAAACAAATAAAAGAAGATTTTGAAACTAAGACTGGTTTGCCCGGAAATATCATCTTTTCTTATCATAGTTACCTACACTAAGGAAATTTCTGATAAAACTAAAAATCCATTGTATAGTTCCCTCATCTCAATAATTTGTTGTCAGAACAGAATGAAGAATTAAGAGGTGATTTACTTCGTAGCATAATTACCAAAAGGCGGGTGTGTGGCGAAGAAAAATTTGACAATATTTTTAGAGAACCCGTACAAGTCATTTTTGGATTTGCAAAGAGAAATTTGACAGAAAAAAGAAGTGAAAAAGAAGGTGAAATGATTACATTTTTTGAAAAATGCCACTAATATGGCGTTTTTAAGGAATTGGTAGTATTTAAATATTTGATTTACAATTTTATAGGCGATTCGAATCCAATACGCTTATCCGTATTATGACTTGAACCATTATTTCATGATTATTGAATTGATACTCTCAAACCCTTTACAGGCGAGCATGTCAGAGGACATTTTTCAGTTAGGTAAAAAGTAAGGTGAAAAAATCTATGGTAAATCTGAAAAAGATAGGCATTGATAAAACGTAATACCACAAAAGATTTCAGCAGATAAATAAAAAAGACAAAGACTTTTCAATCTTTTCCTTTGCTGTGAACCCCATCGTACAATTCTCGAACCACTTTTTACCTGATTTAACCAGACTCGCCAATCTTTTGACGGCATAAGATTGAGCGGGTCTTTCGAATTTATATGACTTAGATGGATTTAGAAAAAATACAATACGTCAATAAATATACAAAAGATATGAACACTCTTGAAAATTTGACCCATGCCATTCAGGATACAAACACATTTTTTCAGAATAAAGTGCAAAAACAGGTGAACGTTGCCATGACTTTACGGAACTGGTTAATTGGAAGCTACATTGTAGAATATGAACAGCTTGGTGAAGACAGGGCCACTTATGGGCAAATGATATTAGAAACACTTGCTGCCAGGCTAAAACAACAAGGCTTGAGAGGAATGGCGGAAACCAACCTGAAATTATTTCGGCAGCTCTATTTAATCTACCCTCAAATTCGCCAGACAGTGTCTGACGAATTTAAACAGGCAGATTTACAACAATTTAGAATAGGTCAGACGGCGTCTGACCTATTGGGCAGCCTAAAAACTAATATAATAGATGAATCAAGAAATGTTATAAAAGCTTCTGTCCTTGTAAACAACCTCAGTTTCTCTCACTTTATTGAGCTTTTGAAGGCCGATTCTGAGGCCAAACGGAGGTTTTACGAGGAACAGGCAATTAGTAATAATTGGGGGGTGAGGGATTTGAAACGGGCAATTGAAAGCATGCTTTATGAAAGAACAGGATTGAGTGTTGATAAGGAAGATGTCTTAAACCTCCATATAGCCCAAAATATCCTGAAACCGGAAGATGTATTTCGTAATACTTATTTGCTGGAATTTCTGGGTTTGGAAGAAAAATTATCGTACAGCGAATCTGATCTTGAAGAAAGCATCATCACCAACTTGCAGAACTTTCTGATTGAAATGGGGCGTGGATTTTGTTTTGAGGCAAGGCAAAAACGAATAACTTTTGACAACAAACATTACAGAATAGACCTGGTATTTTACCACAGGATTTTAAAATGCCATTGCTTGCTGGATTTAAAAATTGGGGAGTTCGACCACTCGGATGCAGGCCAAATGAATATGTACCTCAACTATTATAAAGACAATGAATTTACGATTGGAGATAATGATCCTATTGGTATTATTTTATGCAGCGGAAAAAATGAGGCATTAGTAAAATACGCCACTATGGGATTACCACAACAAGTATTTGTATCAAAGTATTTAATCAATTTACCAAGTGTGGAAGACCTGCAAAAGATTATTGATGAGGAGAAAGAAAAAAGATTGTGAACCCCTCAACAATTTGCATCCTAGCTATTTAATATTCCAATCTACTTTATATAGCCCGGCTCTTAATATTTTAAGGGTTCATATTAAATCTTCGTCTTTACAAAATAATTTTACTACAAAATTTTCAATTGTTTATATCTACTGCTTCTGATCACTCCATTTCTTTCCTGGCTTAATTAAAGTAAGAATAATTCACACAGCCTAAGCCGGTATTTCCATATAGACGGAGGTGTAATATCTACAATTCTTCTCTTTGTTTGTCAATCGGAATCAGCAAATAAGTTAACAATATTTGCATACTGTGCCTGATATAAAGCAAAGTAACAATGAAAAATATTTATTCAGTAATAATCATAATTTTAGGTAATCTCAACCCGGTTAATCTTCTGGCTCAATCGGTTAATTCAGATAAAATACTAACACTAGAGGGAGCATTTCGTCTTGCTATTCGGAATAGCACACAATTAAAAATATCAGGGGAAAATATAGCGTTAGCTAAACAACTAACTGAAATACAGAAACTGTCTAAACTCCCAACTATTTCTTCAGGACTCAACTATGGCTATATTAGTAATGCAGATATCTGGACTCCTTCATTTTCAGTTCATCAAAAAGGGCATATCCCACATCAATTTACCCAGTTGTTAGTTACTGCAACAGAAACAATATTTAATGGAGGCAAAATAAATAATTCAATACTGAAGTCCACACTGGAGGAGCAGGTTGCAATGCTAAGTTTTGAAAAGAACACTATTGATATGAAATTTTTGGTGGCTGCCCGTTATCTGGATATATACAGGCTATTGAACCACCGAATCGTTTATGTTAACAACACTGCCCTGGCAGAACAACGGCTTAAAAATATTTTAGTAATGCAGCAGCAAGGTATGGTTACCCAAAACGATGTACTAAGAAACAAATTAATCATATCAGATTATCAACTTGCTGCAAGAAAGATAACAAATGCAATAAATATTGTAACAACACAGCTAAATGTCGTCCTCGGTTTACCGGATACCGTTGCATTAATTCCAGATAGTTCTTTACTGAATATTGTGCAAGACCAACATAGCCTGACTTATTTTATTGAAACAGCTTTTAAGGAAAATTATGAATTAAAAATTGCAGCAACAGAAAATATTATTGCAGCAACTAACATAAATATCCTTAAAAGTGAAAAATTTCCAGAAATAAATATCTATACAGGCAGTAATCTTCAGCGGCCATTTCAAAATAACATTCCTGCCGTAGATATTTTCTATAATGTATGGCAAGCAGGTATAAGTGTTCGATATAATATATCCTCCCTCTATCAAACATCGAAAAAAATAAAGGCCGGTTTAATACGTCAGGAACAAGTGAAGCAAAAGGAAATATTTGAAAAAGAAAATGTAAAAGTTGCAATTAAAACGGCTTATATAAAATACCAGGAATCAAAAGACGAATTGGCAACATTAAAAAATGATTTGAAATCTGCAGTTGAAAATTACCGGATAGTAGATAAAAAATATTTTAATCAACTGGCCCTGTTGACGGATTTAATAGATGCCACCAATATAAAAATTGAGGCTGAGTTAAAAGTTACGAATGCGGAAATTAATGTTATCTACACCTGGTATCAATTGCTAAAATCAACAGGAAAAATCTGAATAAAATAAAATAGTTGTTATGAGTGACATTAAATCTTTACCGAAGAAAAAAAGAAATAAAATTGGCATTTATCTCCTAAACATCCTATTGATTATTTGTATAATTGTGTGCATTGTATGGGGCTTATCCACCTATTTTAATCTTGATAAAAAACTTTACACCAACGATGCACAAGTGGAAGAATACATCAATCCCGTTAATACAAGAATTCCGGGATATATTAAAGAGGTAAGGTTCAGGGAACACCAGCACGTAAAAAAGGGTGATACTCTGGTGATTATTGATGACAGTGAATTTAACATACAACTGGAACAGGCAGAAGCGGCGTGGCTGTCTGCAATGGCATCCAAAAAGGTAACAGTTTCTGCTGTGAATACTGTTCACAGTTATGTAGGTGTTTCTGATGCCAATATCAAAGCTGCTGTAGCAAGATTGTGGAACGCTGAACAAAATTATAAACGTTTTGAAAATTTACTCAAGGAGGGTGCGGCCACCCAACAACAATTTGACCAGGTAAAAACAGAATACAATTCTTTATTTGCCCAAACACAATCACTTCGTCAGCAGCGCCTCACTACAAATTTTTCTACTGAAGAAACTTCCCGAAAGATTTATGTAAATGATGCCGAAATAAAACGTACACACGCCATAGTGGCGATGGCTAAACTTAATCTTTCTTATACTATCATCATAGCTCCTTATGATGGGGTTACTGGAAGAAGAAATATACAGGAAGGCCAGTTGTTGCAGGCCGGGCAAACACTTTTATCGTTGGTAAGGAAAGATAGCAAGTGGGTGGTTGCTAATTATAAAGAAACACAAATTGATAAACTCAGCATTGGACAAAGAATGGTTCTATCAGTAGATGGAGTAGGGAACAAAAAATTTATCGGAAGAATTGAAGCGATTTCCCAGGCAACCGGCTCAAGGTATTCAGCAGTTCCGGTTGATAATTCAACAGGGAATTTTGTAAAAGTACAGCAGCGTATTCCTGTACGGATTGAGTTTATACGAAGTGAGAATAATACTGCTGACCTTGAATTGCTGAAGGCAGGAATGAATGTAGAAGTAACTGTTGCTAAAAAAAAGTAAAAAGCTTATGCAGCTAAAAGATTTATTTTATAAGTGGGTACCCATATACATAAAGTTGCCGGTACTATTAATACTACTCTTTACCATTTTAGTAGCAAACGGAATTTTTTTGGGAAACAGCACATACATGTATAGTTCGCTGGCTTTATATGCGGAGCCTTACACACTGGCTTATAATGCCATGTACATTGGCATGGGGTTAGGACTGCTTATTGAAATCAGACTAAAAATGCGCTTTTCAAATAAGTCGTTGCTCTTGTATGGCCTGCTATGTATGCTTTTGATGAATATTGTTTGCGCTACAACTTCCAACTCAACTGTAACAATAGCAGCATGTCTTTTTTTAGGCTTTGCTAAAATGACCGCCCTAATGGAGGTCTATATTATCTGGCTTTTTGCATGGAGTAAAACTCTTGACACCAGCCGTGTGTATCCTTTTATATATTTTATCGCACTTGCAGGGCTATATTTTACTACTTGGTTTGTTGCCAAATTAACTTACGATTACAACTGGCAGTACGCCTACATCAGCATTGTTGTGATGGTTCTATTTTGCATTGTACTTACTTTAATATTTGTAGAAAATGATCGCTTAAAAAAAATACTGCCGTTATACCAAATGGATTGGATTGGGCTATTATTATTGGCGGCAATCATGTTACTGATAGATTATATAGTAGTATATGGAAAGGTAGAGGATTGGTTTAATTCAACTAAAATACAGGGCGCCTGTTTTGGTTTGCTATTTTCAACTCTATATTTTATAAGAAGAGAAATTACTATTAAGAGGCCAATACTTGACCTGAAAGTATTTGGCCAGTCTAACTTTAGAGT
>JBGSMI010000358.1:0-6284 GCA_041740215.1 Ferruginibacter sp.
GGTAAAGCTGGAAGAAAAGCAAATAATTTGGCAATCGGAGGTAGATAATTTTTCGGAGCAGTATTTTAAAAATACTGACATGCACAGCAAAAAAATACATGCACTCCTAAATTCATTTATAGATCCTGCCGTTGACCGGTACAAAGCAATTGAAAACGAAGAAGAGCAGGAAGACTGGAAAAACACCTTGCTTTCATTTACAAGAGCGTATTCTTTTCTAAGCCAGGTAATGCCCTTTCAGGATATTTCACTGGAAAAATTGTATGCTTATGGCAGGTTATTGTTGAATAAGCTTCCACGCAAATCACTGGAAGATCGGTTCAAATTAAACGATGAAGTATTACTAAAATATTACCGGCTGCAAAAAATAAAAGAGACCAACATTGTAATGGAACATCAGGCAGAGTATGGCCTGGAACCAGGTTCAGATGCCGGCATCAGAATAGGCAAGGAAGAAGAAATACAATTATCACAAATTGTGTATGCCATCAACACCCGTTTTGGTACAGAGTTTACAGAAACAGATCGTTTGTTATTTGATCAGGTTGGCCTAGACTTATTAAATGATGATTCCATTATCAAGCAGGCCAAAACGAACAGTTTTGAGAACTTTTTACAAGGCAGCCTGCGGGATAAATCAATTGAAAAATTCATCGATAGAATGGACATCAACAACAGCACAACCAGCAATATTTTAAACAACGAGAAGCTGGCCGATGCGGTAATTTTTAAATACCTGGCTAAGTTTATTTATGAGAAGATAAATGCGGCGTAAATCTAGGGTTTAAATGTTCCATTTTATTGTGAAAAAAAATATTACTGGAGTATTCGAAACAAATTAGTTATAAAAAAGAATGATTTCGAGTTAAAAAATTAAATATAAAATCTTTTGCGTCGCAGTCAATTACGTTAAATTTTAAAAAAAGAATCAACCTATAAGTTGTTTTTATGAAAATAGTCCCTATTTTTGCCGAGCAAGAAAATGCACACCATTGCAATTTATGGTCTGTGTGTTTCCCCGAGCACAGAGTAGATGGGCATGACATAGATATATTTTCAAAATTATTTGATTTATGGAACGATACAAATTACCTGCAAAGCTTTTTTATTCAACATGCTGATGATTTATTAAATCCTTTTTGGAAAGGAATGAGTATAAATGACGCTATTGATAAAGTCATTGATGAGGCGCTTGATTTTATCGAAGAACTGGAAAGTGTTGAAAATCAAAAACCAGGATACGAAGGCAAAACGGTTAAGGAAATTTTTCATTCATTACATAAAGAAGAATTTATATTAAAAGGTAAAGATGAAAACTTTAAAAAAGCTAAACCAAATTTTACATCCCCCATGCTTCGCCTTTATGGCTTTCAACTTGAAGACGGCACCATTGTGATTACTGGTGGTGCAATTAAATTAACTGACCAAATGCAGGGTGATCATCTCAAAAAAGAAATAGCGCAAATTCAAAGAGTAAAAGACTTTTTATCCGCCGAATTCATCTACAATAAGGAGGGCTTAAATTATGAATGATTTACACAATAAATTAAAGAACCTAAGTGGTGGTCAGGTGAGCTCCTGGAAAGAAAAAGCGCAGTGGCGTTTAAAGAACCGCAGTTGGTTAAAGCTTTCAAGTAACATTGCTCGCCGTATGGCTGCATCCTTAGAAGATAATGAAGCCATGAATCAGAAAAAATTAGCCGAACAGGTTGGCGTATCTGCGCAGTATATAAGTAAAGTATTAAAAGGAGAAGAAAATTTAACGCTTGAAACAATTGCCAAACTTTCAGAGGCACTTGGTACGGAATTAATCGCTTTCCCAGAGTATAAATATAGCCAATCGGTTGCTGCGCCTACTTTTTCTTATTCGACTCAAGCTTTGGTAATTGATCTTGGTTCCCATGTAAGAACGATCAATAACTCATTAAATGAATATTCAGTTTATTGTGGTCACCAAAATAATGAACTAAAAGCAAGCTATAATTTGGATGCGCAATGTGCCGTGGTTCCTTTAAATAACTCAGGAGATAGACTTGATTACAAAAAGTGCAATTAATGTTTCAGCATGAATACTAAAGAGAAGCCGGTTAATTTCCAACTTAGAGGAATAACTACAGATCAGTTTGCGATAATTGATGCAGCTTATAAGCAAGGAGAGCAAACTGAATTGGTCACATCCTTTAATTTTAATTGGGACCCTCCGGCAAAAGTTATTTCTGTGAAAGCAAATTTTCGCTTCGAACAAAATACTGTTCCTTTTTTACTCATTGAAGTATCTTGCCATTTTGGGATAGAAGAAAATTCATGGAATGAGATGATTGAAACAACAAATCAATTGATTGTTCCAAAAGCATTTGCCATCCACTTAGCCATGATTACTACAGGCACAGCCAGGGGTGTACTCCATGCTAAAATTGAAAGGACACAATTTACCCAATTTATGGTTCCTCCAATTGACTTAACGGCAATTTTTACAAATGATGTTACTGTTGTTAAAGAAGAAACTTCATTAGATATAGATCAGCGATAAGACCTAAAAAATTAGAAGCAGCTATCTGTCGATGATATGAAACAATAGGGCGATTATATTTGATTTTCGGGAAGATAAATTAGACTGTGATAAAGTTTTTATTGTGATTATTTTGCTGATTTATTAACCGATGCCAAAATTAAAAATTACCGGGTATGTTTTTTTCACTCGAAGATAAAATTCAAACCAATTATACCGGGTATAATCAATTGTCCCGCTTTTATCATTTTTGCCTGGCGCAGCCAACCCCTTCCAATTTTCATTTGGATTTCACAAATGTGGAATGGTTTGATGGCAATCTTTCAGCCTTACTCCTGGCAATGGTGTACCAGCTTAAAAAAAAATTTGGTCACACGGTCACAACTGATGCTGCAACAATCAAAGAACGTTTTGATGTCTTATTTAGGAATGGTTTCATGAATGGCGGCGAATTACCTGTTTACGACGACAGGGAAAGCACCATTCCAATACGTGCATTTAAAACAGGTGATTCCGAAGGTTTTTGTAACTATGTTTCAAATGAATTGCTAACCCACAGGGGCATGCCTGATAGCTTAACTCCGGACTTAAAAGAAAAAATAAATGAAGATCTATTGGAAGTATTTTGCAATACGCACCATCATGCAAATACCTCAGATCCTTTTTTTGTTGGCGGTCAATATTATCCAAAACAAGGATATCTCAAATTCACAATGGTTGATTTAGGAGATGGATTTTTACCACGCATTAACAAGGCAACCAATGGCGCAATCCAAAATCATCTGGATGCCATTTTATGGGCGCTGGCAGGCAATAGTTCAAAGACCGTTTTGGATAATTGCCCGGGTGGTTTAGGCATAAAGGATATGCTGAAATATTGCCGGGCGTCCGGTGGTGTATTGCAAATAATATCCTGTGATGGCTTTTGGTCATCTGATCTTGAAAACACTATTTTTCAGGAAGGTAGGGTGCTCCCAACCGCTTTTATTGGCACTACTATTAACCTTTTCTTTAAAAAATAGATATGAATTTTAATAAATAGGTACTACTTTTGCAAAACTAAGTTGTATATTACGACTGTATTTTTTCCTAACCATGGCCATCAACATACACCATACCATCAACAGCAATGTTGCTGCATTTCACAACGAAGGTTTAAAAATATTTGCGCTATTAGAAGAGTCGTACGCTCAAAATCAAGCGGTTGAACTTTCTTTTGATGGCTTACAACGTTGTTCTACCCAGTTTTTAAATGCTGCAATTGGAAAAATGTATTTGCAGTATGATCCCGCAAAATTAAGTCATCTCATTCACTACAATTTTGGCACGTTACAAAATCTGAAGGCTAAAATCGATGAGGTAATAGAAAATGCCATCAATTCTAAGCAGTACGATTCTTTATTAGAGAACGCCACTGCTTAACTATGGCATATAATATCCGCAATTTAGATATGGCAGGTCTGCAAAAGAAATCATATTTCTTTGATGCTAATTTGTGGCTCAAAATATTAAAACCACCATTCGCCCTTTCTCAGCGGGATAAAAAATACCTTGATTTTTTTGAAAAATTTTGTAATCACAACAATCATCCCAAAATTGTGGTAACCACACTTGTTTTATCCGAAGTCATCAACAGGTATTTAAGGGATGTTACTTATCCTAAATTCTGTACAAAACAAGGTCACTCTGAGCCGGACAGATCTTATTATAAAGAGGTTTACAGGCCATCTACGCAGTACTTGTCAGACTACGTCTCCTTGTGCGAAGACATAAAAACCTACGAAGATTTTTATACCTTATTTCCCGATGGCCTTAGTACCCAGATTAAACAAAAAGATATACTAACCTCGCCACCACAAAGCCTTGATTTTAATGATAACTATTATTATAAAATGGCCTTGAAAAACAATTTCACCATCATCACCGACGACAAGGACTTCTTTGTACAGGATGTCGAAATACTTACCTGCAATAATCAGTTAATTGAAAGGGCAAAAGCTGAAATTGAAATAAGGAAATAGCTTTAAATTCTGCAAACAGCAAATACCTTCCTTTGTGCGAAAAAATAATGCATCGATTTATCCACTGGCACTATCGATTATAATATAAAACATATTGCCTTGGGTAAACTTTACTGCCGTGGTACTAAAGCATATCATAACGAACATCGGTTAGTGCAATCAATGCATCTGCAGGTGAAATATTGTTATCGCTGTCTGTATCACCAAAGCCGCTTTTAGTATCTTCCGCATTCCTCTCCAGCAGGCTTTCATAAATGTCGCACCTCACATCTGCACCCATCATCACCCAGTTTTTCGTGGAATTTAGTTCTACCAGTTTGTATAGCTTGGCAGCATCCTGTATCTTATTTTGGCTCTTAATACATATCTGCCTGAGTATGGCATGTAAATTATCAATGCGTTTTGAAACAGACGCGGCAAATTTTCTCGAAATAACTCCTAAGCCTCACATTAAGTGTAGTAGATGAAAAGCTACAAAAAGGTTTCCGAGGTATAAACTTCTAAGGCTTACTTGTTTCAAAGCTTTTAAAAGCTTTGAAACACCTGCTTATTTTCTAATGGCAATAGCATTTGCCTTTCCTCTTCCTAATGCCGTAGCAACTCCATTTTTCCAATACATTATTTGATCAAAACCCCGTCTACCAACAACATGAACATTATTACCTTCAATAGCTATTGCATTAGCTGTAGAATTAAAATTTAGGTCAAGGATCACAGCAACACCGTTTTTCCAGTAAGCTGCGTGCGGCTGTCGGTCGTTACCTTCTATATCGCCGGCTATATAAACATCGTTTCCTACTACCGCAATCCTTTTAGCAGAAGAACGCACGGTCGAAGTTAGCTGCACGGGGGCACCATTTTTCCAGTAAACTCCCCATCCATTACGTGCACCAGGACTCTGATAAACTTCACCAGCTATATAAATGTCCGAGCCCATGACCTTGATCGATCTTGCCAACCCCGTATACATAGTAGGAACGCCCGTAAAAGGCACGGGTGAAGGTAATACAACCTTTGAACCATTCTTCCAGTAACAGGGCGCTAGATTTTCATACCCTGAATTAAAGCCCCCTTCAGCGTTTCCTGAAATATAAATGTCATTCCCAGAAATACTTATATCACACGCTTCTGATTTGGTAGGTCCAGTGATAACTACGGCTTTGTCCTGATTTTTCCAATAAACCGGTACTTTCTTTTCATAGGATCCCGTGTAGGCAATACCCAAAGTATAAACGTCTTTGCCTGCAATTGTTATTGCCACAGATGACAGAATCATCAGATTATTTTCGACCAGTTGGATTCCTTTGCGATTTTTCCAATAGGTTATTTTGTTTCCGACTACGCAGGTAGCAGATATATACACATTAGTATCTTCTAATGCAACACCGTTGGCTGTCGAAAGTGTATCATTCGGTAAAAATATTTTTCGGCCGTTATTCCAATACACAGCGTAATGCCTTGCCCAAGGGCTAGTATCAGTAGTGTCGCCAACTATGTAAACATTGGCTGCTACTGGCAACATGGCCATAGTATCAGTTACAACAGGCGGAGTAACAACAGGCGGGGCATCTTGGCTACAGGCGAATAAAACAAGCGAGGCAATCGCCGACAAAAAAAAGCAACTTACGCATAGGGGTTAGTATTATCTTTTAAACGATCATCATGGTAATAAAAAAATTAATAATACACCATCGTCACCAACATTATCGTATAGATGCAATGAAAATACGTATTTAAATCTTATTTATTACTTT
>JBGSMI010000397.1:0-4167 GCA_041740215.1 Ferruginibacter sp.
AAAAGACGATTCTGGTCAAAATAATTATTGACTATCTGCTTACCAAAATTGACGTGTACTTCGTCATTCACAACCAAGGAAAAACTATTTGGCACAATACCTTTTTTACTCAATGGCAGATCATACCAAATATTGTATCGAATTCTAAAATTGAAATTACTACCAGGTGCAAGCGTGGAGTCATTCAGAATTTTTCTTCTGAAGCGCTCCTCCAATCTAAACCATTGCATCATTCTCTTTTTCCCATATTTAGAATGCCATTGCACCTGTTGCCAGGTACGGTGTTCGGGTTGGGTTATTTTTTTATGGGCATCTGCCGGGTAAATACTGATATACGCATATCCGGCAGTTAGTTTGGTTGCATCGGTTACGTAATACGTTAAGCCCAGCCGCACAAGACTTTGCGAAAAATTATCAACAAAATGCTCTTTGGTACGCAAGTGCAAATCGGTCCACAAGCCAAATTTATTGCTCAACCTGGTTTGATTAAAATATCCCAACCAAATTTGGTTTACGTTTTTGGTCGACTTATTACTTTGCGCTTTGGAAAAAACTACCAGCGAAAACAATGCAACGATAAATACCAGCCTTTTTCTCATTTATATCTATTTAGTTTTAAAACCTTATGCTGTAAAATACAGTACAAGGTTTTGAAATCACCATTTTACAGCCAGCCATATTATAACAAAAAAGACTGTATTTCATTAGTCAATATATATTTCTCAAGACCCAAATATGGCTGCCACTTTGAATGCCTGATTATAAATTTGAACAATTAAAACGAATACCTCAGTGTAACACCAGAAGTACGCTGGTCTCCCAGTACAGCTCCATAGTGGCCGGCATTACCACCGGCAGGTAACAACTGCTCAAAGTAATTTTTATTGAAGAGATTGCGGCTCCAGATAAATGCTGAAAGACCATTGAATGCCCTGAAACCAATTCTTCCGTTTACAAGCGTATATCCATCAATATTCAAGAAAGCTGATGGTGATGGGCTCGAAGAAAAAGAGGAACGGTAAAAACCTTCCAGCGCCAAAAAGAATTTGCCTGCTTTGCCAAGGAATGCTGCAGGCGTAGTGTATTCGCCACCGAGTGAACCAGCCCACTTGGATATACCGGGCAGGGGTCCACCAGAGATGTCTTTAAATGCTACCTGTACATTGTTTACGGTAAGCCCTGTTTCTTCTAATGGCAACGGTGCATTGGTAAACTTAATGTATTTAGCATCGGTGTAAGATGCTGCTCCATAAAAAGTAAAATGATTGTTTGCTTTAAGATTTAAATCAAGTTCGGCACCGCTTACCCTTACCTGTTCAGCATTGGCAATGTAACCACGGTTAACACCTAATTCAGGTGACTGAACATTGGTTTGGTAATTTTTGATATCAGAATTGTGTAGCGTGAAGTTTAAAATAAAATTATCAACCGGTGTTGTTTTAATTCCAATTTCATAATGTTTCAAATCTTCAGGCTTTATTACTGCAAGGTCAGTAGCAGGTTCGCCACCAATGGTAGGCAGTCCAGCAACATTTACACCTACAGGTTTAAAGCTGGTAGAATAAGTAGCAAAAGCATTAATGCGGCTGTTGGCCTTGTAGGCAACGGTAAGCTGATAGGTAAAGTTTCTTTCATCAGCCTCGGCTACATAAAACTGGTTGCTGTACACTCCATTTTTAAAACCTTGTAGCGCTACCTTATTGGCTTGCGTGCCGTTGTAGGTGCTGGTATCAAGACCTCCATATCGCTTTCTGTCGTAGAAGACATCCTTATTATCGTAGTTGTAACGCAGGCCCGGCAATATGTGTAAACCGTTCGCAATCTCCCAATCAATGTTAGCAAATGCAGCGGCACTCTGAGATTTAATGGAAGCATTGGTTCTTATACCATAGCCTTCAAAAAGCCCCGGCGTTCTCCATAGCGCACTGGTCGAACTTTGCGAAAAACGCCACTGGTCTCTGCCAGATTCTTCGGTACCATCAATCGTAACTTCCTGACCAATGTAATACAAGCCAACTATACCACTTACCTTTTCGGAAAACTCACCAGCGTATCTAACTTCCTGCGACCACTGTTTATGCTTTGCCGGGTTCTGAGATTTTGACAATGCCTGCGATCCCGTAAAGTCTCTGTCATTGGAAGGATCCCAATTCCAGTAGCGCCAGGCCGAAGTGGAGGTTAAAGTTCCATTACCAATTTTATGATCAATATTAAGTGAAACACCGCCTAAATCATTACCAGAATTCCAGGGCACATCATGATCTATTTTACGGTCAAAAGCATTGCGGCTTGGCAAATTATAATTAAGTGCTGCTATAATTGAATCAAACTGGCGATAACCTGGTCGCCTTGTTGTTACTACCCCTGCCACCACTTGGGCATAACCATCGGGACGCTGTGTAGAGTTGTCGCCAGATAATATAATACTGGTTTTGTCCGATAGTTTATAGAGCAACTGGGCTTTAAAGCCAATGTTATTAATATCATTCGTGTGCTTCAGCGTTCGAACATTTTCAACCAATCCATTGCGCTGGGTGCCTGAAAACGAAACACGGGCAGCTAACTTTTTACTCAAAGCACCTGTAATGGAAGTCTTGGCTTGTATGTATCCGAAGTTGCCATAGCTGACTTCAAAATTAGCCCCTGGCTTAAAACTTGCCTTGCGGGTGGTAATACTGATAGCACCGGAAGTAGTGTTTTTACCAAATAAAGTTCCTTGCGGACCACGCAGCACTTCTATCTGTTCAATGTCAATAAAATCTAATGTAGCTGCGGCAGGGCGTGCAAAATACACACCATCAACGTAGTAACCTACGCCTGGATCAAGCCCATCATTGGTAAGCCCAAATGGTGAACCAAGGCCACGGATATTGATACCAGTATTGCGGGGATTAGAAGTATATAACTGCACGGATGGCACTAATTCCTTTAACCTGTTTACATTAAAAGCACCCGCATCTTCTGCCAGCTTTCCTCCAATTACAGTTATAGGAATCGGTACATCCTGTAGCAATTCTCTGCGACGCCTGGAGGTAATTACAACCGTATCCGTCTGAAAAGTCGGTTGCAATTGTATCACTAAATCGTTTGTATTGCTGTTTCTAACAATTACCTGACGGGTTTCAAAACCTGCAAAGGAAACAACGATGGTATAAGGAATTTTCTGATTGTAGTTCAGCGAAAATCTTCCTGTTGAATCAGTGCTTGTAATCGTTGAAGTGCCTTTAACTGAAATATTTGCGGAAACAAGTGCTTCATTTCTTTCACTAACCACACGGCCATTTAACTGGGCAGAAGCCACAACCGGAATTAAAAATAACAGAATTAATAACTTTTTCATTGATGTAAACGTTGATTTTGGTTTAATTTTTTATTGAAAAACGGTGACTTCTTTATTTTGCAGGCATAACAGTGCAAGGTGTACTAAATGATGCAATCATTAAAGAATGTATTATTTAGTACACTATTTTAGTAGACTATATATACAAAAAAAATCAGCCTATCGATGGCTGGATTGAGCTACAACATCGCATTGAAAGCGGGAAGGTATAAATGATCACAAAATTTGATTAGGTTAAAAAATAATCAATGCAAATATAGGAGAAAAAGTATTAGTCTATTAAATCTATAGACTTTATTTTAAAATATTTTTTTAACCCTGAAAAAGCAGGATACTACCTAACAATAAAAGTTACCACCCAGCAACCCACTATTATAGAACTGTAAAAAAGACCTCACCTCAACCCCTCTCCGAGAGCATGGGGGAGCCTGACCCTGCTAATGCCCGGCTCTTTTATTTCTCCGTTCTTCTCAGCGAAACATCAGCGCCGCTTATAGTATACTCCGAGGGCAAAGGGGAGCCTGACCATGCTAATGTCCGACTCTTTTATTGCTCCGTTCTTTTCAGGGAAACATCTGCGCCGCTTATAGTATACTCCAAGGGCAAAGGGGAGCCTGACCCTGCTAATGCCCGGCTCTTTTATTTCTCCGTTCTTTTCTGCGAAACATCAGCACTGCTTATAGTATACTCCGAGGGCAATTAGTAATATTTATAAATCTGTTAATGAAGGAAAGAATAATAATAAATATAAATGTAGGAGTGATACATTCAACACGAAATAAAATACTTCGAAAAAGAAGGCTACAAAAGACTACAGAAAAATCGCT
>JBGSMI010000399.1:0-3077 GCA_041740215.1 Ferruginibacter sp.
TCCCTTTCCATCTACCGGCTCGCCTAACGGATTAATGACTCTCCCAATCAACTCATCACCTACTGGCACATCCATTACACGACCTGTCCGATTCACTTCATCGCCGGCATTTAATAAGGATTCTTCCCCCAGCAGGATAGCACCAATTTCACCCTCATCAATGTTGTAGGCAATACCTGATAGATTGTTCGGAAATTTTAATAGTTCTTCAAATCCGGCATTGGGCAAACCCGACACTTTTATAACACCAGCAGATACGCTGGTTACAAAACCCACTTCACGTGGCTCAAATGAAAAAACAAATTGATCCTTTGCTTTTGCTATCTGCTCAAAGCTCTTTTCAATGATGGTATTGAATTCATCTGATGCCATATTATTTTTTTTCAGGTTCAGCTACGGTTTCTGAAGCCTTTTCTTTTGCTGCTGGCTTTTGATCCGGAGCCTTTTTCGTTTCCGGAACATTGTCTTTTATTGTTGCCGAAATAGTGTTTTGCAATGAGTCGAGATAAGCTGAAATGCTCCACGATAATTTATATCCATTTGCACTCAATTCAATCCCGCTAATGACCGCAGGAACTGTTGTAAATTCAAATTCAGTTTCTTTACCAAGTATTTCATCTACCGCCTTTTTAATGGCTGCTTGTTGTTTCTTCTGCATTTCAAATGCACTTTGAATTAACACAGGCTTTGTTCTTGCTTTGAAGGCATCAACAAACTGTTTCTTTTCTTCCGCTTTCAATTCGTCTAAGCGGCTGATAAAGTGCTTTGCAGTTTGTTCTTCCAAATCAACAGACGACAAGTCGGCCAATACTTTTCGGGAGATGTCAAAAACTTCCTGTTGTGTTTTTTGCGCCAGTTCCCGTTTCAACGTTTCCTGCATGTCCTCCAATGATTTTTGTTGTTTGCTCTGAAGCGCACCAACGCTTACCCTTGCCTCCTCCATCAACTTATCTTTTTGCTGGTTGGTATCAGCAATGGCTTTATCCATCAGATCTTTCTTCTGCGCATCAAACTGTTTATTTTTCTCTGTAAAATCAGACTCTTTATTTTGTGCCAGCTCCTGCTGTTTCTTTGCATCCTGTAATCTTGCAACAATTTTTTTCTCTCTTGCATCAATAGCATCCAGCACGGGCTTGTATAAAAACTTCCTTAACAACCACACTAAAATGAGGAAATTAATGACCTGGGCTATCACAGTAAACCAATTAATTTTCATGTGTTACTATTTATTTTATTATTTGCCACCTGTAGTTTGCCACTATCAATTCCGCAATGGAATTAACTTGTATGCCGGCTTATTTAATTCGGCTGATCAGGCAATAACATGGTTCCAGAATGGATTGGCGAAAATGAGAATCATAGAAACTACGAAACAATAAATGGCGGTTGATTCAATCATGGCCAAACCAACAAACAATGTTCTTGTAATGGTAGATGATGCATCTGGCTGCTGTGCCAATGCTGTCAAAGCAGATGCTACCGCTTTACCTTCACTGATGGCCGGAAACATGGTACCTATACCTGTTGTAAGGCCGGCTGTTATGATTGATGCAATGGCGATGGTGGTTGTACTATCCATGGTGATCCTCCTTTGTTTTTTTAGTGATTAATTTATTATGCTTCCCCTTTTTTTCCTGCACGGCCCCGGCGATGTAAACGGTTGCCAGGATGCTGAAAATATAGGCCTGTACCATACCGGTTAGCAGTCCCAATACATTCATGATTACAGGAAATATAAAAGGTGAAATACTTAGTAGAATTGCTACAATCATTCCACCACTCATTACATTACCAAACAACCTAACGGCTAAGGCCAGTGTACGGGTAACTTCGCTGATCAGGTTAAAGGGTAACATGATCCAGGTTGGTTGCAGATAAGTTTTCAGGTAGCCGCCAATGCCGCTTTCTGCAATACCAAAAAATGGCACGGCAATTAAAACAGCAATGGCCAACGCTGCTGTGGTGGAAAGCGAACCCGTTGGTGGTTCGTAGCCGGGAAAAATGATACAGAGATTTGATACGCCGATAAAAAGAAATAGGGTCCCAATGAACCCTATGTACTTCCCGGGATTTTCTAAACCCACTTCCCGGATTTGCTCGTTGATGGTGGTTACTATCATTTCTACCACACATTGCCAGCGTGAAATCTGTAAACCGGTTTTCAATTTACGGGTAATCAATTTTGCTCCAATAACGAGTAGCACCATGATGGCCCAGGTGGTAACAATGGTAAGATTAATGGTAACAAACCCATATTGCCAAAAGATCGTTTCGTCGGGACTAAGTTTCATGATTGGCCTCCTTTTCTGTAATTGCCGGTTTTGTTTTTGTAAAATGAATTACAAAGAACCTGGCTATAATAAAACCTGCCAATGCGATTACAAAACGCTGCAGATTTCCTGAACCGACTAAATAAAACCCTACCAGTACAATGGCCATTCTTAATACAAAACTTATCAGTATAAAGATGGATGGATTGGTTGATGCAACCGCTCTTTTAACGGTAAACCATAGCCCACCAAAGAAGAGCGTGCCGAGTGCTAACCCGGCTATAAAAGCCAATATGATATTTACCGTTTCATTCATTGTCGTCATCTTTTTCTGTATGCATTTCTTTGTCTTCTTTTTCCACCCAATACCAGGCAATTACGCTGCCTGCTATTAATCCAGCAATCAGCAATGTGAGGGTCCACGAAAAAGTTTGCGGATACCTTTTATCGAGCCAGATCCCACCTAAAGCACCTGCTAAAGCCGGCACTACTACCGACCATCCAACCATCCCCATCATCCCCAACCCAAACCACACATTATTCTTTTTACCAAGTGCTTTTAGTTTTCTTTTTTCCTTACCAGCTATTTTTTGGCTGAATGACTCCCTTTCGTTTTTATCTGCATCCTGTTTCATTTTAATCTTGTTGAAATTTTTTCAGGCGCAGCATAAAACTGCTTTCCATTTTTGCCATCACTGAGCGAACATTTTTTTCGTTGTCATCCAATTTTTTAAATTCACTTTCCACTGATTCGTGCAGTTTGCCAAGGTCTGCTCCTCCAATAGCATTGCGAACTGATACTGTAAT
>JBGSMI010000420.1:0-7642 GCA_041740215.1 Ferruginibacter sp.
ATCCCAGATATCGCTGTCCTCACCAAAGCCATGGATCAACACCACCGTTTTTCCTTCACCAACTATGCGGTAAAAAATAGAAGCCTCTTGAAATGTGATTCTTTTTTCAGTCATTGTTTGCAGGCGTTTTGCGAATGAGACGAATTTACTGCAATAATTGGGCTAATGTTGGTTTTGTGCAGTCAAAAATGATTGATGGTATTTGTAGGTTGCATCCCGTAGGAACAGGCCGTGGCCTGTTCTGCACCCAAAAATGATTTCTATTGTCGATTAAAACAGGCCACGGCCTGTTCCTGCAATGTAACAATGATTTCTATTGTAAATTATCAAAGGCCACGGACGGCGCCACAAAATAATTACAAAACAAATTTTAATATTATGCCGCAAAATATTTGCGTACACTTCTAAAAACCAAAATCAAAACGATGGGTATTAAAGCGATGTTCAATTGTTGTGGCAAAAAGAACCAACTCAATAAAACAATGGTTAACACTGTGGCACTGGTACCAAAATATTTTTTCACCCATTCTTTTTTACTGTTTACAAAAAATGCGGCTACTACATTTGTCGGCCATGCCCACAATAAATTGTAATTATTCTTTGTCATGGAATGATCGGTGGCTATCCACATAAAAATGAATAAAATCCCCAGCACCCCCGTTAAAAAAAAGAAGATCCCGTCAAAACCTTGTATAAATATTTTTGCCTTGCTATTGGCTGAAAAGCTGAGTAACACAACCATTACCAGTAGTAAAGAAAAAACGATCATCGGGGTGAAAATGCTTCCATTATTGACGGTTGCATTTAATGGGTACAAACTACTTTTGGATAAAACGAGTTGATGATCCTGGTTGCTGCTGTCCAGTGATTTCATTAAATTATCTGGTAGAAACTGCGACTGAGCTGTTGTCATTACGGCATCTGTAGGTGCACCCAGTAAAAGATCAATTCCCAGTTTGCTCCAATCTTTGTGATTCTGATCAAGGTATTGATGAATGGCTTGTCTGAAGCGAGTGCCCTCTGGCATTACAGGTCTAAAGTCAGGATGATTTTTTTTAAACTTTACCAGCATGTCTCTTGCCCGGGTAGTACAATTGTCCAGAAAGAAATCATATTGGTAAAATTTGTTTTGATCTTTTACATTTTCATACAACGCCTCCATCAACGCTATTTTCTCTGACCCGTCCATATTTAGTACCTGCTCGGTGATGCCCCTGTTTTCTGCCTGGTAAGCATATTTAAAATCCTGGAAATTTTCAACCGAACAATAATATAAAAGTTTACCCCTTACAAATTTTGTATAAAAGGAAGGATCTTCAAAATCGAACGTGCCGTAATTAAAAACATAATCAGTTACGCTGCTGCTGTCCGTTACTCTAATGGCAGTATGGCCAAAGGTCGAATACAATTCTTCTCCCGGTGTGCAGGTGAGGAGGGAGATACGGATATGAGATGAATCCTGTGCGAAGGTGTTAATTTGCTGAAGTGCGAATATCCCGATGATGAACAACCGGATTTTTAATTGGAAAATTTGAAAATTTGAAAATGAGAAATGCAGATGGTATAGTTGGAAGGAGCTTATTTTTCATGTTGATTTATTTGCCACTAATACACGAATTTAAATGAATGTTTTTTACCTCTATTCTAAGTATTAAACAGCGATGGCATCTTTAACAGATACCATCGGTGTTTATAAAAAAGCAATTCATCTTTATTAAAGACCACTGCAACCCAATCTGAAATCACTTACAAAGCGTAAACTCTTTCTTTCACCTCCCCTTCGGGGAGGCCGGGAGGGGCTGCCTACCTGCTATAATTCGGCGCTTCCTTAGTAATGGCAATATCATGTGCATGGCTCTCTCGCATACCTGCATTGGTGATTTTTACAAAAGTCGCTTTTTGTAATGCCTTTATGTTGATGGCTCCACAATAGCCCATACCCGCTCTTAAACCACCAGTGTACTGGTGAACGATTTCTTTCAATGGACCTTTAAATGCAACCCGGCCTTCAATACCTTCTGGAACAAATTTCTTGATATCCGATTCAACATCCTGAAAATAACGGTCACTGCTGCCCTGGGCCATAGCGCCCAAAGAACCCATGCCACGGTATTGTTTAAAACGGCGGCCTTCATAAATAATGGTTTCACCCGGACTTTCTTCTGTACCGGCAAATACATTGCCCATCATTACACAACTGGCACCTGCGGCCAATGCTTTTACCATATCGCCTGTATAGCGGATACCACCGTCGCTAATGATACCAACGTTTTTATTTTTCAATGCTGCCGCCGCTTCCATCACCGCAGTAATCTGCGGAACGCCTGTGCCCGCAACAATACGGGTGGTGCAAATAGAACCCGGTCCGATGCCTACCTTAACGGCGTCTGCACCTGCATTGGCAAGCGCCAACGCTCCTGCTCCGGTACCCACATTACCTGCAATCACCTGTATGCCTTTGAATGTTTTTTTAATGGCTTTTAATGCATCCATCACACCCTTGGTATGACCGTGTGCGCTATCAAGGCAAATCACATCTACACCTGCATGGTGCAATGCTGCAACCCTGTCGAGCGTGTCACTTGTAATACCTACACCAGCACCTACGAGCAATCGTCCGAATGTATCTTTTACCGCATGTGGGTTTGATTTTAATTTTAAGATATCACTAAAGGTAACCAGTCCTATTAATTTACCAGCTTTGTTTACAACTGGTAATTTTTCTATTTTATTTTTTTTGAAGATCAACTCCGCCTTTTTAAGATCAGTTCCTTCCGGTGCAGTGATGAGGTTTTCCTTTGTCATCACGGTGCTCACTTTTTCCTTAAAGTTGGTTTCAAGACGGATATCCCGGTTGGTTAAAATGCCCACCAATTTAGAACCAGCATCTACAATGGGAATACCACCAATTTTATTTTCACGCATCATTCGAATGGCTTCTCCAATAGTAGCCTCAGGCGAAAGTGTTACAGGATCCAGTATCATACCGCTTTCGCTGCGTTTTACTTTTCTTACCTGGTCGCTCTGTTGTTCAATACTCATGTTCTTGTGTAAAATACCCAAGCCACCCTCTCTTGCAAGGGCAATGGCAAGCGATGCTTCAGTAACCGTATCCATGGCAGCACTTAGCATAGGTACATTCAATGTGATGGTTTTGGTAAGTTTTGAACTGATATCCACTTCACGTGGTAATACCTGAGAATATGCCGGTACGAGCAATACGTCATCAAAAGTTAAACCTTCAAGGAAAATTCTGTTTGAGCCGATAGCTATCGGGTTGATTTTAGCAGAGGAGTTGTTTATTGTTGCCATAGGCAAAGATAAAAGAAAATAGTTGCCAGCCAACAAACCGCTTTCAAATTAAGATTAAATAATTATTAGTGTAACCAATCCATTTCCGGCACACACCAGTGATGCGTTAAATCATTTTAAAAACTTTACCGGGAAGACATATTATTATACCCTGCATTTCGAGTGAGAGCAAAGCCGCTGCCACAGAGCTGCTGCTTAAACCCGACTTAAAATACAACTGGTCAATTTGAATGCTTTCCTGACTTTGTAGTATGTCGATGATTGTTTTTTCATCTGCGGTTAATTCGATGAACAGCTCTCGCTGCTTTTTTAGATTCGATTTTTTGGTTTCATTCCAGTTCATCATTTCCAGCAAATCGGTTGTACACGTAATCAATGATGCTTTGTTGTTTTTGATGAGATAATTACAGCCTTCACTTTTGATATCATTGGTTCGGCCGGGTATAGCAAACACATCTTTATTGTAACTATTGGCCAGTTCTGCGGTGATCAGTGATCCACCTTTTTTGCCACTTTCTATTACGATGAGTGCATCGCACATGCCTGCTACAATCCTGTTCCGCCTGGGAAAGTTTTGTTTGTCGGGGTTGGTATTACTCATAAACTCGGTTAGTAATCCGCCCTGTTCCACCATCTGTTTTGCGAGGTGTTTATTTGGCGGTGGATAAATTCTATCAAGGCCATGTGCCAGTACGCCTACAGTTTGCAGTTGGTTTTTTAGCGAGGCTTTGTGTGCAATGGTATCGATGCCAAAAGCCAATCCGCTTATTACTAAAATATTGGATTCCTGCAACTCTTCCACCATTTTTTCGCATACCATTTTGCCATAATCAGAAAAATTTCTGGTACCAACGATGGAGATGATCCGGGAAGTATTAAGGTTTGCATTGCCACGGTAATAAAGTAAGGCTGGACTGTCGTAACAGTTCAATAAGCGCTGTGGGTAATTTTCATCTGTAATGAAGAGGGGTGTTATTTTATACTGCTCAATGAATTTTAATTCTGCTTCGCTACTGTGAAAATTTGTAAATGCTTTGATACTGTTGGCTCTCACGGCACCAATCCCTTCCTGGTTTTCCAGGTCATGTTTCTTCGCTTTAAAAATTGATTCCGCATCACCATACCTGTTTACCAAAGCTTTCGCATGTACATCGCCGATATTGGGCACAAGGGTGAGGGCTATCTGGTATAACAGGTCGTTACTCATTATTAAAAAAAATAATTCCTGTAAATATAGATAAGCAGGCGCACTTTATGAAACTTTACACCAACAGTTGATGCATTTAAAATTGTCGGAAGGGTTGCCAACCTTGTGCGGGTTCTTTGCTGCTAAAAACACTTTAAAAAAGGTTGGCAACCCTTTATTGAGCTGCGGCAATTTTAAATACGCCCCCAACAGTTATCAGTCAATATATCCATTGGTAATGGCATACCTTATGAGCATTGCAGTATTCTTTACATTAAGCTTGGTGTGGAGATTTTTACGGTGTGTATCTACTGTGTCAATACTGATAAAAAGTTTTTTACTGATTTCCAAATTGGTAAAACCCTCCGCAATTAGTTTTAATATTTCTTTTTCTCTTTTACTTAAAACCGGCAGGCTGATTTTTTTTTCGGTAGTGGCTTTATATATTTTGCCAGCTTCGAAACTAAAAAACGGTTGGCCGTTTTCTACAGATTCAATAGCTGCTATAATTTCTATCTTATTCGCATTTTTTAACAGGTAACCGCTGGCACCGTTCTCAATCATTTGAGTGATGTAACTGCCCTGGCTTAAAGTGCTTAAAGCAATGATTGCAATACCAGGGTAATTTATTTTAATCAGTTTACATAAATCCAGTCCGTTCATATCGGGCAGGTTAATGTCCATTAAAATAACGTCTGCACTATTTGTTTTAAAAAAATTGATGCATGACTGTGCACTGGTGGCATAACCTGCTACTTTGATGTTTTTTTCTTTTTGAAGAAAGGAAAGAATGCCTTCTATAACCAGTTGATGGTCGTCAACAATATATACACTGATCATGTTATGCTATTAATTCGATATTAACAGATGTACCTTCGCCAGCCCCCGTAATCAACTCTATTTTTCCTTTAAAGTAATCAATTCGCTGTTGCAAATTCTTCCAGCCCATTCCTTGGACAGCGTCTAATATTTCTTCATGAAATCCTTTGCCATCATCTTCTACTGTAAGTAAAACTTTATCGGACGATTTTGTAAGCTGTACCAATATTTGATTGGGGGCGGCATGTTTAATGGCATTGTTAACCAGCTCCTGAATGATCCGGTAAATATACAGGTCGGCAGTATTACTTAGTTGTCTTTCAATACCCATTGGCTCAAAAATGATTTTTATTTTGGATGCCAGTTGCATCGCATTGCAAAAATCGGCTACGGCATTATTAAGCCCAAATTTTACCAATGCTTCCGGCATCAGGTTATGTGCTACTTTGCGCAATTCGGTAATTGTATTGTCCAGTTGCATGATAGATTTTTCGAAAGAGAGTACACTTTCTGCGTCCATGATCATATTTTCTTTCATATTTACAAAGGATAGTTTTACACCACTTAGCATGCCACCAAGGCCATCGTGCAAATCTTTTGCAATCCGGCTGCGTTCGTCTTCCTGGCCTTTTAGCATGGCATCAATGGCAAGTAATTGTTTGTCTTTTTCCAGCTCCGCAATTTTTTGTTGTTGCAATTCCTGTTGTTGTGATGATACCTTCTGTTTGTTCTTAAAGTTCCGGTAACCCAAAAAGCCTACTAATAAAAAGGCGATAGCTGTGCCCAAAAAAAAGATATTTAGAGCCGTTTTTTTTTGATTTTCTTCCCGTAATAAAAGGATTTCATTTTCCTTTTTCTGAGTTTCATATTTTTTTTCTAACTCCTGGATATTTTTCGCCGTCTCTTCATTCATTTGTACATTATTGATGGAATCTCTTTTTTCTCCATACAAATCTGCCAGGGCATAATTCCCTAAAATTGCTTCCACTTTATCAAGAAGTATAAAGGTGTTTTTAGAAATTACACTTAGTTGATTGGGTATGCTGATGACCAATGCCTTTTGTGCATATTCCTTAGCCAACTTTGCTTGTCCGTTATAATAATACGCCATAGCATAATTAAAGTTTAAACGGGCATCGTATTCATTTGTATTTACTTTTTTACCCATTTCTTTTAGCTGGGCAACCATGGGCATTAGCTCCTTGTATTTATGTTGATTAATTAACACTAACATCATATTCTCCAATATTATTTGCCCTACTGAATAATTATTTTCTTTTTTGCAAAGTTCAACACAGCGTTTGCCATAATATATGGCACTATCACTTTGGTTGAGGTAGATGTAAACGGTACATAAGTTATTTAAAACATAAACCAGGTCATTGTCATCACCAAAGCCCTGTTTATTTAAAGCAAGTGCCTTTAAACCGTATTCCTTTGCTTTGTCAAACAAGTGCCGCTCATTATAAGAGCCACAAAGATTTCCATAAAAAATCATCAATTCCTTTTTGTTGTCTGCTGCTTCGTAGATAGCCTGCGCCAGCAAATCATATCGGGTACAAGAATCAAATTTTAGCAGATAGTGATAAGAAGAACTGATGTTTTCATAACTGTTTGCCAATTGCATTTTAGTAATCGATTTTTTAAATAGCAAAAGTCCTTTTTGTATCATAATCAATGAACTATCATACTTGCCATTTTCCAGATAAGCACCGTGCATATTAAGATAGTAATCCATTTCCCCTTCTGAATAAGCTAATTTTTCGCAGAGCCTTTTTCCTTCATTTAAATACAAGCATGCCGAATCAAAATTATTAGACTTGTAGTAGCTCCCAATTTTGTATAATAAACGCACTTTGTTAATGTCTTCTGGTGCCGATTTTATTTTTTGAAGTAAGCTGTTAATGGGTTGGGCATCTACATTTAATAAGCAAAAAAAGAGACTAAGAAAAGTGAAATATTTTTTCATGCTTATCAGTTTAACCTTTTAAAATAATTAAAGTAAATGTAAAGTAAATATTAAGATAGGTTTAAAAGAAGGCAAAAATTCACTCCTTTACGTGATTAAATAAGCTATTTAAATATTTCACATTTGTGCAGTTAAATCTTTCACTTTTTTTAAACCTTAAAATAATTTGTTATGAAAAAGTTACACTTACTACAAAGTTTTGATGTTACCGATGCCGTAAAAGATGGTATTGATGATTTTAACAGGCTTTCTGGCAATGCCTGTCAAATAAAAAAAGAAGTAATTAAGCCGGTGGTTGAAAAAGCTTATCGACCATTTAAAATTTTATCGTTGGCCATACTGGCAATTATTGTAAA
>JBGSMI010000003.1:0-4123 GCA_041740215.1 Ferruginibacter sp.
AAAGCCCAAAATGTATTTTTATCTGCTTTGTTTATTGGTGTACCTGTTAAACCGAAAAGAAAAGCATTGGGTAATGCATTTCGCATTTTACGTCCTAAATCACCTTCCTGCGTTCTATGTGCTTCATCCACCATCACAATAATGTTTTCCCGTTTGTTCATGTCGGGATAAGCATCTTTGAACTTGTGCACCATTGCAATGATGATTTTCCGTGTGTCCTGTTCCAATAGCTTGTGCAATTCTTTTATGCTATCGGTGGTAATCATGTTTGGCACTTCGGCTGTGTTAAATGTGGCTGTGATTTGTGTATCCAAATCAACTCTGTCCACTACAATCATGACCGTTGGATTATTTAGGTCTTGTTGCTTTCTCAATTTTTGAGCAGCAAACAACATCAACAACGATTTACCCGAACCTTGAAAATGCCAAATCAATCCTTTCTTTATTTCTCCTTCTCTTACCCGTTGCACAATGGCGTTGGCTCCTTCGTATTGCTGATAGCGGCAAACTACTTTTATTTTTTTCTTCTTGCTGTTGGTGGCGTAAACAGTGTAATACTGTAAAATATCCAACAGTGTTGAAGGTTTAAGCAAATGCGTTAATTGTTTAGCTACATCCTGCAAACCGATGAAATGACTTAACTCGTCTTTTTCATCTTCCAGACGCCAGGGAGCCCAAAACTCTAAAGGAGTTCTAACACCACCGATAAAAATTTCTTTGCCTTCGGTAGCAAATGAAAACACATTGGGAACAAACAATTGCGGAACTGAATTTTCATACACTACATTAATATCGTGTGCTCCATCAAACCAGGTTACAGCAGGTCGCACAGGTGTTTTTGCTTCGCAACAACCAAAGGAATTCCATTGACGAATAATACAATGTCAGGAATTTTAGTTTCTCTTGCTCTCAGTTTAAATAGATTACAAAGCACAAAACTGTTATTCTTTAATACTTCAAAATCTATCAGGCGAATGGCAACATGCTCGTTGTTGTTGCCAATAGGAAGCGTTACTTCATTGCGAAGCCATTTGGCAAAATCTTCATTGGCTTTACTAAACCAACATTGTTTACAGTGATGAGAATGGCTCTGAGTTTATGAATAACTTCATCAGCTTTGTCAGGATTGGCGGCAATATCAGGATTGAGGCGGCAGAGTGCAGCCTTTAATTCCTTTTCCACAAATACTTCGGTAATATCCCGTTGCAGTAAATCGGCTTGAATATATTTCCATTTTACTGTATCATATTCTACGGCATCCTCTTTTACTAAATTGCCTTGCACAGCGTTTAAGTTCACACCGGATAGTTGGTGAATGATAAAATGCTCTACGGTGTTCTGTTCGTTGAATGACATTATTAAACAATTCTAATTATTGCTTGTAAATCCAAACGCACCTTGTATATATCTCTAAACTTTTCCATGGTTTCATTTTCTATTACATGAAAACTTGGATGCCTTCTGTTTGCAACGTAAGCCTTTCGAAATCTGTAATTATTGTACGTCTGCCCCAATTCGTTGATTAAATTTTGAATTGTTGCTTCCAATTGTTCAATGCCGCTGGATTGCCAATCAGCCTTTTTATTTTTAAGCTCAATAACATACAAGCAATTATCACAGGTTAACATAGCATCACACCTGCTTGGCATATCACCATCAATAAGTGAGAAATGAATACATTTATCAATTGCGGTAAATGTGACTTCTTTGGAATCATCATTTAATACTGTAGCAATCCAGATATTTTCATCTAAGTTGTCTATATAGGCGGGTAGTTCATCATCGTCATCACAAATGCCAAACTTAATTGCGGATGTATTTGTAAGACATTGAACTTTAAAAAAATCTATTGGCATAATTCTTCAATGTCTAAAAGTTTTCCAAATAATTCATTCCCTTCTGCCATCTTCTTATTTAAGTAATTATCATCAGAAGGTATGCCATTGAAGTTGCCGAGTTTACTAATATTCCCTTTTTCATCTAATTCATAAATTATTAAATCTGATGCGCTAACAACAGAATTAAAAGGAACTATTTTTGAAAGGGCAGTTTTAAAATCACCCTCTCCTTTATAATTCATGCTTTTGTCAATTAATGAATCGGCCTTTACAGCTAATGTTAAGTAACTAATAATATAAGGACTGTGTGTTGTTATGATTAATTTATTACCCGTATTCATATTATTGAATTCGAGTAAGCTATTTAGAATGTGTCTTTGTGAATCTGGGTAAAGATTCTGTTCCGGTTCTTCTACAATATTTATAAACGCAGATTTATTAAACTTGGAAGAAAGAACAGACAAGGCGGCTCTACGCTGTTCATCTGTTAAAGTTTTATCTTCAAAGACAGTTTTTAACCCTTTTTTAAATCTTTCAATTTCATCTGTAGTCATTGAGGACGGTGAATTTTCTGTTTTTCTGTTTATCGTACTGGCAAGAAACCACGATACCAGGTATAATGGGACAAGCGATTGAAAACCACTAGATGCCTCAATGAGTTTAACCTTGTATCCTTCTCCTTTAAGATTAAGTGTATCATTTAATTTATCATATTCTAAATCAACTTCGTTAATTGGAAGCTTCATCAGACCTTTCATTTCATTTTTCGCATTGTCAAACTCAGTAAGAAATTCCTTTAGTGAGTCGGAAGAAAGTTTCAACTCTTTTGGTGTTTTTACATAAGTAATAAAATTTCTTTCTGCAGGCACATACATAATCTGTGGAAGTGGATATTCATTATTTGACGTTTCATCAATAATCAATGAGCCGTTTTCGTATCTTATTGCATAGGCATCCCCATGGTATTCAATTACTGTTTTGTCAACCCCATTTGTTTTGAAGTAATTCTCCAAACGGTGATAATTCAGGTATTGGTTTTTTAGTTTATTTTTCCTCTCAAACCATTTTTTATTATAATCTCCTCTTACAAGTGCTTTCTCAATCCAGGTAAAGGTTGAAATCAATTTCGCAACCGTACTTTTACCACTACCTTGGTTACCTATAAATACGGTAACCTTTTTTATATCCATAAAACCACCATCGCCCTGATAGCCTTCTTTTATCGGACCGAAATTTTTTATCTTAATCTTGCTCATTTTCTAATAGTTAAATCAAAGTAAATTTAATGCTTTAAGTGGTTTTTATCCCAATATTTCATTCATCAACTTCTGCTTCAAATTCTTCAAAGTTGTTTTTTGCTGTTTGAGTTGTTCAACAATTTCTAAAATGCCATCTAACACATTTGCAATTTCCCTTTGTGTTTCCAGGTTAGGCATTTGAAAAGAGAAATTATCCAAGTCTTTCCAATTGATATATGGATTGGTTGAGCCTTTTGAAACTCCAATTGAATATTGGGTGAACCTTTGAGAAAGCATTATGTGTTTCAATAAATCTTGTAACAAAAGCTTTTCATTGGCACGTATAACATAAGTGGTATTAGCACAAACACCTTCAAATTCTGCAAAAGCAACTTTCTTTAAATACGTTCGCCTTGAACCGTATAAGATATCACTTGGTTGAAATAGCACGTGAAAAGCGGGGCCTAATGGGTCTTTACCAACGGTGTCCCAAGTTCTAATTTTAAAGTCCTCTGCATTTAGATGTTCACCACCAATTATTTTTTCTATGCCATAACTAACTGGCTCAATTCTTCGCATTAATTTTTTTAGTTACATCACAGTAGTTTACTGTTTGTAATTTTTTCCCTTTAAGCATATTTCCAAAAAAAGGTTTGTCGCATACAAATTCGTCTATTAATCGTAACCATAACGCCTTCATATTCTTTTCCTGCCCCTCAACCTGCTCCATAGCCGTTTCTATGGATTGTAAAAGGGCAACTATTTGTTTTTGCTCTTCGAGTGGGGGAAGGGAGATTTCATGCTTGGATAAATGTTGCCATTTGGTTCTTGGTAAAGTTGTTCCTATTGAAGAATCAACTGCTCGCTTTAAAAATGATTCTGTTGTCAGAAAGTATGCTAGTAATTCTTGGCTTAATCTTTTTTCATCTTTTGTTCTAAGCACAAGAATATCTCCTGAGCAAATTCCATCAATTGGGGCTACTGCAACTTTTTTTAGATATGCTCTTATTTTACCAAAAAGAACATCATTCTTTTGAAATGTCTTCT
>JBGSMI010000026.1:0-25458 GCA_041740215.1 Ferruginibacter sp.
CGTATTTCATCAGCTTTGCCACAATCAACCGGATTGACGTTTTTACAAGAAACGAATACAAAGATGAGTTACTAAAAAGCTGGCAGCATTGTCAGCAAAAAAAGGGACTTGAGATATCTGCCTGGTGCATTTTGCCAAGCCACATACACATGATCATAAGCAGCCACGGTAAACCATTGGAAGATATTGTAACGGATATGAAATGCCATACTTCATCCGAATTAAAAAGTCTAATAAAAGAACATACACAGGAAAGCAGGAGAGAATGGGTTGTTTGGATGATGGAACGAGCAGGCAAGAAGAACAGCAATAATACTGACTGGCAATTCTGGCACCAACACAATAAACCAATCGAAATATTAAACCGGCAAATGTTTGCAGAGATTGTATTTTACATTCACCAGCATCCTGTTGTAAGCGGGTTTGTGTATGAATCGGAACGAAGGGTATACAGCAGTGCAAAAAAATTTCAAAAAATGATGGCATCATTCAATTGGCGGAGTTTTGTTAAGGAAGAC
The DNA here is from genome assembly GCA_041740215.1 of Ferruginibacter sp. Taxonomy (GTDB): domain Bacteria; phylum Bacteroidota; class Bacteroidia; order Chitinophagales; family Chitinophagaceae; genus Ferruginibacter. The sequence goes on from JBGSMI010000026.1 coordinate 519, forward strand.
TTACTTTGCGGCAATCGGCCAGGCACAAGGATAGCCGACGCACTTATCCAACGCTACACCCTTGCGCCAATACAAAAGTTTGCCAGTTCGAAGAGGTGCTTGCACCAACATAGGGAAAACCTATAATCAAATTGTCTGGATCATTCCAATGTCTATTACCAGCATAGGATTCTTTACCAATAAGCTGATTTAAACTGCCGTACCAATTGTTATAGGTTACTTCCGGATTTTGATTTAAATTTTTTACTATATCGCCACCAGTTCTCCACATATCAGCAATTTTCACACCCCACAAATGAGTTGTTTCGCTATAAATAATACAGATATTAAACAATATTGATTTCCCTGTTACTTTTAACGCATTACTCATTTGAGCATCTACTTCTTCATTTCAAAAACTGCCAGGGTAGCCTTCGCAAGTATTTAAACCACACGAAGAATATACACCAAATTTCAATCCTTTTGAATGAAGATAATCGGCAAGGTATTTCATGCCATGAGGAAACTTAATAGTATCTGCAAATTGACAACCATTTTCATCTCTTTCTCTGGCCATCCGCCAGTCATCCAACTAAATAATTGTATAACCAGCATCACGCAAACCGGTGCTTACCATCGAATCGGCGACTTCCATAATTATCTGTTCATTAATCTTATCAATAAAAGGATTCCAACTCGTCCAGCCCATAGGGGGCGTGGGTGCAATGGGTTCTGATTGCGAAAATGAGCATAGTGAAATGCTCATAAACAATATTAATGCGCCTACTACTACCTTTTTACTTTTCATTTCATTTTTTTTATAGATAATACTTCAATAGTGTCCGGTTAAAAATTGGTATTAAGTACGAAACTCAATGGCCTTAGGTATTAGACGATAATAATTTGCGTGATGATTTGAAATGAATATTATCGCAAAATTGAAGAATTTGAAAAATAACTCCGTTGAGATCCATGTTTATTTTCGCTTTTATTCATTTACTAAAATTTAACACGACACTAGTGATAATACTTAAGAAATAATCATTTAGAATTTACAAAAATTATTTTCTTTAACCGGATATCTTCCGAAGAACTACCAATTTGTAGTTCAAATTTGCCAGGTTCAACTACCCAATTCATATTCCTGTTAAGTATGAGAAGATCTTCCGGCGAAATGGTGAAACGAATAGTTTTGGTTTGTCCCGGATTTAATTTTACCCGCTCAAAATCTCTTAACATCTTTCGCAGCGGTGTCACACTTCCTACTAAGTCAACTACATATAATTGCGGTACTTCATCGCCGGGAATTATTCCGGTGTTTTTCAGATCAAACTCTATTTCAAAACTTTCGTGAGGGTTTATTTTTTGTTTGGATATTTTCAGGTTCGAATACTGAAAGGTTGTATAACTTAAGCCATAACCAAATGGAAACTGCGGCTCGTTCCCAAACTCCAAAAAGCTAGTGCCTGTGCCGGGGCGCATGAAATAATAGGAAGGAACCTGCCCGACAGTTTTAGGAAATGTTATGGGCAACTTTCCGCCGGGATTGTAATCACCAAAAAGCACCTCGGCCACTGCTGTTCCACCTTCTTCACCTGAATACCATGATTCGAGAATGGCGGGTGCTTCATCAATCCAATTGTTCATGGTAATAACATTTCCTGTTGCCAGCACCACTACAAATGGTTTACCTGTTTGAGCCACCTTATGTATCAGCTCTTCCTGATTTTTAGAAAGGTTCAGATCTGCCCGATCCTTTCCTTCTCCATCAAGTGCACCGCAAACAATTACACAAGCATCAGAGCTGTCAACCATTGCAACAGCTTCCTGAATTCCAAGGTCGGTAATTGCATCCCAACCTAATTTACAAACAGCATCATGCGTAGAATCAAAATATTCAAGTGTAATGCGTTCATCTTTTCCTTGCTGAAAGTTATATGCTACAGTTGTAGAACGCTTTGCACCTTTCGCCCAGTTATCAATAACCAATGCTGAATTAAGATAAAGACGGGCACCATCATCGCAGGTAAGACCAATATTGAAAGTGCCAGACTTAGGCGCAACAAGAAAACCTGTCCATCGTACCGAAAAATTATCCTGGTTGATAAATGGGTGCGCCACACCCTCGCCCCAGTCAAAATCTATTGTTTCGTCAACCCTGTTAAGTGCAGGAGATCCTTCCAACAAAATATTATTAAAATACTCAGCTTTTAATCCTGCTTGTAACGTACCATTGGAGTTGTGATGAAAATACTCCTTTGGAATGTTTGGTAAGAAATCCCGGTTTAATTCAACTCCTTTTGCGTAATTTATTTTTGTAGTGCTACCTATTTTGTTGCGAATACCTTCCAGAATGCTAACTTTTTTCATTCCCCAGGGTGCATAATTTCCAAGCAATTGTTCATTTGCAAGCGGTCCAACTACTGCAACTGATTTTATATTTTTGGAGAGAGGTAAAACTTTATTGTTTTTAAGCAGCACGATCGCTTCTTTTGCTGCTTCAAGAGCCAAAGCCCTGTGATATGCATGATCGCAAATAGTATCGGCTAATGCGGGGTTGGCAAATGGTTTTTCAAATAAACCAATCCGAATTTTGGCTGTCAGTACGTTGCGAACAGCATTATCGAGGATCGTCATACTTAGCTTTCCTGTTTTTACGGCCTGGATGAGGGAACTACCAAAAATTACAGTCTCGGGCATTTCCACATCCATACCGTTTGTAAGCGCAATTACCGCAGCATCTACTTTATTTTCGGCAAGGTTGTGCAGGTTCCAGATTTGTGCCACGGCACCGTAATCGGAACCAACGAAGCCTTTAAATCCCCATTCCTTGCGCAATACATCCTGTAGCAGCCACTTGTTGGATGAACAGGGAATTCCATCTATTGTATTGTAAGCAGGCATAATAGAGCCGCACCCAGCTTCAACAGCCATTTTAAAAGGAGGAAATTCAACTTCACGTAAAAAACGTTCGCTGTACATGACTGCACCTCCAAACATGCCATTATGCCCGATATTTGCAACAAAATGTTTTGGCGTGGTGATAATTCCCATCTCGAGCATCGGCTTAATATATGATACGCCCATTACACCAACTAAATATGGATCTTCGCCATAGGTTTCGTGGGTGCGTCCCCAACGTGGATCGTAAGCCACATTAATGGTAGGGCTTAAAACCTGGCGGTGGCCCCACGAATAGGTTTCTTTTGCAATTGCGCCGGCAATTTTAGTATGAAGCGGAATATTAAATGTTGCTGCCTGTGCTAGTGGCTGGGGAAAACAAGTGGTTCCGGTAGCCATTAATCCAAATACTGCTTCGCCATGGTAAAGAACCGGAATACCCAGCCTCGTTTTTTCAATGAATGCTTTTTGAATCTCATTAAATTTTTCGGCAGCCTCTTTGGGTTTTAAAGCAAGAAACACTTCAGTGAGACAACCCATCCCCGTAGCTGGCACTTTCGATACATCGGTAATAGAAAGGCTTGTTTGCAATTGGGCTACTTTTTCTTCAAGTGTCATTTTAGACAAAAGATTAGTTACTCTTTTTTCAACGGATAGCTTAGAGTTTTTATAATCTGCTTGTTGACCAATTACACTAAAAGTACAGAGAACGATTAAGCAGCATGAACCTAATAACCGGATTTTCATATAGCTCATTATTTAATGCTTGATTTAAAATTTATTTTAAAATTCTGACAGCGAAAATGGAAAATCTTTTTTTAATACACCTCTATTGATTCTGGGGACATCAGACATTTCAATGTTAATATTGCCACCTTTCAATAAATTAAAATGATTAAAGTAGTTTTTAGTGTAACGATCTTTATTGAAAAAAATATTTTTTATTTACACATTTTCATCTGAATTATTTGCTGAATTAATAACTACCCCAATTAGTTTCAGTTGCCGACATTTCAAAAGTTAAAACCCCACCATTCATAATCTCCTGGTGCGTAATGCTTGTTCTATTAACTACTTTTCCATTTAAATAAACTTTGTTAACGTACTTATTTTTCGCATCAAAGTTCTTGGTATTCACAATAAATTTATTTCCGTTTTCAAGTTTAAGCTCTATTGATTTATACTTTGGTGAGGTTAACAGGTAATAGTTTTGACCAGCATTCGGATACAAGCCCATAGCATGAAATACAAAGCAGGCTGACATGGCACCAGAATCGTCATTTCCGGGGATACCATCTTTTTGCTGCGAAAATTTAGTATTAATTATCTGATCAATTATTAAAATCAGACTTATTAGGTTTTCCGATAAAATGGTATAAAACGGGTGTAAAAAAACAAGGCTCATTTGTAACATCATAATAATTTTTTGCAAAGAAAGTATCCAATCGGTTTTCAAAAGAAATGGAGCCACCACATTTTTCAATGAGTGCAGGTACATCATGCATAATGTGTAATGAATACTGATTTGAATTGCCTTCATAAAAAACATCATCCCAGCCCCAACCAAATGAATCAGGTGTAAAAATTTTTTTTTCTTTTTCGAATGTATAGGTGTCGTTCGACCAATATACCTGGTAGGTGCTATCTACCCATTTGCCATCAAATGTTTTGGGCCAAACAAATCCTTTTACATTATTGATAACTGTATCCCTCCATATATTTTTCCAATTAGAACTGCGTTGTAAATATTTATCAGCTATGCTATTTTTTCCCAGCCCTTTTGCAACCTGATGAATGGCATAATCACACAAAGCATATTCAACAGTACGTGTACAATGGCGTTCATAATTATAGGAAACATAGCCATTATTGTTGTATTCATTAACACCGCCCCGGCCTAAAAAACGGTGAAAATAACCAGGGTCATTTTCAGAGCCATCAATCATTGCTTTTAAAGCAAGATTATAATCAACACCCTTAATATCTTTTACAAAAGCATCGGCAATTACCATATCGGCATTGGTGCCACCTTGCGTTAATCCTATGGAATTACCACTACTGGCATCGGGCAAAAATCCATACATTTTGTAGCTGTCCAATAAAGAATTTATCATGCCGGTAACCCTCGATGGTTTAATAATTGTGAGCAAAGGAAACACCGTACGATAGGTATCCCAAATAGCATAAAAATCGTCATAATAAGCAGTATTGGATTCAAAGATCGGATTCTCGCCAGTTCTGTCAGACGGTATCAAACAGGAATGATACAGCGCAGTGTAGAAAACTTTACGTTTATTTAAATCGATCTCGTCAATCTCAATACGACCAAGCAAATCATTCCATTTTTTGCCCGCTTCTAATACAACTTGCTGAAAATTCCATGTTGGTAATTCACGCTCAAGGTTCTGCCTCGCTTTTGCTGAACTGATATAAGAAATAGCAACCTTTAATTTAACGCCGGACTTATTTTTAAAACTAAAAGCCGCATTCCCATCTGCAATAATATTTTTAGAAGATTTAAAGTCGACACTGATTTTCTTAGCATCTCTACCAGCATAAACAGCATCGAAGGGAACATCAAAAACAGCATAAAAGAAAACGGTATATGTTTCGCCCTGGTTCCACCCTCCCCGTACACGGGTGTAGCCGCACAATTCCGTTTGTGATAAAACTTCAAGTTCACTACCCACTAAATATTGAGACTCATTACTATTACCTTTACCCAAATGATGATTTAAATCAAATCGAACAAACGACTTCTCAGCCTTTTTAAATTTGTATTTATGAAATGCTACACTATGCGTAGCTGTTAGTTCCAGTAGAATGTTTTTATTCTCAAGTTCGGTGCTATAATAACCCAGGCTTACCTTTTCGTTTTGGCGATAAATTATATTCAGACGACAGATTGGAACTCAATTGAGGACAAACAAGTATGTTTCCATATTTAGGCCCGCCACCGGTGCCACTTACATGGGTATGGCTTATCCCGTACATGCTACTATCTTTTAAAGGAGCAACATATCCACTATTAGCATTTAATGAACAATCGGGTCCGGGCTTAACCATTCCAAAGGGAAGTGTTGGACCTATAAATATATTTCCTTCACCCATGCTGCCAATGAGCGGATCTACATCGTTACTAAAGTTGCGTTGCGAATAGGTGTTTATCAAACACGCAAAAAAGAAAAAAGAAAAAAATAATATTTCATCTACTATTTTAAAAATTATTTTTTCAATATTATTTTAAACGATTGCGTCATAAAGCCATAGTAGACAGGCTTTCTATTAACATAATCTCCGGCAAATAAAATTGTACCAGACATACCATCATCACTCAACCATTTTGAAGGAATTTGACCGAGATAAGCCGAATGATCTTTACCACCCCAGGGTTTTTCGGCATGAATAAGATACCATGGGCCCCAGGGATTTATACTTTCATAAATCTGTAATTCCGATTCGAAATTCCATTTTTTAAATTCTTTAGGCGTTGAATTTTCATGGTGTGGATAAATGTCGCTATAATTTAAAAGAATGTATCTGTTTAATGCTTTATTGTAGGTAATGGTTGGATGTCCTACATGATCTTTATCAGTAAATATTGGCGTTGAACTTTTTAAATCACGAATCCAAACAGGCATCTTATTGTTATCAGTTCCCATAAAAAAAGACCAGGCATTTCGCACAAGAATGCTATCACGATGCACACGACCAAGTCTTATATTGTCGCCTGATGCCCAGCTACCATCGTTAGAAATGGCATAAATATAAGGCGCCAGATGTTTGGGCGTTTCGGTATTTCCTTTTCCGAAAGTTAAAAAGGCAGGAGCACCAAATTCAGGTTCAAAAAATATCGGCGTTGTTTCGTTTGGAATATTCGTCCACGTTTTTCCAAAATCAACAGATTTAATAATTCCTGCAACGCCACCATTTTTAGATAAGGCATCAATAAAGCCCATGTTATATCCTAGGGTAGAATCGAGGTTATACCAGGGATTATACATTTTTATTCTTTGATACAGTGTATCGTAATTAATTGGTTTTGATGGGATGTTCCAATCGTAATCGTACATGCAAACGTAAAGAGCAGAGTCAATAGCAACGGGCCCGCAAACATATCGACGAAGTAATTTATCAGGAATCATAGCTCGAAAGTCGATACTATCAAAATCCGTAGCCGTAGATACTTGATGGTTAGGTGGAATACCCGATACTTTGAGCACATGAGCATACCAATCAGTGCCACCGAAATTTACACCATCATCGTCAACAGTATAAATTGCATCGTCTATTCCCCATGTCCACCAATGCATATCAGAACCCGAACCAGGATATCTGTATGGCTCGGAGGTCCATTCCAGTTTTTCGATAAATTCACTTTGTGAGTAAGGAAGTTCTCTATAAAAAACAGTTTGTGTTCTATTGCATGAAACACAAACGATATCAAAAACAATAAATAAATAGATTACAATTTTTTTTGTGTACATACATCATTCATAATAGGTAATATTTTTTACAACAAAAGGCCGTATGCGGTGAATCATGTAATATTTTGTGCCGTCGAAGGCATAAGGCATAAGGCATTTCATCCCAAAACTTCCAAAGGATATTTAATACATAATCGCACGATTCACCTACATCAGCCAAATACCAGGGAGGGATATTATTATTTTTATCGGTAGTAAGGTAATGCGTACCCAATTTGATATCATGCGTCAGGTTACCAATAACGGCACCTTCGGCACCAAAAGGTGTAACCCGAAAGGTATCCTGCGCTTTCAAATTATTACTCAAAAAAAGGGTTAAACTCAACAGGAACTTTAAATAAAAAAAAGGATTTTTCATAACATATTTATAGTCATATGCAAATATTTAAACCAATGCTACTCCTTCACAAATCGTTGTGTAGCATTTTCATATTTATTGCTGCCGGTTATTTTTAAATAATAAAACCCTGCTGGCAGTGCTTGTGTATTTAGGTTGAAATTATTATTGCCCTGTTGCACTTTCACAGCATTTTGCAACAATACTCTTCCTGCAGCATCCATTACCTGTAAGGTTACGTCATCCTTACGAGCAGAAGCTACCACTATATTTAATGGATGATTGGCAGTTACAGGGTTGGGTGTAATATTCAATACATTAAAACCAGTAGAAGAGAATTGTAACTTTACCACATTGCTGTAAGTTATTTTACCATTCTTATCTTCTTGTTTAAGGCGATAAAAATTAAGACCTTTTACTATTTGCTGGTGCAGCAGTTGATAGTTGATTACCATGTTGCTGTTACCATTAATAGCTGTTGAACTTACAAAAGATACCGTAGAAAAATTTAGTCCATCCAAAGAATGCTCAACATAGAATCCTTTGTTACTAGATTCGCTTGCTGTTGACCATGATAATAAGGAACCTGTGCCGGAGTGGGTTGCTTTAAAACTAAGTAATTGAACTGGTAGGGTACCCGCTATCAACATACCCGTACCCATGTAAGAAGGATTGTACCAAATGTCGTTGTTGTCGGTATTCCATGCTATTTTAGCATTTCTGCCATCTGCTATATTGTTAATATTGTCGGCTGCAAAGTCCATACCCAGCAATTTACCGTCCACTGGCACAACACCAAGCGTAGTCCATGGGATTTTTACTTCGGTTGTATAACCTCCTGTTACAACCATTTGTTGATAAACTACCCCTTGTATTTTGTTGTGCTTTGTCTCTTGCACTGGCGTGTTGTTGTAAACAAAACGGTATTGATAATCAAGTACGCCATAACCACTGGGCTTGTTATTTAGTCCGTTAAAGAAAAACTCTACATCATCATCTTTACTGGGAATAATTGTTGCATCTGTAATGTTGTAATAAAGATATAAATTAGTATTATCCCAGGCAGCTTTAAAACTACCTGAAAAAACAGCAGGATCAAGATTTCCAATTACCTTTTTTGTCATCGGAGTATAAGGAATACTGTTCCAAGCAATATCCTCCTCCCCATCAATTACCGGCTCGGTGGCAATAAATGGAATGCTTAAACCTGCAAAACTATTTAATCTTAATATGGCATTGCTGCTGGTTACGGGGGCTCCATATTCGTTACTCACCACTACACTGTACTCTGCACCATTATCTGCATTTGTTGCCACCACCTGATAAGTAGGAGCTGTAGCACCGGTGATGATTACATTGTTTCTTCTCCATTGATAAGTAAGGCCTGGTGTACCAGTAGCAATTACACTAAATACCACCAGATCTCCGGGATTAACTGTGGTATCTTTTGGTTGCGATAAGATAGATACAGGCAGAGTAGCGTCTGCTAAAATAGTTGTGCCCACCAAAGTAGTAAGACTTTTTGGTGGCAATGTAATAATTGCAGTGGATGCAATTACACCCGTATTGATACAGTTTTCTAAAGAAGATGTTCTGTAACTGGTAAAATTTGCAGGAATATTTCCACCGGTGATATTTAAGCTATATGCCTTTGTTTCTATGCCATCATTCAGTAATTCTATGGTAAGTGTTTTATTGGCATGATGCAAAAAAGCAGTAACGCCTGCCCCATCATTAGGCACATTGCTTTCTACCTGCACGGCACCCGGCCTTATGTAACGAAAATAATTTTTTGAAATATAAGATAACGGCGAATGCTGCCCAGCATTTAACAGAGTAAAACTAGATCCACCTGGTTCACTCAATTGCCAGTAAACCCATCCTGAAATTTTTCCATATTTTAAGGCAAGATGCATAGATTTTGCAAGATTAATAGCACCGGTTGGAGTCCAATCCTGACTATAACCAGAGGTTTCAGTCATCCAAAGAGGCCAGTTATATTTTTGTGCCGTAGCATAGGTTTGCTTCCAGTTGGCTACAGTGCCTGAACTTGATGAAATACCATCGTTACCATAGCCATGAATGGCCGCAATATTCATATTCTCTCTTGCAGTTGCATCCTGGCCTATTGCATTTAGGTAGGTTAACATTCTGTCCTGGCTTTGTACATCTTCCGGCCCAAATATTTTTACAGTAATGCCCTCCTGCTTAAACCTGTTACCAACAATTTTAATAATATCGGCCAATTGCTCCGGGCTATATACACAAGACTGGTAAGGCTGTGCAAAAGCTGGTTCATTTTGCAGGCTAATGGCAAACAGATCAAAACCAGTATGCTTTTTAAATAGTTTTATATAAACTGAACAGAATTCAGCAAACTCATAACGCATATCTGCTTTACCACCGGGTATACCGGGCATTGGGCCTACGCCGTTGCTTAATCTGTTCCAGGTATTGTCTGTACCAAACTGGCATTCTAGATATTTCATCCAAATAGGGGGAGTCCAAAAAGATGCTATTACCTTTAATGGCTCTGCATTATCATCTGCTTTTTGCTTAATTGCCTTAATATAATCAATCCATTTGGACATTGGCCCGCCACTGCCATCGCAGCTATTGGTATTATTGGCAGTAATACTAAATTTGGTGGTATCAGTAATCTCCGCACTGGCATTGTCATTGATCATTTCCAATGTATTAGAAACTTCAATCCTCACAATATTGGATCCCAAATCATTTACCACCAAATTATTAAAATTATCATCGTAAAGTGGATTTGAAGACCAAGCCGCATCCTTTCCACCAAAAGCACCAAAGCCATCTATACGCTGGTACTGTATATTTTTATCAATATTGATAACACCTGGTAGCGATTGACCAGATGTAGTGACACTTAAAATTATACTAGCCATGGATAAATTTCCTGCTGCATCTTTAGCTTTTACAGAAATGGCATAAACAGTAGATGCTGATAAACCAGTAACATTGAATGAAGTAGTAGCGGAAGTACCTTTTAATATACCATCAACAAATATTTCATAGCCAGTTAAGGCTACATTATCGGTTGATGCAGTCCATGATAAAATAAAGGAAGCAGCGGTGATAGCGGATGATGATAAACCAGTTGGTATTGATGGCGCTGAGCCATCTTGTACAAGAGAACCAATAGCAAAATTATCCAATGCTCCATAAGAGGTGCTTGTGCCACCACTAAAATTAATTTCTACTTTAGTGAGATTTTTCCAATTTAACAAAAGGTTGGTGTAGGTTTTAGACCCCGAGGATGTGTTGGTTGTAACCGTTCCGCCCGACTGTAGAAATCCTGTAACCACAGCATCTGCAATTTCACCCCAACGTCCACCAGCGTAATCAAAAGATGCTAAATCAAACACAGTATTATCTGTTTTGCGCAACCTGATAATCCTGTCGAAATTTAAATTAAATATCGTTTTACTGGGGTATCCATCTTCTGGTCCAATAATTTGAAGAAACTCTGATAAGGAACCATCCTCCAAAGTAAAACCTGCTTCCTGATACGCAACATTATTCAAATTCCCAATAGTTGCACTCTCGAAAGAAATGGTATTGGTAATTTGACCTTTCGCATTTCCTAAAAAAGAGCCAATGAAAAGCATCCATAAAAATAAACATGCCGCATGTTTTTTTGTAAAAAAATTAATCATCTTTTTAGCAATTGATTGTGTTTAAATAATTTCTTTTAAAACCAGAAAAAATGAAGTGATAGGTATAATAACCTAGTAGTAATTTTTGAAAAATTGTACTTAAAAAAATTTGCAGGTAAAAAAGCTGTGATTGTATTTGATAGCAACTTCTGAAAAAAATCTTTGATAAACTAAATGAATTATTAATTGAACTTACATAACAATTAATCACCGTATTACTCGTAAAACATGCAGCCTTTGTACATTAACACCCCATTGGCAGGTGCAGATTATGAATAGCAACTAAAACAGGTTGATATTATAGATTAAAATGTTAAACAGCCTGATAAAATTACCAGACTGTTTAACATTGAAATATCCTTTGATATGTACACTACCTTATAATAAAGGGCTGTGTACCATTTTCATACAAATTGCTACTTTTCAATTTAAAATAATAAACCCCGGCGGAGAGCGTCTTGGTATTAACAATATAGCTATTACTTCCAGCCTGCACTACTATCATTTTTTCTGCGAGTACCCGTCCTGTTGCATCCATTACCTGCAAAATAGCTTTATCAGTTTTACCAGACTCTATCAATACGCTGATTGAAGCACCCTGTGGAGCTGGATTAGGACTGATATTGGCTACCTTATAGGTACCAGCAACAGTAAAATTAACAACTACTGTATTGCTGTAAGCAAACTTTCCGTCTTTATCAATCTGCTTTAATCTGTAGTAGTTTATGCCATTTAATGGTGCTGCATCATTAAAAGAGTAATGCAACAAATTGGTGCTGTTTCCATTAATGGCTTTACTATTTGCGAAACCAATAGGCTGAGAAAAATTAATTCCATCAGCAGAACGTTCAATATCAAAACCTTGGTTGTTACTTTCCTGCTGTGTTTTCCAGGTAAGCTCTATTACCTTATCCTTGCGGGTAGCTTTTAAATCGACCAGGCTTACCGGTAAAGTAGCAAGAGTACTTTTAAGCGTAACAATACTGCGTGGCGCCATCAGGTAAAATCCATTTTGTGTACCCAATCCTGTTTTGAAATAAGCATTGTTGGCAGTATATACACTACTGTAAGTTAACGGCACACCCTGACCAGTTATCTGAACTTTTTGAGGCTGATAAGATGTGTTGGTTAAAACGATGCTTAAACTATTATCTAATGGATTTTTAAATGCAATACTCAAAACACTGTTATTAAATGACTGGGCATTTACTACAATTGAACCAGGTTCTATAAATTTAGAGTATTGTTTAAACGCAGCCCGCAATGGTCCTGAATTTTCTTTTGGATCCAAATCTACCCATGCACTTATTCTGCCACTTTTTAAAGCACTAAACATATATCCACCAAAGCCAAAAGGACCAGGTGCATAAGAGAATTCGCCTGGAATAAGGTAATTTTCTACAATTTCACCTTCCCATTTATTAGTAAAACCAGAAGTTTCCGTCATCCACAAATCTTTTGCTGGTGTTGTAGCAAACCAATCGTAGGTATCTGCCCAGGAAGATTGGGAGCCGCCGCCTGCGGTTACACCATTTTCACCATAATTGTGAACGGCAATGATGTCAAGGTATTTCCTCGTACTTGGATCAGCAATTACCGGATTAACTCTACTTTGTGTCCATCCCAAGCTAACATCTTCAGACATAATCAGTCGAGTGGTGATGCCTTCTGCTGCAAACCTGTCACCTACTGCTCTCATTATTTCTACAAACTCTGCACCTGATATCTGGCAGGATGGGTAAGGTTGATTAAACTCTGGTTCATTTTGAATACTGATACCTTTCAAATCAATACCTGCCTTTTCTTTTATAGCTTTAATAATGATTACCAAAAACTCTGCAAATTCCTCATACAATGCAGGATTAATCCTGTTATTATCTGCCCAGGTAGTACTTGCATCGGGATGCCTTGATTTATTCAACTTTAGCCAGGCTGCCGGACTTAATACTGTATAGAAAAATTCTTTACAAGTTGTTGTTTCTTTAATCTTTCTGTAATAATCCATTTTACCCTGATCAATGCTAAGATTAGCCATATTGATAGAGTTTGGATCACCATTATCATTTTGATTTTCCATTTCATCAAAATCACCAAAAATACGCATGAGGGTGAAATTTTGGTCTGTAGTTGTTGCAAATCCTGCAGGCGAATTAGATGCACCTACACTACCCATTCCTATCATAGTCTGGTATTGCTGATTTAAGTTAATCCTTACCTCTACGGTAGCTGCAGAAGCCGTATCCACTACATACACATTCAGATATGTAGTGTCTGGTAAATCAATAGCACTTGATAAATCATCTGCAATAATCCGGATTTTAGTACTATCTGTTATCGGTGTATTGAGGGTAAATGTTAAGTCTGCCTCACCATTTACTGCCGTAGTAACTGCCAGATTTTCAACTACAGAATTATTTGCACTCACCAATAAATTAGTGGTTAGGTTTCCTTTACCATCAGAAATACCAGTTAAACGAATTGCTGCTGGTACCTGGCCTTTTGAATAGGTTCTGTCACTTATATCTGCAATGGTATTGCGTGGAACAAAATTTACCTCAGCAGAATCACCTAATTTAAAATCATCAAAATAATAATCACCCGTGTAGGCATTAAACCAATCATTGTCTATATTAATCAATAGACCTTTAATATGCGTACTGTCGAGGGTAAGATTATTTTGTGTGTAGAAAAGATTGGTATAGTCAAATACATACTTATGAAACTGTCCATCTGCCGGAACATTTTTTATAAACATTGTTCGGGTATGATAACCATCTGCCAATGCATTGTCATCCAACAGGGCAATAGAAATAGTGCCCGGCTTATTAGTATTGGTAGTAGCTCCCTTTAAATTAAAAGAGAGATATTTTTTAGCAGATATGTCAATATATTTTCCACCTGTATGCTGCATTAAATCTACAAAGATACCAGGGTAAGAAAGTGAACGGATATCTGTTTTAATATGCAATTGGCTATTTGCTACCGCAAAAGTATGAGCGGCTCCATCACCACTCCAACCGTTAATATCGGCTGCATTGTCAAAATTATTTACATACCAGGTCTGTGGCGCAATATTGCCAATAATAATTATAGTATCCTCTACAAATAATGGCCCGTTATTGCCAGCTCCTCCATTATCGGTAAGCCTAACGACTACGGTATCTGTACCAATATTACCTGTAAGGTTGAAATTGAGAAATGCCTTTCCATTGGCAATTGGCCCTACTGTATAGTTAGTACCGACTCTATTAGTAGCAACTACTGTAGCGTTAAGTGTTTGCGTTCCATCGTCGCCATCGCCAATACCATTCAGGAGTATGCTTCTTGGTTGAGGTTGAGCATTAATTCTTACAATACCTGTTGGCGTGATTACAGGGACCTTATTTACTTTATCATAAAAAGTAACATTGAAAGTGTACTTACTACTGTCAACTCCATTTAAATCAATACCACCATTGTCTTTTAACTTAACGGTAAGCTGAACTACAGAGCCCACAGGAATGGACGAGGCTGAAGTGAGGGTAAGCAACCCGGTTGATGCTGTTGCTGCATGATTAATGCTGATATTACCAGCAGGCAAGAAAGTAGTATTGCTGCTGAAAGCAGTAATACTAATGGTTTGTTCGGTATCGCCATCCCCATCATTTATAGCTAATAATGGAATTTCTACGGCTTGCCCAATATTGGCCAACAAATTGGTTATTGGTTTCATTACCGGTGCCTGATTAGCCATTACATTTACTTTAAAGGTAGAGAGCTTATCTGTAACGCCGGCTGCTGATATCTTAAGGGTAATAACAGCTTCACCTGATACCCCGTTATTGGGTGCTACGGTTAATGAACCAAGTTTTGCAGGGCTTGTATAATTAACAACAGGGTTTGGTACTACAGCAGTATTACTACTTGTAGCGGTGATGGTAAGTGGATTAGTTCCATCAGATCCATCTGTTAAGCCGTAAAAACGTATTGTTTTGGGTTCAACAGTGCCGGCTTTAAATGATATATCCCTGATGGATGTAACCGCTGCCATGGGTTTAGCATCTTTACCAATGCGAAGATCCTCAATATAAAAAATATTTGAATCGGGTAGTGCACTGATAATGCCTAGTGGGTTTACCAAAATCTGCATGTAGTCAACTTTTGATAAATCGGCATGTGTTACACCTGAAAAATCAAAGGTATATTCCTGCCACTCACTATTTCCAGCAAGAATTTCCTGAGAATTGAATCCATCAATGGTTTTTAACCTTAATGGATAAGCATCTACAACACCTGGTAAATTACCAACAGCTATGGTAAGATTTACGTCAAACTTTGATTTGGCTTTAAAAGTGATATATGGGTACACCGATATATCAGCCATATTGAAAGTGTAAGAGAAAGCAGACCAGGCACTACCACCTTTATTTGCTACGACTTTTAATTTGTTACCATCATTGCTTAGCCCGTAGGTGCCTCCACTCCAGCCATTGAGGTCGCCATCATTAAAATCTTCGGTAAAGCCTTCCAGTTGAAAAGCCAGTGTAGTGGCAGTTGCCTGCGAACTGGCGGCAGATTTATTATAAGAATCATCTACCGCTACCACACTTGCAGTGTATAAAGTAGCTGGCGTAAGCCCAGTATAAGTATAAGTTAATCCTGAAACTGTCGCTACAGAATCGGTACCGAGGTATACAATGTACCTGGTGACTACAAAATTATCAGTAGAAGCCTGCCAACTCAATCTAAAAGAAGATGGAGCGATGGCTGAAATAACCAAACCAGATGGAATTGATGGCGGCGTTATATCTGGTGCACTTGTTGTAACACTGAGTGGTTCACTTGCAACAGAGAACAAATCTGATACATCTTTTGCTCTCACTGTAAAGCTATAAGTTGTACTTGCACTTAATCCGGTTACTTTATAAGTATTATTTGAAGTAAGGGCCAGCAAATTGCTTCCTTCATAAATTTCGTAGCCAGCTATACCAAAATTATCTGTGCTTGCAGTCCAATTTAAAACAACAGATGAAGCGGTGATACTGTCAGAAGTAAATGCTGTTGGGGTGGAAGGGACAATATTATCCGGACCATCAGGATTGCCAACTACGTCAATCTCCGAATAACCAACATAACCGTTTTGCTGGTTTCCGAAATCAAATTTCAGGGCAGCAACGCCGCTTGCAATAACAGCACCATTGGCAGTAAAACTGGATTTTGTCCAGGGATTTGGAGCGCCGCTCGATGGATTGAACGTAGCCGTTCCAAGTGTTAAAAAAGTAGCAGGGTCGGCCACCAAAGAATAAAGCACTTTTACATTAGGTATTAATCTGCCGGGATCGCCCCAGCCACTATAAATGTTTATGCCACGGATATTATAGCCTGACGCATTGATGGTTGTATTTAGCGTGTAGGTAATGCTTGAATTATTTGATATGGCAGCTCTGTTTGCAATGCCACTCAATGCGGTTCCGTTAATTAAAGTTGCTAATCCGGTGCTTCCTTCATTGGTGAAATTACCAGAAGATGCTGTTAGTGTTGCGGAAGTTTGCAATAAATCATCGTTTAATACAGAAGGGGCATTTGTATTACCCTCTGTATATACAATGCTAAAAACCGGCCCCGAAATGGTCGTGACACTTAAAGCTGTACTAGCCGCTGATACATTGCCTGCTCCATCTTTTGCAACTACTGTAAAAGTGTAGGCAGTTAAAGACGACAGATTACTTACAGTATAGGTATTGGTATTTGGCGAACCAACAAGCGTTGCCCCTTCATACACATCATAACTGGTTACACCAAAATTATCGGTACTTGCATCCCAGCTTAAGGTAACGGCATTGGAAGCAATATTATTAGCAACTAAATTGGCAGGAATACTTGGGGGAGATACATCTGCACCTCCTCCAGATCCTGTAGGTATTCCAATAACATCCAGTTCTGTGTATCCAACAAAACCATTTTGCTGTGCGCCAAAATCAAATTTTATAGCCACTACGCCACTTAAAGTTGATCCACCTCCAATTGCAAAAATTGATTTTGTCCAGGGATTTGGAAAAACAACTGTAGGTGTAAACTCAGTTGTACCCAATGAAATAAACGTACCCGGATCGGATGCGAGGGCATATAAAACTGTAACATTGGGCGTTAGCCTTCCGTTATCATTCCAGGAAGAGAAAATACTTATTTCGTTAATATTATAACCGGCTGTATTTACCGTTGTATTGAATGTATAGGTGATGCTTGAACCGGAGGAGATACCAGCTCTGTTTGCTATGCCGTTGGTGGCATTGCCATTGGTAAGTACAGACAATCCGCCACTACCCTCATTATCAAATGTACCTGAAGATGAAGAAACTGTGGCAGCAATTTGTAATAAATCGATATTGGAAACTGTTGGAGCCGTATCCGTACCTTCTGTATAGGTAATGTTAAATACTGGAATAGGAATGGTAGTAACATTTAAAGTTGAACTAGCCGCAGATAAATTCCCGGTTGCATCTTTCGCTTTTACCGTAATGGCATAAACAGTTGATATTGCTAATCCGGATATACTAAATGATGTAGTAGCGGATGTGCCTTTTAATACACCATCAACAAATATTTCATACCCGGTTACGCCTATATTATCGGTTGAAACATTCCACGATACATCAAAGGAAGTAGCAGTGATTGCAGATGACGCTAACCCTGTTGGTATTGAAGGTGGTGTTAAATCTGCTGGTAATTCATGAGATCCAATAGCAAAATTATCTAATGCCCCATAAGCGGTATTTGTACCGGTCCTAAAATTGATTTCTACTTTAGTGAGATTTTTCCAGTTTAGTAAAAGGTTGGTATAGTTTTTAAGCCCCGAAGATGTATTAGCTGTAATGGTTCCACCCGCCTGTAAATAACCTGTAACTGAGGCATCTGCAATTTCTCCCCACCGGCCACCTGCATAATCAAAGGAAGCTAAATCAAACACGGAATTGTCAGTTTTTCGCAACCGAATAATTCTGTCATAATTTAAATTAAAGATGGATTTACTGGGGTATCCGTCTTCTGTTCCTATAATTTGTAAAAATTCTTCTAGTGCGCCATCCTCTATAGTAAAACCTGATTCTTGATAAGCAACATTATTTAAACTTCCAATAGATGCACTTTCAAAAGTAATGGTATTGGTAATTTGCCCATTTGCAGTTCCCCAGAAAAAACTAATTATTAGCATCAATACAAATAAATTTGCAGCCTTTTTTTTTGTAAAATAACTTTTCATGTTTTAGCAATTAATTGTTTGTTTAATAATTTTTTTTAAATCGAATAAATACAGATTTGTCTACGCAAATCACTTTTAAAAATAAAAGCAACTGATAGTAATATCGTTCAAAATGAATATTGGGATATCAGCAAAACTTAAAGCTGTAAAGAAAAAATTCTTGTAAAAGCAATCATAACTTCGGTGTAAATATCAACTGACGTAGTGATTAAACTATACTGCACTGTGCGGCTTTTTAAAAATATTGTGTGAGTCTGCTGAAAAAAATTAAAACAACAGGAAGATTAAATAATATTGGGACAACTATTGTTTACCCCCCTATTGGTGCAAGCTTGCTCTTCTAAATCAGCAGGCTCCTGCACTTGGCACAAGCTTGGTAGCAACGGTATTATGAGTTCGCCATGCTTTTGCCAGACAACCAAAAGAGCTAATAAGTTTTGAGCAGCCAATATTGCAAAACAGCAAACGCCTGTTGCAAAACAACAAAGGCCAACAACTATAAAAAAATTCAAAACCCGCAGTCATAAAACTTTCTATAAAATTGCTATTTATATTTTTGTAGCGTTAAATCATAAGCCGTAAATATAAATTATTGGAAAGCAATAAAACGTATTTCATCAGCTTTGCCACAATCAACCGGATTGACGTTTTTACAAGAAACGATTACAAAGAGGAGTTACTAAAAAGCTGAAAGCATTGTCAGCAAAAAAAGGAACTTGAGATATATGCCTGGTGCATTATGCCAAGCCACCTACACATGATCATAAGCAGCCACGATAAACCATTGGAAGATATTGTAACGGATATGAAATGCCATACTTCATCCGAATTAAAAAGTCTAATAAAAGAACATCCGCAGAAAAGCTGGAGGGAATGGGTTGTTTGGATGATGCAGCGAGCAGGCAAGAAGAACAGCAATAATACTAACTGGCAATGCTGGCAGCAACACAATATACCAATCGAAATATTAAACCGGCAAATGTTTGCAGAGATTGTATTTTACATTCACCAGAATCCTGGTGTAAACGGGTTTGTGTATGAACCGGAACAATGGGTATACAGCAGTGCAAAACATTTTGCAAAAAATGATGGCATCATTCAATCGGCGGAGTTTTGTTAAGGAAAACTTACTTTGCGGCAATCGGCCAGGCACAAGGATAACCGACGCACTTATCCAGCGCTACACCCTTGCGCCAATACAAAGTTTGGCAGTTCGAAGAGGTGCTTGCGCCAACATGGTGTAACATCCCGGAAGGGTGGGTCAACATGCCCGGAATTTACAATTTCTGCAATTTCCTTGTTAGGCAATTCTTCTAAATGGTATAACGTAATTAAAGTTTTGTATAACTGGGCAGTTTATTTACCTCTGCGTTAAGAATTCCCAATGTTTCTGTTCTGATTGCCACAAACTCCGGATTTTCGGTAACCACAAACTTATCTTCAATTATTGCTTCAATCCCAATGATTGAAACTTTCTTTTTTGAAGATAATTTATGTTCGTATTGTAGGCAATGTTAGCAATCCAAGTAGATAATTTAGATTTGAATTGAAAAAACGACAAATTTTGATAGGCTTTTAAATAAATATCTTGCACAAGGTCTTTTTGATCGTCTTCATTTGCAGTCATTTTCCGTACAATTTGAGTTACCAATTTTTCTGTATTTTTTACCACAACGGCAAAGTCCTGAATTTTTTTACTTAAGATATTAGTAACAAAAACTTTGTTTGAAAGATTATTGCTTTCATTGCTCATATTTTCTTAGTAGACAAGCAACTCAAAATTCGGTTGCAAAGTATTTGGCTTTTTTATTTTTTCGTCATTTGGCTCGTGGAGCAGGAATTTTTAAAATCGCAGGTAACGGTCGGGTTGCGGCAGTGTATGGTCGGAGACCTGTTTATACTGCGCAGCCCGAATGTTAGCTGAAGTTGATTTTTTTCGAGTCTTTTGAATCGCTCTTTTATTTATGAATGATAGACGAAGGAGCGATGGATTAGGTGTACTAACTTGTTTAAACGCACAATATTTATTAAATGCATAACTGTTTATATTCCCACTTCCCCGCGATTTTTTTACGTGCTGTTAGGGGGTCGTTGTTCTATTCTTGTCATTAACATATTCTAAAAGGTCTCCAGGCTGGCAGTTCAAGGCTTTACAAATAGATTCTAAAGTACTAAATCTAATTGCTTTTGCTTTTCCTGTTTTCAAGATGGAAAGATTAGAGAGTGTTAAATCAACTTTTTCGGATAGTTCATTAAGCGACATCTTTCGCTTTGCCATCATTACATCTAAGTTCACGATGATTGGCATAGCTTATACAGTTAAATCGTTTTCGTTTTGTATTTCAATACCTTTTTTGAATATTTGTGAAATTACAAATATAATAGCTGCCATCATCAGAAATGCGGCGGTGTCATCCCAGTATTTTTCTACAAGATTTACTTCGTACCCAGATTGAATGAGCCTCTTTGTATATTGATGCGCAATAATACTGACAATAGCAATTGCAAATGCCTCTAAGCTTATCTTTTGCACAAGGTCGGCAATTTCAACATTGAAAGGTTTTACTAAATTTAATTTCATGAATATTTTTACAACAAGGTAAAATAAATAAGCCTTAAGTATAGATAGAACAACGATAAAACTCATCACGCCAATAAAATGAGCAAATTGGTTTTCGTACATTTCTGAAAGGTTTAACCCCTTATAAATATTATTGGAAGCAATTGGCTTGAAAAGGGTCAAAATAAAATTGAAAATTAAGGCTCCTGACTCAATACAAAGTCCGATGAAAATTATCCACGATACTACATTTAATACTTTTAAAATAAAATCATTTTTCTCTGTCATAGCTGTTCATATTTAAATTATGAGTCAAAGATGATTAATAATTATTGATAAACAATAAATATTAGCTGATATTTAATTGTTATTTTGTTAAAGAGGCATTGATAGTGTTGTGGTTAAATAAAAGTCCAAATGATAACAATATGTCGAAGATAGTCGGAAGACCTAGTGTCGGGTACAAAGCCCGCTAACGGAAAAGGATTGGCGTAGTGGCGGATTTTTAGCACCAAAACTTCAATCGAAGAACTGCACTTGAACCTATCACAAAAGTGTCATACGAAGTACTTAAACCCGCCATTACGCCAAACCGCTGTTAAGTACTGGCGTTTTGTTCGTCACAATACCATTTGTCTCAATTACAGAAATTGACGATTTTATTGTATGACTTGCAAAATGGCAATCATTGCAGACAATATGACAAGCCAATGAATAATGATGTTGAAAGTTAATTTTTTGAGCCATAAAAAAAGTATCCCAAAAACAACACCCCAAGTTAAAAACCACCAAAATTGGTCTATTGATTTTAATCCGTGTTGAAAAATAAAAGGAATAGTCGCAGCAAAAACCGCCAACCATTTGTTGATTCTATTACTAACCAACGCTTTTACAGCAAATCCCCTATAAACAATTTCTTCTGCTAACCCCGCGGTCAAACCCATAATAATAAATATTATTCTTGCCGTTGTTGTCTTGGGTGTCAATGAAGAAATATTGTTCATTTTTTCTGTATCTACTATTGAATTTGCTAAAGCTAATTCAATAAAAACAAGCAAACCAAACGCAACAAGTAAATAGCCTCCAATGAAATAAAATGTTTTCTTCTTAGAAAATGGAAATCCAATATCTACCCATTTCCAACCTGCTGTATGAAGAATTTTTGAAACAATATAGATTTGGATTAAGTACCAACCAATTATTATTATCCAGAAGGTATTGAAGAAGTCAAGTCCTATATTTGTAATTAGTGGACGATTTAAAAGCAATAAGGAAATGAGCGTGGCTATTATTGGAAAGCCAATAAGAACCGCAAGAGTTTTTGATAAAGGTATTGCTTTGGAATTTTCAGTATTTTGCATCATTATATTCATTTAGTGTTGATTAGCCTATTTCGATATTTTTAACTTTTTGATTCCATGAAAATATTCCCCACGGGGTCTAATTATTTAGATTTATCTAAAAACTCCGAATTTAAGTCCAAAATATACTGTCAAACCTGAAATGTCGGTTTGGTTTAAATTACGATACTCCATCTCTCCAACAAATCGGTAACCTGCACCAAGATTTAAACGAGTGTTGTTGAATAAATTGACTTCTAATAAAGCTGATGGTTCGATTTGGAATAAATTTTCTTTACCTAGCCCTGAAACACCATTTTCATTGTACATTTTGACTTTTCCATAGCCAACATATAATGGAAATGTTAGGTGAATAAGTTTTTTTGATAGGACAGTATATTCAGCAAATCCACCAACTGTCCAATACTCCAAATATGCATTCGGCACTGTTTCACTTTGGGGTTTGCTTTCATTATGTGAAATGTTAAAGTAACCACCGATTGTAAATTTATCTTTAAAACTGATTCCACTTCTTAAATTTAAGAGAGTGGCATTACTGCCGTCCATTTGAGTGAACCCATAGCTTGGTGCAACGAAAAAGCCTAAATTTTTGGTGTTTACTAAACCATTATCACCAAATAGAGTTTTGGTTTCATTCTGTGCTAATAGGCTACCTCGGCAAAGCAAAAAACAAAAAAGCAACGAAAAGAGATTTTTTTTCATCATTATATAAAGTTTAAATTGATAAACTGATAAACTGATGCAATAATATCTAACTTTTCAGTCAGAGTAGTTACCATTTGGTAAGTCTCAAATTTTTTCTGCTCTGATTCTGCTCAAACTTTGCGGTGTAATCCCGAGGTAAGATGCCAGGTATTTCAGGGGCATCTTTTCTATTCCTTTTCTGGTTTGTAACTGTTCAATGTATCTTTCTTTTGCAGTTTTAGTCAACAGGTCAATTTGCTGTTGCTGCTTGTCAATAAATGATGCTTCGGCAACAAGTCTTGAAATCTTTTCACCAAAGTTTCCATTTTCCAAGGTTTGTTGAAAATTTTGATGTGAAATGCGGAAAATAGTTGCATCCTCAAAGAGCCTCACTTCAATAGGCGTTGGTTTCTGCAATGTAAACGACATGTAATCACATAAAAATTCATTTTCAAAAGCAATATCAATACAAACAAAATTATTTTTATTCCAAATTAAGTTTCCTCCACTTCCTTTTAGTATGATATTCAAATATTTTTCTTTTGTATTTGATGCTTTCAAAACGGTTTCTCGTGAAAAAATTTCTACTACTCCCAATTTTTCAAAGTTCTCCCATACCTGAATATTTAGGCAAACAAAGGGGTCAAATATTTTTTTGAGTTGTTCTGCTATCATTGATTATTTGGTCGTTTTACGCTTGCCACTATTGGTCCAGGCTTGCTCTTCCAAAGCAGCAGGCTCTTGCACTTGACGCAAGCTTGGTAGCAAAGGTATTGTGAGTTGGCTATACTTGTGCCAGACAACCAAAAGAGCTAATAATTTTGAGCAGCCAATGTTGCAAAACACCAAACGCCTATTGCAAAACAGCAAACGCCAACAACTATAAAAAAACTCAAAACCAGCAGTCATAAAGCTTTCTATAAAACTGCTATTTATATTTTTGTGGCTTTAAATCATGAGCCGTAAATATAAATTCCGGGATAGCAATAAAGCGTATTTCATCAGCTTTGCCACAATCAACCGGATTGACGTTTTTACAAGAAACGAATACAAAGATGAGTTAATAAAAAGCTGGCAGCAGGTATAGCAGGTATAGGAAAGGCAACTGCTGCACAAATAACATCTTCTAATGTTTTATCAGCGCCAATCAATCAATTTTTGCCCAAACAACCCACGCCTCAACCTGGTGTTCCAAAAGCCTATTTAAACTGGATGATATTGGATGAAGAACAATTTAAACTAGTAACAGGAAGTTACGGGGCAGTACCGATTCCTGCTATTACCGGAACAACAGAACGCGAGGTAATGCAGGCAAATAATGGGAATGATATTTACAATAATGAAAAACGGTTATCTTTATGTTTACGTCAGTAACGAGAGTAAGGGTAATGTATATTTTGATGATTTAATTGTAGAGCACAAAGCTGGGGCTATAGTAGAAGAAACGCATTATTATCCGTTTGGGTTGACCATGGCTGGGATATCTTCTAAGGCGGCTGGGAAACTTGATAACAAATTTGAGTATAGCGGCAAGGAAAAGCAGGAGAAGGAATTTAGTGATGGTAGTGGGCTGGAATTATATGACTTTTTAGCAAGGAACTACGATCCTCAAATAGGACGATTCCATCAATTAGATCCATTATCTGAAATTAGTAGACGATGGAGTCCGTATGTTTATTCTGCAAATAACCCAATTAGGTATAACGACCCT
>JBGSMI010000035.1:0-5330 GCA_041740215.1 Ferruginibacter sp.
GGTTTTCTACTTAAACTGGACAAGCCAGAACCAAATAGGCAATAGGCAATAGGCAATAGGTAATTGGCAAAAGGCAATATGCAAATATTGAGTTTTTGATTTTTCCTCCCAAAGCCTTATCCATGTTATGTTACAGCGTATAGTGAAAAATATCTTGCCAAAACATAAGAAGATTTAAGGGATTAGCGCCTAAACATGATAAGCAAAAGCTCCCACGAATCGCTATTTTTTTTGGGCATTTTTACCGGGTACTATTAGCTAGTACCAGACTTGTTTTGCATTCGTTTCACCGTCTGGCGAAAGTTATTTTCTTTTTGCTTTAAATAAGGTCACAAACTCGTTTAACAATAACCCTGATAGAGCACCAATAGCAAATATTGAAACAAACTGAATAGCCCTGATATTATCATTGCCGGTCAGTCTTGTAAAGTTTATTATTGTCAATAAAAGTAAAACTGCAATAATTATTCTGCGTTTCTTTTCCATGTTGCTGATTTAGTGATTTTTATTATTTTAAAATTCAATTTCCTTTTTAGATTTATTAAAAGTCATCTGAAACTAAAAACAACTAAAAAAGATAAGACACCGCATAGTACATGATTGACTAAAAATTTCCAATGAGGCCGCTTTGTGTGATGTCGAGCTGCGTAAATACAATTACAGATTTAAATTAATGGATTTACACAACTCATCCAAAACATATGGCATATTTTTGAAGTTTTGTTTTTCTCTTTACACTGCCAACAAACACCAACAGACTTTTTATCTTTTCAGGTATCGGAATCAACTCCGCAGCAAAGCCGGAGGCTATTAGCAATTCCGGTATGATCACCTTTGTGGGCAATGATAAGAATAGTATCGTGAGCTATTTGGTATTATTAATTCAAATTCATACGAAGCTCCGTTGTTTATATAAAGCCTTCGTCCATTAGCGTATGCTAAGTTTGAGGTATCAATTTCATACTTAACCATGGGTGTTTTTATTTCCTGCTGCGTTTTAAGCGGTAATACATCACTCATTACCAACAATTCCCAAAGCTGGTCATGCTTGATTGGTCAACCGCAATTCCAATGACTTGTTTTCCGTCTTTTTGCCAATTGTTGTTTGGTGCAAAATACCTGGCTGACCACTTTTTATTGCGTTGTGTCAAAATGAAAACTACCGTTGAGGGGATAAATGTTCCGCTATACCAAAAGCGAAATTTGAAACCATAGTCTTTCTCAACTTTAAAAACACGATCAACAAAAGCTGGCTTTTTAATATTTACGAACTTTTGCACCGTATCAGGAATAAAGTCAGTCTTTCTTGATAAATAAGGGTCTCTTTTGAAATCGAATTGTCCTAATAAAGATGTTGAAAAAATAACTAAGTATAAAATAATGGATAGCGTTTTTAATGGTTAAAGTTTAGTATTAAGCACACTGGTTTGCGGCTTGGCGAAAGTGGCTATTTTTACCACAAATGTTGATACGAAGCACTGCTGGTTGTTCACCCACAAAACTGTCATACGAAGCACTGAACCGCCACTTTTGCCAAACCGCTGTTATTAGCTGGCCTTCTGTTCTCTGTCCTTGCAAACCATTGACAATATTGAGTTGCTGTTTCACTGTGGTGTCGGCTGTGCGTTGCGTTTTTTATTTTTTTTTAAGGGCCGGAAAATTTTTTAAAAAATAATTTATTTTCGGGTCGGCTTTGCAAGCGCTATTAAAAACTTAGGTTGTGCGCAGGCTTGTGCGATTTTTAATTGTGCTTGCAAATAGCATAGGCATTTTAAATCGGTTTCAATCCTAACTCCTTCAAATATTTATTGTGTTCCGCTGTATTTGTTTTTATACTTTCATTTATTAAAGTCAATTTATTGTTTACGCCTTCCAGGTCAATTTGAATTTCATCTAATGACGTACTAACATATCTTGATATGTTGAGATTGTAACCATTTTTTTCAATTTCATCCATTGAAACCCTGCGTGCATATCTCTCAACATTGTCGGGCCTGTACTGATATGTTTCAACAATTTTTTGAATATCGTTGGGTTCTCCATTCTCTCCTTCTCTGAGTGTGTTTTGTCTTTTGCCTTTTTCGTAATGCCCGCTGGCGTTGATAAACAAAACGTCATCGTACTTTTTACATTTTTTCAACACCAAAATACAAACTGGAATGCCAGTTGAATAGAAAAGGTTGGTTGGTAATCCAATAACGGTATCAATGTTATTGTCTTTCAGCAGTTTTGTTCTGATTCGTTCTTCAGCACCACCACGAAATAAAACACCGTGTGGCAGTATGATTGCCATTGTTCCTTCTTTGCCTAAGAAATGAAAACCGTGCAATAAGAAAGCAAAATCGGCTGCTGATTTTGGGGCTAAACCATAACCCTTGAAACGAAAATCTTCTGCCAAGGTATCGTTGGGTTCCCATCGCAAACTGAAAGGCGGATTACAAACCACGGCGTCAAATTCTACCTTTTTTGCCGGATTTAACTCATTGAACAAATCCCACTGATTGAGCAAAGTGTCGCCGTGAAATATTTCAAACTCAGTATCCTTCATCCCGTGCAAAAGCATATTCATACGAGCAAGGTTGTAAGTGGTGATGTTCTTTTCCTGACCGTATATTTTACCAACATAACCACCATTTTCTTTGGCTCTGCTTCTCAGATTTAGTAATAAGGAACCAGAACCACAGGTTATATCTAAAATCTTTTCCAACTTTTTTCTAAAACCGGTTGAAGGATCTTGACTATCCAAAAGCACGATTTTAGATAGGATGGTTGACATTTGTTGTGGTGTATAAAATTCACCGGCTTTTTTGCCGGAACCCGCTGCAAACTGCCCTATCAAATATTCATAAGCATCGCCAAGTGTATCAGAGTCGGCAGAGAAATCTGCAATGCCTTCTGCAATTTTTTGAATGATGGTGCAGAGTTTCCTGTTTCTTTCGGCTGATGTTTTTCCCAATTTTTCTGAATTCAAATTGATTTCAGAAAACAAGCCTTGAAATGCACTTTCAAACGATTCGTTCTCGATGTATCTAAAGCCTGATTCAAGTGTTACCAATAGCTCCGGATTTTGGGTGCGAGCCATTTCGCTGATGTTACTCCACAAGTGGAAAGGTTCTATTACATAATGCACTTTTCTTCGCATTTGTTTTTCAAATTCAACTACTTCATCTTTATTGGATGCATACCATATTGAAAGCGGTGTGCGCTTATCCGTGGAAGGCAAATTGGGGTAATCTTTGCCTAATTCTTTCCTTGATGCTTCTTCATAGTTGTAAGATAAATACCTAAGAAAAAGAAACGAAAGCATATAATCCCGGAAATCATCCGCATTCATTGCACCTCGCAGATCATCTGCTATATTCCATAAGGTTTTACCTAATTGTTGTTGGTCTTTATTTGTCATTTGTTCTATTAAATTTTGCTTAAGTGTCTTTTAAAAGAAATAAGCAACTGTTTGTTTGTCAATGTATTATGATGTTATTGTGCGATATCGTGATTTTCCAATGAAATAAAAATTAAGCCCAAAAAGGTATATAAGATGCAAATTTTTTAGATGAATTTTCAGGGTCTAAAGCTTTTATCAAACCTGCATCTGTGGTTTCAGATATAATTTTTGATGCCATTGAAACATTGTTAACCGCTATTTTAAATCGTTTTCTTACGGACTGGTTATTTACTACATGATTATTTACATAATTCAGGCAAGTGTGCTGATAACAAGCTCTTATTCTATCTTCAATACTCATTCTCGTTAATGCTGTCGGAGCATATAAAATTACTCTTGTATAATCATCTCCTCTGATAAATTTAGGTGCAGGCAATTGATAAACTTCAATCGCAGTAATGGCTCTATCAATTCCACTACCACGTTCTTCACATATATTTAATCGTCTCATTAGAGAAGCAAGACTTTCATTTCTTGATTTAGGTGCAGTATCTATGAATCTATTTACATCAACCAATGGAATTCCCGGGTTTGTAATTTCAATTCTATCTGTAAATATTTCAACCATTACGCCTGAACCTGTAACAGAAAAATCCTGATGAATCAACGCATTTGCAACAAACTCTCTAATGGCTACTTCAGGATAAACTTTTACCTTCTTTCTGAGTGCATTTTCAATTACTTCATTGGAAGGTAACTGATCCATTATGTAATTTATCAATCCCTCAAATCCCGAAGCATAACCTCTACCGCTTTCTTGCTCTTTCAAAGCATTAATACGACTTGTTTCCTGGTAAACAATTACACGAACTGCCTTCCGTTTTAAGTCTTTAAAACTTTTTAAATCCTTTGCAAATAGAATAGCCCCTAAATTCAATACATCCCATCCAGGACTCGTTTTCCTGATTAAATCTTCGCCGGCCAATGTTTGTAAAATACTCAACTTGGTATCTGGCAATCTCTTTTCCTGGAGCGTAAAATAGCTATCATAATCTATTAACTTTAAAACATCATCATCTTTTACATTGGCTTGGGCAGATTGAGATTCAAAATCAATACCCGTTGACAATGTAATCAGCGATTTTATCTCTTGTCGTGATAGTTTTACGGTTTGTCCGGCACTTCGTTTATAACTATTGTAAATATCTCCACCTCTAAGATTTACGGGTTTATCGTGATATTCAGGAATTCTAATCAATAAAACTGCCTGACCATTAAAATCAGCTACTGCGTGATCGATACCAACGGGTTGTGCCAAATTGTTTCGAGCAATATTTCCTAATTTCTGCACAATTTCGTCAATTTCTTGCCTTGTAAGCGGTTTTGATGAACCATCATTTCCAATACCATAAGCTAAGTAGCCACCTGTTGGATAGTTGGCAAAAGCCGATATGTGCTGGGCTAGGCGTTCACTTTTATCCGACAAGCCACTTTTCCAATCCAATTCATTCAATTCCTGTGGAATGGGTTTTAAACTTCGTGTTAAAAGCTGTATCGCTGTATGTATCCAATTTTCCATAATCTGTTAATCATTTATTTTTGGAAACAACCCCTGCATCAATCCCTTTTTATGCAACTTTAATTGGGCTATTTTCTCCGCTTGTGCGGTGATGAGTGCATCTAAGGAAGAAAGACAAGAAGCGATTTTTTGTTGTTCTTTGATGGATGGGGGAATAGGAATTGATAGAGAACGGATTTGGACAAAATTTAATCCTTGACGATTTCCACCTGCTTGGAAACTATCAATTTGCTTTTGACCAAAATCAGAAATTAAAAACTGATTTAGAAAGGAAGGGCTTAAAAAGTCTTTATATGTCCTAATTAAACAAACGTGTTGATTTACATTGCCACCAGTTACAAATTCATTTGCGACAGCACTTCTTCC
>JBGSMI010000065.1:0-118544 GCA_041740215.1 Ferruginibacter sp.
AATAGCCGCAAGTCCCCACGAAAAAGCCCCGCATTAAAAAGTTATTAACGGGGGCTTGTGCCTTTATTGATGTACGGCTAAAAGGCGATATTTTAGAAAGCAAAAAAACAAATCGACAATATAGAAAGGCGACGTAAATAGTCTTAAAATATCAATTCATTAATTTTTTAGCAACTTGAAAAGGGGTTTCTATTTATGTGTTTTGCGAAATTGTATTTCACCATTATACCAACTATTGGTATATTTGAGAAAGCAAAAGAATCAATTATGGCCAGAAATACTTCAATTTTACTAGGAGAATATTTTGAAAAATTCATTGATACCGAGGTCTCATCTGGGCGTTATACTTCCGCTAGTGAAGTGGTGCGTACTGCCTTAAGATTGCTTGAAACCGAAGAGGTAATGAAAAAGAATCTTGTTACAGCCTTAAAAAAGGGTGAACGATCTAAAAGAGTAGAAAACTTTGATCCCAAAAAACATTTAGCTGCTCTTCATAAAAAGCATCTTTGAAAATATTAAAAGTGATTTTCAAAGAGCAGGCAATTTTTGACTTAGAAGATATTTGGTTGTACACGCTGCATACATGGTCTTTAACGCAAGCTGATAGGTATCATTCTATCATAATTAATGAAATTGATTTCTTAAAAGCTCACCCAAACTCAGGGAAGGATCAACATCATATCCGGGAGGGCTATCGTTCTTCAAAAGTTAAGTCTCTCATAATCTTCTACCGGGTTTTGGATAGTGAATTAGAAATCATCCGGATTCTACATGAAAGCATGGATATACCAAACAGACTGAAAGACTAGCAACTATCGCACAACATTAGAAAGAATAGCCGCAAGCCCCCACGAAAAGCTCTGCATTAAAAAATATTAACGGGGCTTGTGCCTTTAGTGATGTATGGCTAAAAGGCGATATTTTATAAAGCAAAAAAATAAATCGCCAATATAAAAAGGCGACATGAAAGGTTTTGGGAATCAATTCATTAATTTTTTAGCAACCTGGAAAAGGAGCTTATATTTATGTGTTGTGTTTAATGCTGAAAATAAGCCGTTTAAGAAGCTAAGGGGATGTAAAAACATAAGACAAATTCTACATTGAAAACAAAAGCTACTATATTCACGTTAGAAATTTAATAAAAGTTAGTAAAAATGGACTGTCTAGAATATAAACCTAAAATTGCAGATACTTTTGAAAAAGTTAGGGCTTTTTCGTTGCAAGAAAAGAAAGAATCTGTATTTGATGAGCCAAGAATTAATATGCTAATAGACAAGATTCTAGAATTTAAAAAAACATTTACTGAAAAGACAAATAAAATAAACTCATTAGTTGAAAAAATTGAGGAAATAACTTGGTTTAATAATTTAGATAATGACACTTTACTCTCCATTAATGATTTGATTTCATCAATAAGAGACTTACATTCTTCTTTACTAAGACAATATATTTCTCTAAATTTTCTTCGTTCAAAAGGAATTGCTAAACAGGAAATAAAAAAATTTAAAACTGCAATAGATGATTTAAAAGATGTTGCAGCTGATCTTGAATCTAGATTCTTTTTCTTGCCCAATATTTCTAACTTTCAAGAAATCACTAAAGAACTTTCATTGCTTTAATGACGATATTTTGCCTCTAAGATTTTAAAATTCAATTTGAAAAGTTAAAGAAAAAAATTTTTACTCTTCAATTGAAGAAGATATCATAGAACATTTCTTCGAAAAAGAAATACAACAATTAATTTCTGGAACAAGATTAAATAATAGCAACGAAGCACCTTTCATAAAGAAGAGACTAAATGGAAGTGGTGGTTTTAGAATATACTTTTTATTGGTAATAAAAGATGAAAATATTTATCTTATGTTTCTCCACCCAAAGACAGGTTCCTTAGGATAGGAGAATATTACCGACGAATCCAAAGCTCTGCTATACAATTAAAGATAGCGGTATGGATATTATCATCGCAGAAGTAAAAAAGGCAGTAAGCGGTTGTAGAAAAATAGCAAAGAAAAAGGGCTTTCAAGGACGGAACAGGAATTAATGAGTGATGCATTCAGATTTTAAGCTAAACAAATCTTTAGGCTCCTACAACTGATTTATAAACACCTCCTGCTCCAACCCTTTTTTATATGTCAACATCATCCGCAAGACCTCCTGTACATTTTCTTCTGTAACCAGGCTGTAATCCTTTACAGCATTGTATTGACGGTTAAATAAATCCCGATTGCCAAATTTCTGTAAGAGCAGTTCGGTATTTTCCGGGAGAAAGAATGTAGCCCTTTCGCCCAGGTGTTTTTTATATTCGTTTTGATAAATGCTGATGCCTGCATAATCGAAATCACCAAAGTGCAGGTAGTTATTCGGGATGGCCGTTAGCCATTTTACGAGGTCATGATTCTGTGGATAGCGGCTAACAAACAACGGTTGGATATTTGCAAATAAGTACCGTTGCTTTTCTACCTGGCGAAAGTTCTCCGGGTTTTCAATACCAACAATGGTTACCGCCGGATCGGGTACAAAGCTTCTATAATCATTGATGAAAGTATAACTGCCGGGCAGGGGTTGTATGATGATCGGATTGTTGTTTAATTCAGCCTTGATGGCATCATAACTATTTACCAAAAAGCCTTTAAAAGTTCTGACGGACTGCAATTTTGAATTGCCGGATATGGCCACGTTTGCTGCCCTGCTTTGTTCTTCGCCTTCAATTGTGGTAGTGTATTCTTGCAGGTTGTTGATACCAAAATGATTGCTTAAATAAGCGGCCACATTTTCTTTGTTCTGAATAAACAACAGTGCTTTTGTTTTGCCGGTTTGTTGCTTTTGAAGTAATCCATCTTCCAGCATTTTTGTAACCACACCATGCTGCATAGCACTGCTGGCAATGCTTGTGCCCGGCTGCAACAGTTGCTGTAATTTTTTGGCGATATGGATGGGTAGCTTCAAATTAGTTTGATGTTTAGGAATTTCTTATTTCATTTATAGTTTTATGCATTCAGCAGGGTTCATCCATAAGCAGGGGCCAAAGTCTTCCGCTGCGGCGGGGAGACTTAGAGGGGCTTCTCTTACGCAGGGTTTAATTGTGTAATGATCCGCTTAATTTTTGTATTTCGTTTATCATCTTTCTCCAACTTATAAATATGCTTGTAGTTGAGCGCATTCGTTTCTGTTGGCGAACCATTGATCAGCAAAATATTCCGGTCGTTGGCAAATTGCAAAATACCCCTGATATTATTGGGATGCAGTTTGCCAATTTCATCCATCATGCAATGCAACCTGAAATCTTTAAACCGCTTGCTGGCACCATCTTTAAATACATTCAACAACATAATATTGATCATCGCTTTCACCAACACATCCGTGCCTTCGCTGCCCACATTGGACAATTTTTCTACCCAGCCGGTATCATTCTGGTTTTCTTCAATCCTGAATTTTAATTCAAAAGAATCAGATAAAGCAATGCTGTCCTTGCGGTATTCCCCAATCGCTTTGCTAAGTTGCTTTAGTAGCTCTACCGCTTTTTTATTTTTACTTTCCTGGTCGGTAGAGGAGAAAAGATTTAATCCGCCAATATCGTACGCATGCTCATCATTGTAAACCTTTATCTGCATCAGCAACTGCACTACTTTATTGGCACTTGTTTCAATTTTCAGTTCTATTTTCCGGATGGCACCTACAAAATTCTTATTGTCAAAATCTTTGTTAATGCTGGAAATTACTTTTTGAATATCGCCGGCCTTGCTCATCAGGTCGCCGGTTTCTTTACCCACCAGTTTAATCACATTGGCAAAGCGTTCATTCACCCGTTTTTCATATTCTTCAATTTTACTGTTTTGTATAAACTCATTCAGGTCTTCTGCAAATGCCTGGTGCGAATGTTTGTCGGTAAGTGCTTTGGTAAAATTGAAAATATTATTATCAGAAAAATTGTCGAGAAACCTGGTGGCCGCTTCTTTTAAATCATCCAGCCGCCGGGCTGCCGTATAAAAACAACTGTTTAATTTTTCAATTAAAAACACACAGGTTTTATCGTTCTTATAGTTTTCTTTTTCTTCGGTATAAGCCGATGGTAAAGAGAGATAAGCCTCCGTTTGATGAAAGCGTGCCAGTGCATGCGTATCTTCTTCCAGCTTGTACAATTCTTGTTGTAACTGATTTAAATATACATCCGTCTCTTTTATTTCGGCAGCAATTTTTTCTTTTTGTAAACTATATTTTTCTTCTTCCAGCAGGTGCTGCTTATCAAGGTTTGCCTTGCTGTTCTTAAAGCCATCGGCTTTATCAATCAGTTCTTTCTTATCCTTTTTATACTCTGCAACGAGGTCTCTTTTATCTTCGACAAATTTTAACTCGCTCTGGATGAGTTCTATTTTTTCATCCAATATGGCTATTCGTTTTGTGTCTGCTCCTTTGCCTGCTAGCTCCTGTTGCTGTTCACTTTTTAATTCCTGCTGTTGCTGCGCTAGTTTTATTTTGTACTTTTTTATGTCCGCTTGTATATGCAGCAATTGCTGATTTAGCAATAAATCAACAGCCGCCTTTTTTTTTACAAAATCCCTTTCTTTTGCCTTCCCTTGCCTGGCTAAGTCATCTTCTACTTGTTGTAGGTTTTGCTGTGCCTGTGCCAGTGCTTCGCTGGCTGCTCCCAGTGCCATGTCAATATCTTCCAACGCTTTTCGCCTTGCGTCTGTAGCCTTTACTTCATAGTCTTTTCGCTGCAATTTCGCCTGCTCCAATTGCAACAGATCCTGTTCTTGTTTGTATCGTTTCTCCAGCACACTATCTTTAGCATCCTTTATCTGGGGCTGGTATTTTTTCTTTAATTTTTCCAGTTTGGCAATTTCTTCGGATTGCAGTTTGTTGAATTGCTTCTGTTGAATGTCAATGGAGCGCTCTGCATCTTTTAATTCGGCTTTGTACTCTGCCAGTGTTTTAATTTGAACCGGCATATCGCTTACATCCAGTTCAATACCATACAAACTATTATTGTCTTTATTTAATTGCGGACTCAGTCCTTCGTTAAAAAGCAATTGTTCATTTACGATTTTCCCGATGGTATTTTCCCACCCGGGTTTGTGTTTATTCAACCAACCATACAATGCGGCTTCATTGCTTGCTAATTTTTTCGTAATGTCTTTTAGCAATTCCTGTTGTATTACAATACCCGACTGTAATTTTTCCTGCTCTCTTGCTGTCGTTTGCTGAATGGCTGTTTCCTCTATCTCCCATTGCCTTTGTAAAGTGCTGCCTGTATTTTTTAAATGCTCCAGTTCGTGTCTATTTTGTTGTATTGAAAGCTCATATTGGATCACCGTGGCTTTTGCATCATCAAGGTCCTTTTCATAAAAGCGCTGGTGAGTAATGGTGGCTCTTTTTAAGCGTTCCTTTTCCAGCAACTGCTGTTGTTGATCTGCTGCTTGCCTGGCCTGTTGTAAACTTTGGGCATTGTTTTGCTTAATAGCTGACAATGATTTTTCCAGCGCAATTCGTATGTCTTCCCTATCTAGTCCTGCTTTTTCTTTTAAGGTGATCTGTTCTTCTTTTTTATCCTGCTCATAAGCCGTAGCTGCCTGTGCTGCTGCCTGTAACAGACTTTCATATTTTTGAGTAACCTCAGCAAACTGCGTGGTGAGCAATCCTTTTTCTTTCGTTAATTTTTGTAGTTCATTATCAAGCTCTTTCTTTTTGGCAACCCTTTCTATAATACTTTCAATGGATTGCCTGCTATAATAGTCTGCTTTTTCTTTTGCCCTTTTAATGTCGTTTTCCAGCACACTTATTTCACCTTTTATTTTATCTGCTTTGTTTCTAAAGCGTTGTTCAGTAGTTACTCTCTTCTCAATCAGTTCATTTTTTTCGGCAACCAGCTTTTCCTTTTTATCTTGCAGCTTTGGAATACTGCGTTGCACTTGTGCCGCTGCCCATGCCAGTTGCAGCGAGAAGTTATTCTTTTCGCTTTCCAGGTGTTTGATCGCCAAATGATTTTTTACCACATTGTCTGCCTGCTTAATAATATGCGGCTGCTTGTACAAATGAATGTCATTTAATTGCGATTCAAAGTTTTTTAAGTGATGGGTATAGCTTTGCAAATCGATGCTGATGTCTTCTTCATTCAGCGACATAATGATGGTTTGCTTAATGAATTCTGCTTCCAGCTTACTGTTCAAAAACACGTTCTGAATGGTACGTGGAATGTTCTGATACTGCTTGCTTTGCAGCAACGCATATTTGGCGAAATCTTTTTTACCAGCTTCGTTGTTGCCATACAGAATATCACGGTATTCTTCGTAGCGGTCAATTTTTCGGCTATGATCAATGCGTTGTGCATCCAGCACCTGGCGGTTGTCTTCCCATTTCTCAAAGGCATGTCCACCGGCACTTACAAAATGTTCCCGGTTGTAAGCAGTGTCTAAAAACCGAAAACAAACCTTGCCCTGGCTTTTAAAAGCTACAATACAAAATGGCCCGGTTTCTCGCAGTACTTCATAAATTAAAAATGAGTTTTGAAAAGGGAAATAATATTCTGCAAAATTTTTCTTTTCTTTTGAAATGCCCAGCTTCAGTGTATCTGCATTATAAAAAAATAAGATGGCCCGCAACAGTGTGCTTTTTCCAACACCCTGTGTACCGATCAAATGCACATTGCCATCTACCATTACTTCTGCATATTGTATGGTAGCACTATTGATGAAAATAATTTTATTTAAAGACCTCATGCTGCTGTTTCCTCTTGTATTTGTATGCTTACAATTAATTGTTTGATGTAATTGAACGATGCCAGCACTTTGTATTGGTTGGTCAGTTCATTTTGTAATTCTGCAAAGCCGGGATTGCACAATTGTTTTTCTATCAGGTTGTTGATTCTTTCCTGGTAACTACCATCGCCGGTTAGCCGTTTCATTATCTCCAGTTTGTCTTTCAGGCTGGCATCCATTTTTACCTGTACCAAAATATCTGAAGGTGTAAATAAAAATCCGGGTGTAAAGCTGCTGTTAAATGCAGTGAAAAAATCTACCACATCTATCCAGCGGTAAGCTTGTTCTATCTTGCTTTCCAGCGTAGCTTTTACTTCGTTCCGGGAAAAATAGAAATATTCATCTCCTCTTTCCAGCACAAAGCCAATGGCTATAAAATAATTATACAGGTCGTCAAAGTTTTCATCAACTACATTGTACAATCTTCGGTTGCTATCGTCTACACTATTGCTGCAAATAAATTTCCCTTTGCTAAGTGTATCAAAAATATCGG
The DNA here is from genome assembly GCA_041740215.1 of Ferruginibacter sp. GTDB lineage: Bacteria > Bacteroidota > Bacteroidia > Chitinophagales > Chitinophagaceae > Ferruginibacter. Next base: position 7,249 of record JBGSMI010000065.1, read on the forward strand.
CAGTATGCCGGTTATGTATATTCATTTTTACTTTGCTTTAAAGATAAAGAATGCTGAAAATTTTTTTATAGCAAATGATGCTTTTTTATTTTGCTAACACCATTGCATATTCAACTTGTTCATCTGTTTGAAAACTGTCTTTAATTGTCAACTCCTGTTCATACATAGAAACCATCTGGCAAAAGATGGTTATTTTTTCCTCATAACTTACTTTTCTTGGATATTTATATTGCATGATATAATTGTGCAAATGACGACTGCTGGCATCAAACCCTCTTTTCATTTCTTCGAGGTCAATATAAATTTCTTCTTCTGTTTGGGGCAGCAAGTCTTTGCTGGCAATACTTTCCGCTACCAGTTGCGCAGGTCGTTTGTGTTGTTGAAGTTTTGCCGCTACTCTTTTTATGTTTTCATTTCCTTCATCGCTTTGCAAATAATCAAGCGATAATTTCAACGGATAGGTGGGCCGACTTTCAAACAGCACATCATTGCTTTGCTGCAGCAAACGGGTGATATTTGTTTTTGCCTTTAGCTCAAACTGATCTTTTAAATATTTTACCTGCTTTATTTTTTCCTGTATCCGGCTTTGGTGTTTTACCTGATTCAGGTATTCAATAATTTGTTTTTGGGTTTCAATTAAATTGTGTCGGCTCTCGGTCAGTTGCCCACGTAGTTCTGTTACCACCTGCTTTAACTCTTCATCCAGTGCCGTTGTGAAGAAAGTGATTTCTTCATCACTGGCAAGCCGGTCTGTTTGCTCTATCAATAAATAGATGGCTCTTCGTTTTTCATCAAAGGCTTCCAGTTTGGCTATTTTTATAGTGTAGTTAGGTTCGGTTTTAAATGCATTTTCAATGTTGCGGTTAAGGTCTATCACGTTTCGCAAAGTGATTCTTCCAATTTTGCGCAGCGCCGCTTTAATTTGTTTAAGGTAAGTGTAGCGGCGGTGCTCATTGGTTTCCTGCAAATAAAAATTAATGTGCTGTTTTACCTGCTGTATGTTTTCGTGAATGTAGGAAGTATTGATTTCTTCATTTACTTCCAGTATCTGTTCAAAAAACTGCTGGTATTGGTCGTCTATTTCCACGTACGGGCCATTGCGGCGCAGGATGTGTTTGCTGATTAAAACTTCAATCTTGTCTTCTGATAACAATTCAGCGGCATCATCATATTTATAAAGGAATGATTTGCGTTTCTCAAACATTTCTACCAGCAAGTCTTTCGACTGGGTAAGCGTATTGATTAATTCTTTCAGCGAAAGTATATAAGCCATCCTTTTTTAAATCTAATGAACAAACAATGATATAAAATAAAAAACCCCAACATAACAGCTGAGGTTTTTTTGTGGTAAATACTGCCACAACTGAGCGTAAAGATAAGTGCATCCTTTTTAAAAAGGGAATTGAGGTAGCTAAATTTTCTTTTTTAGTTGTAATTAAGTGGCCATTTACAGTATTAGGGTGTCAGTCAATTTTAATGCTGTGGTGCAGGCTTACCTGGATATATATTAGCTTTTCCCTCTAATTTATAAGTGCTTTATGATTCGGGGGAATATCATGTATTTTGTATTATTCGAATTAAAGACACCACCTTATTTACAGTTGCGTCTGTGGAATATATGCTTTGCATTAGCGGCAATTTCTCAATACTTCATAACTCATACTAATTTTATAATTCGCCAAATGTGTATTTTTAAACCCACATTTGGCGAATTATAATTTTGCCGCAATATGTGTGAAGAAGAAAAATTGGCGTTATTTAATTTCGCTCTTTCAGGTTAGCAATCTCAATTGACTTTTTTAAAGGAACCTAAAGGAAATTGCAACAGCACAATTGTTTTACTTTTTACTGTTGATGGATTTTGTTAATGAACAGTGATGTGCTTTAATTTATTCTTTAAAGAAATCTTCCATTATTACTTCATTTGTAACAACTCCTAGCTTATAGGCATTGTTAACGCAGCCAAATGTGCTAATCAATGTGACAAAGATATTTTTGCCTGGATTGGTTAGTTGCTGAAAGGTGGCAGCTTTTTGCCGCAATTGCTCGCCATAGGTTTTCGTTATTAAAAAGGGGGTGCTATAAAATTTTATTTCGCAAATATTGATGCTGTTGTCTGCCCGGTCTATCAACAAATCTATCTGGGCGCCAGCCTGATGCTCATTTCCTTTATGAAGCCAGGATGCTTCCTGTGTGTAAACTCCTGTAATGCCCAATGTTTCTTTTATTAGCCCGGTATGTTTAAGGCAAAAGTTTTCGAATGCATGGCCGCACCATATTTTAAAACTTTGCTGCCCCTGTTTTTGCATCCACCCTGTGGCTTTTCTGGCGCTGTGGATAAATTTAAAATAGAAGAGGGTGTACTCATCGCTTAAACGATAGATCGTTTCTTTTCGTACATTTTTAAAGGGGAAATGGGTACTTATAAAATCACTTTCACTTAACTCATTCATCACGGTGGTAAATCCACCACCGCTCTGCAATCCGGTAGCTGCTACCAGCTCTTCTCTTGTCATACCCCGGTCTTTTGATGCCAGTGCTTCTACGATACTGGTATGCCAGTTATAATTTTTAAACAGTGAGGCATATAGGTTTTCAAACTCATTCTTTAGTACTGGTTTTGTTTGAAAGAATAACCTGTCAATATTTTGTGCCAGGCTTTTACCGGGCTTTATTTCTTTTAAGTAAAATGGTATCCCTCCCACCATCATGTATAGCTGTAGTATATCGTAATTGATGAGTGTAACGCCGTTGCTTTCTAAATATAATTTTGTTTCAAGAAGTGTAAATGGTGCTAAGTAGATTTGCCTGGTAACGCGGTTGTGCAATCCACCCCGGTCATTGATAATATGTTTAATGATCCAGGATGCTGCGGAACCGCATATGATAAGTACAATATCTGTCCTTTTTGTACACCAGTTGTTCCAGAAATTATCCAGCGCTGCTTTAAAGCCAGATCTGGGCGTTTCAAACCAGGGCAGTTCATCTAAAAAAATTACTTTCTTTTTTTTTGATCTTATACTTCCAATACCTGTTTTTAAAAGTTGGAATGCCTGCAACCACGAAGCAGGGGCTGCTTTTCTTTTCATCCCGGGAAAGTGTTCCCGAAGTGCATTTGTAAAATTCTCTAATTGTCTACCTTGATTTTCACCGTTTAGGCCACTACAGTCAAACACGATTTGTTGTTCTAAATAAGTACGGATCAAATAGGTTTTACCAACTCTTCTACGACCATAAACGGCAACAAACTCGGATGATTTGCTGCGCAGCAGATCGCTGAATACTTCCTTTTCCTCCTTTCTTCCGATAATGTCCATAATTCTATATTTCGCCAAATGTATGTATTTTAAGGTACATTTGGCGAAATATAAAATTATATGAATATGTACTATTGCTTAAAAGATAAGGCAGTAAAGGGTTTCATGGCATTTATATAGATATTCGAAAAATGGCTATAAAATTATGGTTTAATTTTTTAAGTATTTTTGATCTTTTATTTTTCGTTAGTATTCACCAGATTTAAATGCTTTTTTTTATAACTCTAATCGTTAACGGGCATAACGCTGTTTAGTATTACAGTTGCATGTAATTGAATTTTATTTTTCACCTGCCGGGTCCTGCCTGAAAATCGATTCCAGCAAATCATACAGCTCCGGATGTTTTGATTGTAGCAAGTCGGGGCGTTCAAAAAAATATTCTGATGCTACAGCAAAAAACTCCGCCTCGTTGGTAGCACCATAAGGATTGATATCAGAGCGGTTGTTGATAATGAGCTGAATTTTTTCATGCATTTTTTTTATCCATGGTATCAGGTAAGATTTGTCAGCAAGGTTTTCCGGAATGCCATCTACAGCGCCATCTGTTTTGTCTAACAGGTGTACAAATTCGTGTATTCCGGTATTGTTTTTATCGGTTCGGTTCGTAAAACCTTGTCTTAGTGAGGGCTGGCTTAGTACCATCATGTGCTGCATAGCGCCATTGCCAACCATTCCCAATACGTTCTTTTCTTCATCCGAAGCGCTCGAAAAATCTTTGCTGAAAGTATCGGGATATAGCAATACTTCATTCAGGTTATTATATTCCCAATTGGGAAAGCCGAAGATGGGTATGATGGCACTTGCCGCTACAAATACCCGATCCTCGTCTTCAACGGTAGTTTTAACGCCGGTGATGGTTACCTGTGAAAGAAAATAAAGCATTCGTTTTTCAAAAATAGCCTGATTTGCTGGTGTCAACTGTTGATAAAAACGAACTTTAGTCGACAGAATTTTACGATAGCTTTTGTTGAATGATACCGGAAGTGGGGTACTCTTTTTTCGTCCCAGCATGTTGAAAGCAAGCCAGCCGATAAACCCGAAAAGTAATATCAAAGCGATGATTTCCATTTAGCAATAATAGTCAGGTATTGGCTAATAACAGTATTATTCTTTTTCAAATTTTTTGAAAATGCTGGTAGCAATGTGGCCACCAAAGCCAAAGGTATTGCTCATGGCATAGTTTACATTTTTGCCAACTGCTTTACCCAGCGTTAAATTAAATTTATCTGCAAATTCAGCTTCCACCTCTTTTGTATTAATGGTTGGAGGAACTATGCTATTGCGGATTGCGTTAATACAAGCAATGGCTTCAATAGCACCGGCAGCACCCAATAAGTGCCCGGTCATTGACTTAGTACCGCTGATATGCAATGCTGAGTTGGATCCAAACACTCGTTCTACTGCTTTCAATTCACTAATATCACCCATATGTGTAGACGTAGCGTGTACGTTCAGGTAGTCAATTGCTGCTGGTTCAATATCAGCTTCGTTTAACGCTTCCAGCATTCCCAGGTAAGCGCCTTCACCTTCGGGATGGGTACCGGTCAAATGATAGGCATCTGCCGTCATTCCTCCACCAACAATTTCAGCCAGTATTTGCGCATTTCTTTTAACGGCATGGTCATAGCTTTCTAAAATCAATGCACCTGCACCTTCGCCCATTACAAAGCCATCTCTGCTCACATCAAAGGGACGGGAAGCCGTTGCCGGGTCATCATTGCGGGTTGATAAGGCTCTCGATGCATTAAATCCACCAATGGCAGTTTGATTTACCGGGGCTTCCGACCCACCAGTAATAATCATATCCGCCTTGCCCCAGCGGATATGGTTAAATGAATCGATGATGGCAGTGTTAGATGTAGCGCATGCAGAAACGGTAGTAAAATTTACACCACGCAAACCATATTTAATTGAGATGATTCCTGAGGCAATGTCAACAATCATTTTAGGAATAAAGAACGGATTGAACCTCGGCGTTCCATCACCATTGGCAAATTCCATCACCTGGTCCTGAAAGGTTTGTATGCCTCCATTACCACTGCCCCAGATTACGCCGATGCGGTTGCGGTTTAGATCATCAAAATTAATACCTGCATTTTTCACCGCTTCTTCCACAGCCACCAATGCATATTGAGTATAGGGATCAAATCTTCTTGCTTCGCTTTTTTCAATAAAATTATGTACATCAAAATTCTTCAGTTCGCAGGCAAATTTTGTTTTGAATTTACTGCTGTCAAATTTAGTGATGGGGGCAGCGCCGCTTACACCATTCACCAGTGAATGGCAAAAATCAGTTACATTATTTCCTATGGGAGTTAAGGCGCCCATGCCGGTAATTACTACTCTTCTTAAGACCTGACTTTTTTCCATAATTCAATTTGATTTGATAAAATATAACGTCCGGCTCTCATACACTGATTTATTAAAATACCTGATAGATAGGCTTACACAGTCAGGTTGATATTGCCGGAATTTACAGGATGTCTTTTTTGTTTGCAAAGATGTCTACTTCTTTTTAATAGTTGGATAAAATAGTGTGCTATCTTTTTGGTGTGATGGCGGGAAACTAAATGATTTATTGATTACTATTACAGATTTTGTTATGTTGCCTACTTCATCACAAGAGCCTGAAAATCTGGTCGGTTGGTTTCTTATAAATTGAAAATATCATCAATAAAATATATAGAGAAATAATAACTGATATGAATTAGACCATATTCTCAAACTGAGCGTTATATTTTAGTCATGAGAAATGGAAGTTACCTTAAGGGGATTTATGCGATTTGTGAATAAATTTCAATTAAACAAAAATGAATACCACCAATCGCTTTCAGGATGAAAACCTGGTACTGTCAGATTTCTACGATGAAGTTTGGGTGGTATGCCCGGCCTGTGCAAAAAAGGCCATCGCTAAAAGATTTGCGGAGGAAAAAACAGCCCGCTTATTTTGTGTGCATTGCGGATACAATAAAGAAGTGTCAACCGCATTTGCTAAAGGTGGGGCAATCACAATGGCTGCCAATAGTTTTTTTGATGCTGACCTTTGGCTGACAACCACTTTTAAAAATGGTCTCTTTTGGGCCTACAATGCCGCACACCTGGAATATTTGGAACGCTACATTAGAGCCGGTTTGCGGGAGCACAACAACCGAACCCGTTTTACTTTGTTGGAAAAACTACCCGGGTTTTACCATGATGCAAAGAACAGGGATGGGCTGTTAAAACGGATTGAAAAGCTGAAAACTAAAGCATGATTTGCCTGTTCTTTGCTCTTTACTTATAACTTGAGCGACAAACCAAACCCTGCTGAGTAATTATTACCGTTTTGTGGATTCACATTATATTTTGCCCTGGCTAAAAGATGCAGCATTTTTGAAACCGGGTGGCTGGCTTCTACTAACAATGGAATCCTGTAATCACTAAATGAGGTAACGCTTTGTGGCCATACCTGTGAACCTGAATTATAAGGCGGCTGGTAATAATCATTGTGCCTGATGCTATAGGTCCAGCCACTTGCTAACACAATATTTAGTTTTCCTTTTGATGTAACATGGTACTTAACAAGCAAAGAAAAGTTATTGTTAAGAACGTTTATTTCATTTGCATATCTTTCGGGAAGGTTGTCAAAATAGCCAACCTGTTTGTAAGCAAAGTTTTCAAACTCTAGTGCAATGGAGAAATGCTCTATTAATCTGTAATCCATTTGTAGCCAAAAATCTTTTCCTACACTTTTCATATTCTTTGGTACACCTGCAAAACCCATTCCGGTTGAAATGTTGCATTTTTTTAAAAGTGGGTTATCGGTTTGGGAGACCGACACCAGGGTGCAACATACGAGCACCAGTGACATTGATATAAATTTCGACATTTTTACAGGGTAATAATTTAAACTTAAAGATACGGGTGAATATGCAGATGGCGGGGGAGAAGATAACCGTCATACTGCAATCATATCAAAAACTACATATATCCCAAATGCCTAAAAATGGTTGATTGTGCTCACTTTTAACATGGTTGCCCATTATTTTGTAATTTAGCCAAAATCAACTGCTGCTTTTTGGCGTAATAATTATTCATGGTTTCAAATATGCGTTCTACATCTATTCTTCAAGACTATTTGAGCAATCAGTACTCCTATGATGAAATGTTGGGTAAAGATGGAAACCTTCGTCCCCACTGGCAGGCATTTTTTCAATCATTCAATCAACTGGGCAACGGCGAAATAAAAAGCCGGAATAGCGAAATTTCACGTTTACTAAAGGAAAACGGTGTTACCTACCAGATTTATGGCGATAGCAACCTGATTAACCGCGATTGGAATATGGATTCGATTCCATTTTTGATCAGTAAAGAAGAATGGGAAAGGGTAGAAGCGGCGTTAATACAACGTGCCGAATTATTAAACTTGTTATTACAAGATATTTATGGCGACCAAAAGCTGATAAAAAATGGCATTTTACCGCTTGAATTAATTTATAACCATATCGGTTTTTTACGACCTTGCTCTGGAATTAAGTTGCCAGGTAAACATAGTCTTGTATTGTATTCTGCGGATATGGCCCGTAGTCCGGATGGCAAACTTTGGATCATTAGTGATCGCACACAAGCTCCCTCCGGTTCGGGATATGCATTGGAAAACCGAACAGTAATGACGAGGGTATTGCCTGAACTATTCAGCGGTTTAAAAGTGCGCCATCTTTCTCCTTATTTTGATGCATTGAGCAATTCGCTCAATGAACTTGGCGCCCGGCATCACCAAAACCCAAGAATTGTAATACTAACTCCTGGTCCGGGTAGTGAAACCTATTTCGAGCATTCCTACCTTTCTTCCAACCTGGGATATACACTTGTACAGGGAAACGATTTGATGGTTAAGCATAATTTTGTTTGGCTTAAAACTTTAAGTGGACTTGAAAAAGTAGATGTGATTATCCGCCGGATTGATGATGCGTATTGTGATCCGCTTGAATTAAAAAGCGATTCGCAGTTGGGCGTTGCCGGCTTGCTACAGGTAATTAGAAGTGGCAATGTAAGTATAGCAAACCCGCCGGGCAGCAGTATATTGGAGAACCCAGGTCTGATGCCTTTCTTACAGAATATTTCTAAATACTTTTTTGGTACTGGCTTATTAATGCCCACCATCGCATCCTGGTGGTGTGGACAACCAAAGGAGTTACGATATGTGCTCAATAATATCCAGTCATTGGTTATTAAACGGATTTACCGTGGCACCAGCAGAAGTACATCCGTTGATGGAGCCAGTTTATCGCCTTCAAAAATCAATGAACTAAAACAACAAATTACCCGATATCCTTTTTTATATGTCGGTCAGGAAAAGATTGGCTTAAGTTCAACGCCATCTTTGGTAAACGGAAAAATTGAGCCACGTAAAGCGATTTTCCGAAGCTTTCTGGTGAGCAATGGCAATAGCTATACTGCTATGGCAGGTGGATTGAGCAGAACATCCTCTGATGCACTTAGCTTCATTGTGTCTAACCAATCGGGTGGGCATAGTAAAGATACCTGGATCATTTCGCCAGAGCCCGGTAATGTACTGCCATTACTCAAAAAATATCAAAACGGTTTACAAGCTGTTTCCAAAGGAATCTTACCTAGTAATACAGCCGAAAATCTTTTCTGGGTGGGGCGATATACTGAACGGTTGTTGGGCAACGCCCGCTTCCACAGAACGGTAATTCAATCTATTGCAGAAGGAAACCGGCTGATGGAACAAAGTGATATCCAAACGGAAAAAATATTATTGACGGCGCTTACGCATTATACGTTTACGTATCCAGGTTTTATAGATGATGAAGGTGGAAATAATGAGCAAAAATTAAATGATCCCTGGCCGGAAATTAAAGACATTATTTTTAATGAAGAACGTGCAGGAAGTTTAAAATATGATTTCCTGCTTTTTATAAGAGCGGTTCATGCGGTAAGAGATCATTGGTCAACCGATACCTGGCGTGTGTTGAGAGGCATGGAAGAAGAGTGGTCGAATGTAAAAGAAGTTTCTAAAGCAGGGCATTTGAAAATACAACATGTGTTGGATAACCTGATTACTTCCGTGGTGGCGTTCATCGGATTAAACAGGGAAAGTATTTCAAGAGAACAAGGATGGCTAATGTTGGATATGGGCAGGAAGATAGAACAATGTTTGTTGCTAATAAGTATGCTTAGGGCCACGCTGGTAAATAAGCACGACGAACAGGTTGATTATAAACTGCAGGAAGCTGTATTGATCAGCAACGAAAGTCTGGTAAATTTCAGGTATAAATATCGGTCGTTGTTACAGCTTCCGCTGGTGTTGGACCTGATGATATTTGATCCCAATAATCCACGGGCATTGTTGTACCAGATGGACCGGTTGAAAAAGAACCTCAGTAATCTTCCTAGAACTACGGATAGCCAATCTGCACCAATGCATGAGAGTTTAGTTGCACGTGCTTACGAGTTATTCAATCTGGCAGATAAAGAAAAACTATCCGTGTTAAATGTGGAAGCCGGGCAATATTTAAAGTTGGATAATTTCCTTTCGGGTATGTATGATATTTTATCAGCCATTCAGCATACAGTTTCGAAAACATATTTTATTCACGCTCAATCGCAAAAGCAATTGTTTTCGACCGATCAGTCGCAATCGCAATCACAAGTGACTTAACTGGTTGCATGGTTAAGTGGTTGCTTGGTTGCGTGGTTCAATTGTTGGATGTTGGATGGTTGGATGGTTTCATTGAAGCATCATTAACCGGAGCTTATTTTTATTGGACACTGTGTAATTTATTTTTTAGCCAGTTTAAATTTTTAATCATCAGTTTTTAAACGGATGGTTAACTAAAGAAAAAAGCAATAAAAGATTCAATAATATTATATTTAAAAAGGCAGCAACAAAAAATTCAACAAAATAGCAATCCAGCAATTCAACCATTCAACAATCTAACAATAAAATGTACCACAGGGTTATTCATAAAACAGATTATACTTACCAGGAATCAGTTAGCCTTTGCCATAATATTGTTAGGCTGATGCCTCGCAGTACCAATATGCAATTTTGTAAAAGTTCGGCGGTTACTATCACGCCTGAGCCAGATGTACTCATCGAGTATGAGGATTTTTATGGTAATAAACTAGTATATTTTGCCATAGAAAAGGAACATAAAAAGCTTAGTGTTCATGTGGTTTCTGAAATTGAAAAATTATCGCCAGTAAATTTGCAACAAGCGCAATTTAATCAAATTAGCTGGGAGGAAGTGTGTAGACTCACGCATACTTTAACACCAGAACTGATTGATGTAAAACAATTCATTGCTACAACGCCCATGACAGAAGCCGATGATGCCATTGCTACCTATGCCGTACAATCTTTTCCTGCGGGCAGATCATTGTTTGAAGGCAGCAGGAATTTGATGAACCGCATTTTTACTGATTTTAAATTTCATTCGGGCTTTACCACCATTTCTACGCCATTATCGGTGGTGATGAAAGAGCGAAAAGGGGTATGCCAGGATTTTGCTCATTTAGCCATTGCCTGTCTTCGATCTTTAGGATTACCAGTGCGGTATATAAGTGGTTATATTGAAACCATTCCTCCACCAGGCGTAGAAAAGTTAGTAGGCGTAGATGCATCGCATGCCTGGTATTCCGTTTATATTCCTAACAGTGGTTGGGTAGAATTTGACCCAACCAACAACCTGCTTCCCGGCGACCAGCACATTACTATTGGCTGGGGAAGAGACTACAAAGACATCACTCCGCTAAAAGGTGTAATCATGAGTAGTGGGCGGCACGAGCTAAAAGTTTCGGTAGATGTGAGACGAGTAATAAGCTAGTGCTATGTCAAAAATAAGATGACGGTTCTATTTGTGATCCAACAACTATCGGATGGTGAATGGTTAGTCAATATCGTTGTCTTAAGCTTTTCAATTTCTAGCACTTTTTATTTGAGGCGGTAAAAACACCTTAGGCAATCTGATAAGTAAACGAAAAATAATTAACTTTTGATCATAAATTCTTAAGTCAACGACATTGAATAGTCAATGAAAGATTGACCATTCACCATTCAAACTTAACACTAGTGTTACCGTTTGTACAGTGAATATATTGGAATAATTATTGACTATCGAGTGGTACAAAAAACATTTACATGAAAATTTTTACCTGCAACAATTGCAACCAACTGTTGTATTTCGAAAACTCTACCTGCCTCAATTGTAATCATGCCGTTGGCTTTGATGCAGCTCAATTTAATTTGCTGGCTTTAGACAGCTCTACCAATGGCTATTCACCGGTTCACGATAACAATACAATGGTTCGTTTTTGTGCAAATGCAGTTCATGGCACTTGCAATTGGTTAATTCCGGTGGATCAACTATCGCCCTTTTGTCAGGCATGTGCCTTAAACAGAACGATCCCGGATCTATCCACCATTGATAATCAGCAAAAATGGAAGCGAATTGAAATTGCCAAGCACCGGCTGGTGTATTCCTTAATGCGCCTGGGTTTGCCCATCAATGCTAAAAGGAATATAGATGATATTGAAGGCATAGCTTTCGATTTTATGGGCGATGTTTCTACAGATGAAAAAGTAATGACGGGACACGACAATGGTGTGATTACGCTCAATATTAATGAAGCGGATGAAGGTGAACTCACCCGGCATAAGTTGGATCTTGGGGAACGATACCGCACTTTATTGGGGCATTTTCGCCACGAAATTGGTCATTATTATTGGGATGTTCTGATCAAAGACAGTAACCACCTTCAAAAATTCCGTCAACTTTTTGGAGATGATCAAAGAGATTATGGAGCAGCCCTGGAAACTTATTATAACACCGCAACCCCTGCAAACTGGAATGAACATTTTATAAGTCCTTACGCCACCTCACACGCCTGGGAAGACTGGGCTGAAAGCTGGGCGCATTATATGCATATGATGGATACACTGGAAACGGCCTGGTCTTTTGGAGTTGGCATCCAGCGCTCCGGTATTGTAACATCCGCTGCAGTCGATCCCTATTCAACACCCGATTTTAGCTTGATAGCAAACAGTTGGTTTCCATTAACCTTTGCAGTCAACAGCCTCAACAGGAGTATGGGGCATGCAGATTTTTATCCCTTTATAATTGCTCCGCCCGTTGTTGAAAAGCTACAGTTTATTCATGATGTTTGTAGGGGATATAGAAATGGCTGATGATTTTGATGTTAGTTATTACAAAAGCCCGAAGGGCTTTAATGTAAATAGCCGTGGGTGAAACCCATGGTAAAATAAGTGATTGCCAAAACCCCAACAGGGTTGAACATCCCCAGATATTAAGTTTGCCGCGTTATTATTCTAAACCCCTTCAGCTTTAAAACAATTAATTTTAATACTGAAGGGGTTAATAGTAAAACGTTGCCCAAAGATTTTATGTACAAGTGTGCGACGCCACCGAAGTTCAATCAAAGTTCAACTGCCGGGGCAATAAGAAAAATGCCTCACACTTTAACCGTCAGCCGCTTCTACTTCCTCCAAAACTGCCGCATATCTAACGTGTATGGATATTCTTTATTGATGATCACCGGCGGTGGATCAAGGTAAAATGGTTTACGATCCTGCGAAATATAATGTTGCACCTGGCCTAAACCCGGTGATGGTCTTAGTACTTCCTGCGTATGCGAAGTATCGCCAAATCGGTTCCAGCGCCTGCTTTCCGCTTCGTAACTGTTGATCGGGAAGCTGTCGTAACTTCTGCCGCCCGGATGCGATACGTAGTAAGTACAGCCGCCAATGGAACGGCCATTCCAGGTATCAACAATATCAAAAGTGAGTGGCGCATCAATACCAATGGTAGGGTGCAATGCGGATGGTGGCTGCCAGGCACGATAACGAACACCGCAGACAAACTCACCTTTTACAGTTGTTGCTTTTAACGGCACCCTCGTTCCATTGCACAATAAAATATAGCGACTTCCATTTAAACCCGTCAGTTTTACCTGCACTTTTTCAAGAGAAGAATCCACAAATCTTGCCGTGCCACCGCTGCTCATTTCTTCGCCCAACACATGCCATGGTTCTATGCCCATGCGTATTTCCATTTCAATATTTTGTAACTTAACCGTGCCATAATGTGGAAAACGGAATTCGAAGAACGGTTCAAACCAACTGATATCAAAAGGATAACCGGCTTCATTTAAATCGCTGACAACTTCTTGCATATCTTCCCTCACATAGTGCGATAACATGAATTTATCATGCAGTTCGGTGCCCCATCTTACCAGGTCGTGTTTGTAAGGGTTTTTCCAAAACTTCGCAATCAATGCACGAATGAGCAGCATTTGCACCAGGCTCATTTCTTTATGCGGCGGCATATCAAATGCCCTGAATTCCAGAATGCCCAATCGGCCGGAAGACGAATCGGGTGAATATAATTTATCGATACAAAATTCGGAACGATGGGTATTGCCGGTGATATCGGTTAGCAAATGCCGAAAGATGCGATCAACGATCCAGAAAGGAATCACACCATGTTCAGGCACCTGTGTAAAGGCAATTTCCATTTCGTATAACTTCTCATCACGCCCTTCATCTATCCTTGGAGCCTGGCTGGTTGGACCTATAAATGCACTGGAAAATAAATACGATAAACCGGGATGATGTTGCCAGTAGGTGATTAAACTACGCAGCAAATCTGGCCTGCGCAACAGCGGACTCTCTGATGGTGTAGCACCACCAATGGTGATATGGTTGCCACCGCCGGTGCCGGTATGTCGGCCATCCAGCATGAATTTTTCTGTTGCCAGTCTTGATAAAAATGCCTGGTCGTATAAAGTATCAATGATGCCGGTTAATTCTTTCCAGTCTTTTGAGGGATGAATATTTACTTCAATTACACCCGGATCTGGCGATACTACCAGGCGCTCCATGCGGTAATCTCTGGGTGGTTCGTAGCCTTCAATGCGAACGGGTATTTGCAATCTTTCTGCAGTTGCTTCAATGGAGGCAATTAAGTCAAGATAATGCTCAAGGTATTCCATTGGCGGAATGAAAATATAAATAATGCCCTCTCTTGGCTCAATACACAAGGCTTGTTTGATGGTTTCTACATCATACAATCTTTTTACTTCCGGCTCTGGCTCGGGTTCATCTTCTTTTTCTTTCGCCTTTTTCAATAATTTAAATGGATCCCATTTTTCTTTCTTTTCATCCGGTTTTACTTTTTCCTTTTTTGGTGGATGAAGGGTGATGGTATCATATCTTGCCGAAATGGTTTCATCGTAATGTTCCAGTTCGGGTAGGTCTTCAAATAAACTTCTTTCTACTTTTTGAGGTTCATCATCTTTTGCAACTTCGGGTAAAGAATCCAACGGTAATCTTAAACCCATCGGCGAGTTGCCGGGAATCAGGAATAAATGATCTCTTTTCAATATCCATTTACAACTTTTCCATTTGTTGTTTTCGTAATTCCATTTTAGCGGTAATGCAAAACCAGCGGGCGTGTCCAATCCTTTATCCAATAATTGGGTTAGGGTTTTTCTTTCCAGCGGATCTTTTAGGTTTACGGTTGACAGATCTACATTGTCGGGTGATTTGCCTTCGGCCCATAAAAAATAAAAAATATCTTCATTTGCCACGGTGATGTTTTCCGGACTAACGGCCAGTTGCCTGGCCAGCTCTTTTGTAAATAATCCGGCTTCTTCGTGGCTGTATTTTTTTTCGATAATCTCATGCGCAATCAGTTTGATATTTTTCCAGATTGGGTATTTGTCTTTTCTCCAGAATAAACCATATTGCCACCTTGGCAATGGCTCGCCGGGGTACCATTTTCCCTGTCCGTAATGAATCATGCCATCGGGTCCGAATTTTTCCCGCAGGCGGAAAATAAGTTCATGCGAAAGGATACGTTTTTGTTTACCATCAGCCGTCGTGTTCCATTCTTCTGCCTCCATATCATCAATGGAAACAAAGGTTGGTTCGCCGCCCATGGTCATTCTTACATCGCCTGCTTTCAGGTCTTCATCCACCTTTAAACCGGTGGCGTTGATAACGCTCCACTGCTCCGGAGTATAGGGTTTGGTAACCCTTGGATCTTCATGTATGCGGGTAACGGTATTTGAAAAAGAAAATACGGTTTCACATTTATCAGATGCGCCTACAACTGGTGCTGCGCTTGCAAAATCGGGTGTACAAGCCAGCGGAATATGTCCTTCGCCTGCAAATAATCCTGAGGTAGGATCGAGGCCAATCCAGCCGGCACCGGGAATATAAACTTCTGTCCAGGCATGCAGATCGGTAAAATCATTTTCAGGTCCGGAAGGCCCGTCCAGTGATTTAATATCAGCAGTCAACTGCACCAGGTATCCGGAAACAAAACGTGCGGCCAAGCCGAGGTGACGAAGAATCTGTACCAGCAACCAGGCCGAATCTCTGCAGGAGCCGAGTCTTTTTTCGAGTGTTTCTTCACAGGTTTGCACACCTACTTCCATACGAATGGAATAGTTGATATCCCTGTTTAATTTTTGATTGATGTACACCAAAAAATCATTGATGCTTTTTGGGCTACGGTCTATTTCGCTAATCCATTTTCTGAGCATTGCGCCGTATTCTTTAAATTCAAAATAAGGCACCAGTTCTTTACGCAATTGTTCATCGTATCGGAAAGGATATTTCTCTGCATAATCTTCCACAAAAAAATCAAAGGGATTAATCACCACCATATTGGCAATCAACTCTACTTCTACACTTAGCTCAGTTGTCTTTTCGGGAAATACCACCCTCGCCTGGTAATTGCCAAACGGATCTTGCTGCCAGTTGATAAAATGTTCTGCCGGTGATATCTTAAAAGAATAAGCCTCAATCTTTGTTCGGGAATGGGCAGCGGGCCGCAACCTGAATATATGCGGCGATAAACTAACCAAACGGTCGTAGGTATAAGTGGTTTTGTGGTTGATTGCTACACGAATTGCCATAGTATTATAACTGGTATTTGAAATTAGAAATGTTCGCTGGCAAGCAATTGATATAAAAATACCTGCTTTTTTCAGGGTTACAAAATTTAATGTGGTATTCATTTAAAGGCTTAGGTAGATAATTCGTAAAAGATTATGTGTATAGGCAAAGAAGCTGTTTAGTTTTTTGCCTCCCGTTTTATTCGGAACAGTTTGATGCAATCCTTTGACTTCGCTCAGGACGTAACAAAAAAATTCAAGGCTGCACCTCATCCGCCCTTTGGGCACCTTCTCCTGTAGGAGAAGGGAAAAGAAAAAAGTCTTACTTGCCTAAAAATTTGAATGACTGGCTAAATCCGATAGCTATCGGATGAAATAAGTCACAACAGCGGAATATATCAGGGATTTTGTGCCACTTACGAGTGAATAGCAGAGCTTAGCATCGGTGACATGAATTTCATTTTTTAATCCCGATTGACATCGGGCTTCTACAAATTTTCTTATCCTTGTCTAACTGCGTCAAGAAGACAGGGCCTTTTTGATGAGGCCGGCAGTAAGCTTGCGAAAGGGCTCCTAACTCCAAATCAATTATTTTATTTACTGGTTTCGTTGGCTAAAAATACATAGGAGCGGTTCTGATGGTAGTTATCTTGGTTTATACTGATTTATTTAGTGAGAGCCTTACAGATAATTTGCTGGCAGGGATGTTTTTTATTTTCCCGATTGTATAAACTCTTTTACCGCTTGCGTAACCATAAAGAAACGATTGTATAGAATTTTGCAGCTATAAAAAAATATGCAATGAGAAATTTAGTAGGTACGGTTTTGGGTCTTTTTTTAGTAGCAAACCTGTTTGCCCAGGTTCCCTCAACGGTAAAAAGCGATTCCTTTTTTCGACATAAAAATTTGCCTGAACTAACGGTGGTAGGTCGCGGCAGCCTAAGTGATTACCAGCAAATGCCGGAAATAGTAGGTACTAATATTTATGCCGGTAAAAAAAATGCATTAATAGTTTTAGACAATGTAAAGGGTAATGTGGTAACCAACACCATGCGACAAGTGTTGGCCAAAGTGCCAGGCATTCATGTGTGGGAAAGTGAAACGAGCGGCATTCAAATTGGGATTGCAGCCAGGGGTCTTAGCCCTAATAGAAGCTGGGAGTTCAACGTGCGTCAAAATGGATATGATATTTCAGCCGATCCATTTGGTTATCCGGAAGCCTATTACAATCCACAGTTGCAGGCCGTGCAACGGATAGAAGTGGTAAGGGGTCAGGGGTCTCTGCAATATGGACCACAGTTTGGCGGACTCGTAAACTATATTTTACGCAATGGCAGCGACATAGAAAAGCCCGTTCAATTTGAAACCCAGCAAACCATTGGCAGCAATAATATGCTAAACAGCTACAACGCCATTGGCGGAAATACAAAGAAGGTGAATTATTATGCATTTTTTGATCACCGCAATGGCGATGGATGGAGGCAGAACAGCCGCTTTTATACCAATGCAGGTTACGGAACAATTACTTACAAAATAAGTCCTAAATTTTCTTTGACAGCCGAGATCATGCACCAGCATGTAAGAAGCCAGCAGGCGGGTGGGTTACCGGATAGCTTATTGTATGCAGATGCTCAACAAAGTTTACGCAGCCGCAACTGGTTCGACATTACCTGGACCACACCAGCTTTAATTGCCAATTATGTGATCAACGATCATACCCGCTGGAATACCAAAGTATTTGCTACCATTGGTGACAGAAACAGTGTCGGATTTATGCAAGGCATCACCACAAAGGATACCATTAATGCGGCTACAAAAGATTACAATAACCGGATTTTAAATGCAGATAAATACCGGAATTATGCAATGGAGAGCCGCATCATCACAGATTATACTTTGGGTAAAATGAAGAATACCTTTTCAGGAGGCATTCGGATGTACACCGGTACTACTACCAGGGTGGCAGATGGAAAGGGCACAACCGGCAGCGATTATGATATGACGGTAATTGGCAATTACCCCCGGGATATCGCTTTTACATCGCACAATGTGGCTGCATTTGTAGAAAATATTTTTCGGCTAACGGATAAATTATTAATCATTCCCGGTGTAAGATATGAGTGGCTGGAAGGTGCAGCCGGAGGCAGAATCGGGTATTCGTCAACAGGTGCTGAAATTAAATTGCAAAATGTAAAACGGAGTCGCAGTTTTGTATTGGCTGGTTTGGGAGCGGAATACCATCTTACAAAAAATACAGAAATTTATGCCAATTACAGCCAGGCCTATCGCCCCATTCAATTTGCCAATTTGCAGGCTCCGCCCACAACCGATGTGGTAGATCCTAACCTGAAAGATGCAAAGGGGTACAATATTGATTTGGGTTACAGAGGTAAGGTTAAAAACTTTCTGCAGTTTGATATTAGTGGCTTTTTTCTTCAGTACAATAACAGGGTAGGTACCATTACCCCAACAGGTGCAGGCTACCGGTTGATTACAAATGTAGGAAACAGTGCCAGCAAAGGTTTTGAGGGATATGCAGAGATTGACCTGCTGAAGGCAATTGCCAATAACAGACATAAAAATGCGGAACTGTCTGTTTTTGGTTCTTATAGTTACACCGATGCAACGTATAGCGGCAATCATAAAGATGCACAAACCAAGGGTAAAAAGGTAGAGAATGCCCCTGCCAATATTTTAAGGACTGGCATTACTGGTGGTAGCAATATTTTTTCCATCACCGTTCAGGTAAGCTACGTGGATGAAACCTACAGCGATGCCAATAATACGGTAAAACCATCGGCTAACGGACAAACAGGTTTAATACCATCTTACGCAGTGACCGATTTTACTGCTATCTATAAATACAGTAAGAATTTAAACATCAGAGCAGGATTGAATAATGTATTCGACAAAAGATATTTCACCCGACGTGCTGGCGGTTATCCGGGACCTGGAGCTTTGCCGGGAGATGGCAGAACGTTTTTTGTGTCGTTAGGAGCAAAATTTTAAACTGGGGAAAACAGCGCAAGCTAAATTTTGATGATCGATAGTGGGTCGTAAAAATAAAATATAACACGCCAATGAATTATACTTATTGGCGTGTTTTTATTTGGATAGCTATTAGCTGGGAAATTCCTGGTGTTTTTTATTTCTTAATTGGATAGATACTAAAAAAGAGCTGTGTGGTGGGAAGAACTTTTAATTCAATGTTAGGTTGATTTATTGTGTTACGCTCAGTGAAAAAATCGATTTGGAGATGATAGTATTTTTTTGGAAGTCAATTGTTATGGTGTCTGTAACCCAATGGTAATAGGCATTTAGTATGTTTATATGTATCTGGCGATAATTAAATTGAGTATATATTTTTTTAATGAACAAGCACTAATTATATATTTGCATATCAAATACATCTTTACTCTCTCCGTAACTCCAGCACATGAAAAAATTAATATTTTCTCCCAGTATCTTTCTTTGTATATTATTTATCTCCTTGATTTTTGGAGCCTGCAAAAAGGATGGTAACGTTACAAATAAATCCCCAAAAGCAAAAATTACTATTTCCGAAGAACTTGTGGCCGAAAATATTTATAATTATTACGGCAAAAAGGAAAAATACAACGTAGTTGATACTTTTATTGTTGATACCGCTTTTCACCTTTTTAAAAACCCCATCGGCGGTGGCTACTATCAAAATGGTCCACGTTTATATTTTAAAGCAAATTTTGATACCAACTATAATGTGCTGTATGAATGGAAAGTTGGTACTGACCCTTTAACCAGGACGACATCCTCGTTTGCACTGGATTTCGGCCAGCCGGTTGGGGATATCAATATTCGTTTGATTTCGACGTATAGTCCTAAAAGCAACAATGGCTCTTTTGGAACTGATACGGTTTATCAAAAGATTTTTATTGGAGAAAATAGTCCACTTTTCGGCGACTATGAAGGCTATAATACTGACTCGCCCAATCATATTTTTAAAATAAAAATTGGATGGCAATTTGATTCCAATCAGGCCATCAACAGAAGTTACTTTGCTGTATCAAATCTGCCTGAAGGCTTCCCAATTAAAAGTGAAATTCTTCCCCGTTCATCTTCCTTTGGAATAGCTGGGGAGACGTTTCATGGACAATATTTATTGTATCATGGACAGGAAGTAAACGCAGTTTATGCGTTAGGATTCATGAGCAAGAAAAAAGATTCCATTACAATCAGATATAATTATGGAGTAATAAATAATTATTCTACCTATTCCAATGTTTATGATTGGAGCAAAGTAATTGTAAAAACATTCATTGGTAAAAAAATATGACCCTATTAAAACAAAACACACAAAATATGAAAATTACTTTTAAAAAAAATGTAAATGGTTCTATGTCTTTATTTTTTTATTCATGACCTTTACTAATGTTCACTCCCAGTGTTACAATAATCCCCCATTAAATATTTCTACAAATCCTGACAACTATCAAAATCCAGAAGATCCCACTGGATTATTAAAATGGGATTGGAGACAGCCTTATTGGTTTGGTTATAGAAAGTCAACACCAACCCCTCAGTATTATCAAATTAATAGTCCGTTTTATGATATTTATAACCCCAATTTATTTGATTTAAGTTCTTTGAGTGCAAAGAACTACGATCCACTGAGTGGCTGGGAGTTATTGCAAAAGGATTTTGGTACACCGACTATCGCTCCACCAAATCCTTATTTTGTTTTGTACAATAAGTACACTGGACTTATTCGACTTTTTGTTCAGATTAATTCAAACTATCAAAGTACTAAATCAGCAATGCTCTCGCTCAAATTTAAAGAAAGTATAAAAACGGCTGGAACTTTAAGTCAATTAGGTGATAAATCTTTTGCATTGAATTCATTTAAAAATACAGCCAAGATATCAGTGCCAAACCAATACCTAAATGGCGGTCAAGGTTCAAATAATTTCTTTTGGCTCTATGCAGATTATAACACTTTATACGACCCATGTGTATGTAAACAGACCTCCATGCTGTATTTAGAGTCTTTTCTTTTCTCTAGCTGGGAAGTTAGCTTAATTACAAATGGTAAGGCTGAAACTATAATAAGTAGTGATGCTGCTGCATTAAACCAAGTTAAAAATACAGATGCTGCATTTAGTTTTTGAGAACTTCAAAATGTAACGGGTGGTATGTCTAAAGGGATTATTCAGATAACAGATGCAGTAGGTAAATTATTTACCTTTGGTGACAAATATGTAACTGCGTACAATAAATTGTTTCCAGAAAAGAAGGTACAGGATAAGGATAAAGAAACAATTTTTAAACAGTTAAATGGGGCATTAGATCCGATTTCTAAAATCGGTGAACTATTAGGACTACCATCGTTCTTAAGTGGTATTGTGAATTCATTGCTTGGTGGAGGTAAAAGCGCAGCTACTTTTGAATTTGCCCACACTGACATCAATTTAGCGACAACAGGCGAATTAAAGCAAGAAACAAAATTTGATGCAATACCTATTAGAAACCCGGGTTCTGATAAAACGGGGTTAACTCCCGAATTGAATCCTGTATATAATAATCCGTTAGGAGTTTTTAATATTCTTGAACTACCAAAAATTCAATATACAGTTTATAACCCCCTTACGACTGATAAATCGTTGCCTTTAAATACTATTTTTGACGAAGGTAAAAGTCCCCTTTTAAATAGGAATACGGACTATGTAAATTCAAGCGTTACAAACTGTTTAAATAATAATTGTGGTCAGTTCATTACATGCCCACAACCCAAAGGTGCCAGATGCGATTATTACGTTCCGTATTATCGTCCCAATCTTGCGGTACCAATTTTCCATTATAAAGTTGTTTCTCCATTAAAATTTGTAATTAATCCTGCCTCTAATCTAAAACTTATTAGTATCAAAGACAAGCCTTGTATTTCAGATAGGCAAAAATAATTATCCAACGGGCGAAGGTCAGTTTACCCCAACTAAAGGTAAAATAATACCAAATCCTACTCCGAATAAAAAAGATCCCGAGGCATGGGACGACTTAAATGCTATTGGGTTCTCTACCGATGCAAAAAAAACTAAAATTGAAAGTGAATTGAGGTTGAATAAACTTGGATTTGATTTACTTTCCAAGCGTCATGAGGCTGATATAGATAGTAGTTATATAGCAACGCAAATGACATCTACTTCTTGCATTGAAAACACTTCTTTTCTGATCGCTAACGGTTTCCTTGGAGGTGAGAAGAAAGTAAGTCTTCGTGTATCACTTATATTTGAACCGAAAGTTCCTGTTCCGGGTAGTTCAGTTGACAAAATTCTTCAAACATATACCTTTGACTATGACGATGGCTCAATAATAAAGATAATACCATCAGTTCCAATATACTATACTGATAAGGTTGCATACGGGTACCGAATGAATAAGGGGTTTATTACATATGTAATTTCAAGTGATGCCCAAAAATTAACGAGTTCGGACTTTACATATAATTTTAATAAAGGGTTTATGCAGATTCCAACACAATTAAATTTTGAAGGAAACGGACAATGTATTCCAATTGGAGATAAAAATCTGTTTGTTTTAGGCGACATAAATATTAATGGCCAATTATGTTTTGGAACAACGCCAGTTACTTTTTATACCACCGGAAATGTAAATCTTCTGAATGGAAGTGTTCTGCCTTCAAATGTGACTGTGGTAAAAGGCATTAATGATCCATGTGCTTCAATAATTCCAGCACCATCAGATCCAGCTGTATTTTGTAATAGTACTGAATACAGTAGTTTATCTCAGGCATATCGATCAAATGGTGGAATTAACTACAATGACAGTATACAAATCAAAACAAATACAGTTATATCCAACGTGGTTATTTCGCCTAATCCTGCAAGTAATTCCTTTACAGTTTCATTAAATATTCTTAAAAAGACAAATATTAGAATCGATGTTTTTAATTCACTTGCTCAACCAAAACCTAATACATCGTTAAACGGAGACGTAGTGTTTGATAAGGGTAAATACAATTTTAAACTAAATTCAGACATGCTAAATAGCGGAATTTAATTTGTTAAGATTATCGCAGGTAATGATGTTGTGGTTAAAAAACTAGTTATTCAAAAATAAATTTAATGTTCTAAAAGTGATAAAATATATGTAAACTAAAAGGCGATTTCTTTCTAAAGATGTCGCCTTTTTAATTTAATTGTGCCGCATTCCTTCTGCCACTTTAAACACATGCAGCACATAAGGAAACAAAGCATCCATGCTTTCTTCCACACCATGGGGCGAACCGGGCAGGGTGATGACGAGTGTGTTTTTTATAAACCCGGCCACGCCTCTGGAAAGCATGGCGAATGAAGTGCGTTGCTGACCATAGTTACGGGCTGCCTCCATGATGCCGGGGATCTCCTTATCCAGCAAAGGACTGATGGCATCGGGTGTAACATCTCTTGGGGAAAGTCCGGTGCCGCCAGTAAAAAGCACCAGGTTGATACCGGCTTCACTCAACTGTTTTGCGGTAGATTGAATGGCCTCCACATCGTCTGCAATAATGATGTACTCTTCTGCCAACAGATTGAACTTTGAAAGTTTCTCAATGATCAATTTACCGGAACTATCTTTTTTGGTTCCTTCAGTTACACTATCGGAGCAAACAACTACTGCACAACGCAGGTCATTGCTTGCATTGTTTTTGAAGTCTGTTTTTCCTCCGGTTTTGCTTTGTAGGCGGATCGCAGAAATTTCCACGCCGTTATCCAATGGCTTTAGCATATCGTACATGGTCAATGCCGTTACAGCGGCGCCATGCATCGCTTCTACTTCTACACCGGTTTTGTAAATGGTATGTACTTCTACAGTGATGACAATGGTTAACCCTTCGATGGAATGAGTGATAGCAGCAAACTCTACCGGTAATGGATGGCAGTCAGGAATTACATCACTTGTTTTTTTGATGCCCAATAAACCTGCTGCCCGGGAGAATTCAAATACATCGCCTTTGGGAACCTGTTTGTTTTTTATGGCATCCATTGTTTTAGGTTTTGATACAGTCAGGATGGCTGTAGCGATTGCCTTTCGGAGGCTGTTGTTTTTATGTGTGATGTTGACCATTGTTTATTAAATTAGTAAGTGTCTGTTAACTTTTTTATCCTGATACAATCCTTCGGCTTCGTTAAGGATGAAACAAAAAAGATCAAGGCATCGTAGGCAATCTAGTTGCCATGCCATGTTTAAATTTCTATTTATTTTTTACGATGTCTGTTTCAATTAAATCTTTCAATTAAGTCTAAGTAAATCTGAAACGAATTTCCACCAGTAACTGGGTTAGCCGCCTCTTTTGGTTCGGTACCGACGAAGTCGGTATTCAAAAAAATACGCAGCATATTTTTTTGAAAGAAGCAAAAGCAGCGGCGTTCCAGTTACGCAGCCCCGCCGGCTGAGGAGGCGAAAACGACGAGTTTAAATTGGCTGACGAATTCAGAATAAATTTCAGCACAATATTTTTAATGCTTACCATAATAGTATTGACTATTCACTATTTATTCTCCTTCCATTGATACCCCTCATGCTCAAAAATTTCCTTCCCCCAAACCGGCAACTCCAATTTGATCCTTTCCACCGTTTCCTCACAGGCATCAATAGCCGCTTTGCGATGAATAGAAGAGGTAAATACAAACAACGAGATTTCACCCGCCGCCACCGTACCCAAACTATGGTACACATGCATACAGGTCAATTCATATTTACTAAAAATTGCTTCCCTTATTTCATGCATTGATTCCAGCGCCATTGCTTCGTAGGTAGTATATTCAATGGCCGCTACTGTTTGTCCATTTTGTACATCAGCCCTGATCTGCCCAAGGAAAATACTATGTGCCCCGATATTGGTTTTTGTGCTGTGGTGCTGAATACTTTCGCCAATAAAAGCCGGCGAAATAGCACCGGCAACAAATATATTTTTAGGTTTTTTTTCTGACATTTTATTGTGTTGATGAATGGTTGATCCAGTTAAGAATGCCGCCTTTTAAACTATATATTTTTTTTGATTCGCCAAATGTATCGAATAACCATTGAGCAGCTTGCAAACTTCTTTTGCCCGACTGGCAAAACAGTATGACCGTTTCGTTCTCAATAGAAGCTGTGTTTTCTTTGAATACGGATAAAGGAATTCTCTTAAATTGAAATCCCGATGGTATTGGTTGTTCGTTCAATTCTCTTACATCAATGATTTTTACATCCGGGTTGTTTTTATGTTGACTAAAAGTGGCAATATCAATTTCAAACCGGGTGTTGGCGGATGAACAAAGCCAATTGTAATTCATTGCTTCAAATGCAGCTTGGGTGTTTGGCAACAACGATTGAGTGGTTGCTTTCGCTAACAATGAAATTTCATATATCCCGTTATTTAAGGCATTATAAGTTAACAGGGAATTGATCAGCGGCTTACCGATTCCTGTAATCAGTTTGATCGTTTCATTTGCCTGCATGGTTCCGATGATGCCCGGTAAAACGCCCAGCACACCTGCTTCTGCACAGTTTAGGACTTCACCATCTTTTGGTGGCGTCGGAAATAAATCCCGGTAGTTTACGGGGGCATCTCCATTTTTATTTTGAGAATTGAATATGGCAACCTGCCCTTCAAATTGTGAAACAGCACCATAAACCAGGGTTTTATTTAGCAATACACAAGCATCATTGATCAGGTATCTTGACGCAAAATTATCTGTGCCATCAATTATGATATCGAACTTTTCAATGATGGCCAATGCATTTTGTGTGGTAAGGCGTTCGTTGTATGCATAGATTGTTATATCAGGATTTAGCCTGGTTAAACTATGTTTTGCTTTTTCCGCTTTTGAAAATCCGATATCAAAAGTGGAGTACAATGGCTGGCGATGAAGGTTGCTGATAGACACCATATCATCATCAACAATACCAATGGTACCAACTCCTGCTGCTGACAAATATTGTAATGCCGGACAGCCCAATCCACCGGCACCAATTACCAAAACTTTTGATTGCAGTAATTTTTGCTGACCAGTCTCACCAAATTCTTTTAAAATGATCTGGCGCTGGTAACGTTCGTATGAAGTGTTTTCGCTTTTCATTTTTTTATCCTCCGGAAAAAGGTGGCAATAATGCAACTGTGCAGTTATCGGCAAGTAGGGTGTTTATTTCAATGATTTTTTTATCAACTGAAATTAAATATTTCGATTGGGTCAATACAGGATAGGTTTCATGCAAAGCATTCACCAACGAATCGGTGTCATTCATGTTTTCTACCAGGATTTTATCCGTGCCGGTAATGTCAACAAGCTGACCAAAAAACAGGATATTTATTTTCATACATTATTTTACTCGTTCAATAATTATTTTCTGTAGCCCTTTTACATACCTTCTTCCAGTGGCTTCATCATTTAATGTAAGCAGTGCAATACGGTCATTCATTGCGCCTCCTTTTTTGCTATCATGTTCTGTAATGATCAACACCTGCTTGCCGGTTTCATTATTAAAAATTTCGTTCCAGGAGAATACCACTTTGTAATTATCGGCTGCCATGCAAACAATAAAATATTCGCTTAATAGTCTGGGATTATCCTGATCAATTACAATCTTGCTTAACACATCTTTCAATAATACGCCTTTTATATTTTTGATGGTACTCTTTCTTTCAAGCAGATGATTGGTGATTACAATGCTATCCTTTTCTTTTACAAGCAAGTCGGCGATATCCATTAAAGAAAATGTTTTGGCCTCCTTTACGCTTCCTTCAATTGTAAAGCTTTCTGTAGTGGCGATTGGTTTTTGCGCTGCAAGTTGTAGCGTTAAAAAGACCAGGATTATTACCAATAATTGCTTCATTTTTTTCTTTTATGCATGTGTAAATAAAAGTTTATAAACTGCCATTAGCAAGACAACTGCCAATACATTTTTTAAAATAGTTTGTTTGAATTTTAGCGCACCAAAATAGGCACCCAACAGCCCACCCGCAAAAGCAATCACCACATACCAAACCATGTTTGAATTGAACTGGATGCCCTTGGTTAATTGCCCGGCCAATCCTGATAAAGAATTTACAAAAATAAACAAGGCGCTGATAGCAGCCGTTTGTTTTTGATCAGTCCATTTTAAAAACAATAAGATGGGAGATAAAATAATACCGCCTCCAATACCAATCAATCCGGAAAAGAAACCGATGGCAGCACCGATTAATAATGACAACCCCGTATTTGTTTTTTTTAATTCATCGGCTGGCGTATTGGGAAAGAATAAAAACCGGCCTACTGCAATCAGTAAAAAGCCACCAAGTATTTTTTTATAAATGGATGCCTCAATCACCAGCATACCGCCAATAAAAGCCATGGGTATCGATGCCAAAGCAAGTGGTAAAAATATTTTCCAGATAAAATATTTACCCCGGTAAAACTGTATAAAAGAAGTAAGCGAAACAAAAAGATTGAGCAATAAAGCCGTGGGTTTCATTACTTCCGGGGCAACACTAAAAATAGCCATCAATGCCAAATAGCCGCTGGCACCGCCATGCCCAACAGCCGCATATAGAAAGGCTACCAGAAATAATATACTGTAAAATAAAATAATGCTATCCGGCATATTGGTTAATTATTGATAAATTATTATTTTCTATCTTTCTAAAGAACGAGTGCTATTCAGAACGCCGTTGTTGTGTATCCGACCAGCAACCGGAGTTTCCTGATCTAAAATTGAGTTCCTTTCCCAGCAGCTTATCCAGCTATTTTTTTAAACAACTTTTAGAAGCTAAGCTTCGGCTGTTGGTCAGAGACACAACAGCCGAAGCTTGCCGGGATAGGTTATTTCTTTTACACTCCGCAAGGGGTAAATAGTGAATTGTTCGAGTTAAATTATTCATGCTTTTGTTTCTCGGGCATTATAAATATACCAAGCTATATTTTGGCGGCAGGAGACTATCTAACCCTCTATTGTTAATAACCCTTTTCAATATTGCTGATTGTTTGCTATAGATTTAATAAACGATTGCTATTCAGAACGCCGTTGTTGTGTCTCCTACCAACAACCGGAGTTTCCTGATCTAAAATCGAATTCCTTTTCCAGCAGGTTATCCAGCTATTTTTTTGAATAACTTTTCGAAGCTAAGCTTCGGCTGTTGGTCGGAGACACAACAGCGGCTCGCCGGGATAGGCTATTTCTTTTATACCCGCCAACCACATAACACTAAATGGCACAAGCTAAATTATTCATGGTTTTGTCTTTTGTTCAGTATAAGTCAAAAAGCACCTTGTCTAAAAAAATGTAGCCTCAGGTTATGCAAAATGTAAAAAAATGAAAGCCACTAACTCAATAAATGTATCTCCACATTTTCGCCCTCGCTGCATTTTGTAACCGATTCATTTATTTTAATCAAACAGTTGGCCCGTGCAAATGAACTAAGCCGGTAGCTTTCCTGCGCATCCAAAGGCATTGCTTTTTCGCCATCATAATATCCTTTTAAAAAATGGGTGAGCCCTGCTGGTTTCTCAATAGTTTTTGCCAATGGCACCTGCCGGGTTGTCAATCCTGTTGCAACATTACTTAATTGCTGCAAAGCAGGAATCACATATTCATAAAAACAGGTAAGTACCGACGAAGGGTTACCCGGTAAACCAAATATGAATTGATTGTCTTTTTTGCCGAAATACAAAGGCTTGCCCGGCCGTTGTTTTATCTTGTGAAACAATTGAGTAATTCCACACAGTTTTGCAGCTTCTAACACAAAATCATAATCACCAACACTTACACCACCCGTTAGCAATACTACCTCACTTTCATTCAAAGCATCTTGTAATACGTTTGTCAAAATATCCAAATCATCATCGGCCCAAAATATTTTTACATTCCCGATGTGCAACTGTTGCAAAGCTGCCTTAAGTGTAGCCGAGTTGGATTCATAAACCTGTCCATGTTGCAATGGCTGGCCGGGTTGCTGTAATTCTTTTCCGGTAACAATGATGCTCACCTTTGGTTTGGGATACACCTTTACCTGGGTGATGCCGATGCCCGCTAAAAAACCAATGGCCGCCGGTGACAATATGGTTCCGGCAGCAAGTGCCAGTTCGCCCGTTTTTATTTCTGATCCTTTAAGCCTTACATTTCCTCCCTGTTTTAATTTTTCATCTTCAATGATAAGCATGCCATTTTCAGCGATTACTTTTTCCTGCATCACCACCGTGTCGGTTCCTTCGGGAACTGCGGCTCCGGTAAAAATTCTAACGGCTTTTTCGGGAGAATAGGAAATGGTTTCATTTGAGCCAGCCGGTATCTCGCCTTCAATTTGCAATTTGTTAATTGCCTGCCACCTGTTAAATGAAAATGCATAACCATCCATGGACGATTGGTTGAAGGCTGGTATATCTATGATTGCAAAAACATTTGCGCCAAGCACCAACCCTGCAGCATGCGAAAGGTTTTGCAGCACCGGATCTAAAGTGTTTACTTCCCGCTGTATTATTTTTTTTGCTTCGTCTACTGATATCATTTGTTGAAAATATGACTTATCCTCCAATGGTAATCATGCTCCTGTTGTGAATGTCTTCGGCATGCACATGTTCAAAATCAGCGGTAAATTGTCCGCCCAGTTCTTTGGCTTTACTGGTTATGCTTTGTTGTATCAATGGCAATATATCCTCGCCTTTTCTAAAAGCTGTCAGCAGGTCGGTTTCTTCTTTAGAGAATAAACAGTTTTTCATTTTACCATCTGCAGTTAACCGCATCCTGTTGCAACCGCTGCAAAATGGAGAGGTCATAGTGCTGATGATCGCAAAGGTTCCGGCATGACCGGCCACGGTATATTTTTTTGCCGTATCATGTAGTTCATCATTTAACCGAACTACCTCATATTTTGATTCTACTACTTCCAATATTTGTTGCAATGTAAATACCTTGTTACTGGTCCATTTATTTCCGCTGAAAGGCATAAACTCAATAAATCGTACATGCACCGGCGTATCTTTTGTCCATTCAATAAAATCGTTGATTTCCATATCATTCATCCCATTCATGGCCACCACATTTACTTTTACATGAAAGCCATGATCAATCATCAAATGAATATTATCATACACCTGCTTAAATTGGTCACGACGGGTAAGCAACAAAAACTTTTCGGGTTGCAGTGTGTCTAAACTAATATTGAGCGATTTGATATTGGCTTCCTTTAATACGGATACATAGTCGTGCAGGCGTGTGGCATTGGTAGTGAGTGTAAGTGCTACCGGAAGTTTGGATAGAGCCAGAATGATTTTATCCGCATCTTTTCTCACTAGTGGCTCACCACCAGTAAGCCTTATTTTATTAACGCCATGCGACACAAATATTTTTGCAATGGCTTCTATTTCATCCACCTGCATTAACCTGGAAGCGGGTGTAAATTCATAATCTTCCTCAGGCATGCAATAGAAGCACCGCAGGTTGCAGTTGTCGGTAAGCGATATCCGTAAATAATTATGGTCACGGCCAAATTGGTCTACAATCATTTTGTTAATTTCTTTTGAACTACTTCGCCGTCATCATCCAAAAAGGATTTTATTCCCTTTTTCAATCATTAAAAAGATTCAGCAGCAAAATACTATTGCCCTCAACCCCTCCTTCGGAGGGGCAGGGGGAGGCTGTTATAATCCTCCTCCGTATCAATATCAATTTCGCCCAGCGGGAAATTAACCAATGCCACCAAATCCGGGTTGGCTTTCATGATTCTTTTCGCTCCCACATCACCTTTCAATTCCAATAATGATGCAAATATAGTTTTATCAAACAATGCAGGTGTGCCCTGGTTATTTTCATAACTACTGGCAACGATCGGCTTCCCGGTTTCCTGATGCTTTATCATTAAATCGTTCAGCAGTTTTGTAGTTACATAAGGCTGGTCGCAAACCATTATGATAACTGCATTTAATTCTGGAGCCCTTTCCAGCAATTTATGAATACCGCATCGGATAGAAGATGCCATTCCTTCTTTCCATTGCTCATTCAATATTACTTCAATTGATTGGTTAGCTGTTTCCTTTATAAGGAAATTGGTATTGGCACCCAGCACAACAATAATTGATTTTGTGCCAGTATCGATAGCCACCTGTATTCCGTGCTGCAATAGTGTTTTACCCTGGTATAGTAATAACTGCTTCGGCCTTCCTAAACGGGAGGAAGCGCCGGCAGCGAGTAAAATAATTCCGTATAAAACGGGAGGCTGTTTGTGGTCTTTAATGGTCATTTTTTTTATGCTTTCGAAGTTAGGCTATTTCCTAAAATCCCAAATCGATCGATTAGCATCTGGCTTTGTTGCTCTGCCAGCTATTTCTAAATACCTTAGTATTTAAAATGATGGCAACTCTCCACCAACCCTGTTATTATTTTTTTTGATAAAAAAAATTCTTTCCCCTTTTTATTTAATTCCGTAATTTAAAGTTTATATCAAAAAACTTGCATTATGCCAGCTTATAAATTGAACATCAACGGTAAAAATTATTCAATAGAGGCAGATCCAAAAATGCCCCTGCTTTGGGCTATTCGGGATCTGGCAAATTTAACGGGCACCAAATACGGCTGTGGTATAGCACAATGCGGTGCCTGCACAGTTCACCTGAATGGCTCACCGGTTCGTTCCTGTTCCATTCCGGTTTCGGCTGCGGCCACTCAAAAAATCACTACCATCGAAGGTCTTTCTGAAGACAATACCCATGCTATACAAATGGCCTGGATAAAAGAGCAGGTGCCACAATGTGGTTATTGCCAGAGCGGACAAATGATGGCTGCTGCTGCTTTGCTAAAGAAAACGCCCAACCCAACAGATAAAGATATTGACACTGCCATGCAGGGAATTCTCTGCCGCTGCGGCACTTACAATCGCATTCGGCAGGCAATTAAAACGGCTGCTGAAATGGTGGCTAAACCGGCGTAACCGTATCTAGCCGTTTTGCCGGTGGGTCACCCCAAAAGGGGGGCTCACCGTGAAAAATGAGTAGAATCTTTTTAAAATTATTAATGCTAAAATCAACACAACATGAACCCAATAAATAAAAATATATCACGCAGGAAATTTGTTACGTTGTCTTCTTTATCATCTGTGGCATTTACGTTGGGCTTTTATTTTCCTGTAACTGCAAAAGGAATCGGTGAGATTTTAACTGCCCAAAATGCGGATGAAAAAGGAATTGAACTATCTGCCTGGATTTCGATTGATACCGCAGGCGTGGTTACTTTGTTGAACCACCGTTCTGAAATGGGACAGGGGGCTTTTCAAACTGTACCGCAAATAATTGCAGAAGAACTGGAGGTGGATTTGGATAAAGTGAAAATTGAATTTGCACCCGGCAATAATAAAAAATATGGTAGCCAGATTACGGGCGGAAGTTCAACTGTAAGAGGTTCTTACAAAACATTGCTGCAAACCGGAGCTACTGCCCGGGAAATGTTAATAGCGGCGGCTGCAAAACAATGGAATGTTGCAGCTAAAGATTGCTATGCTGAAAACGGAACTGTTATTCACAAGGCATCGGGTAAAAAACTGGGCTATGGTGATTTAGTAGAAGCGGCATCTAAATTACCCGTTCCTGCACATGTACCTTTAAAACAAAGAAGTCAATATAAAGTGATCGGGCAGCCATTGCCCCGGCAGGATACGCCGCTTAAAACCAATGGTAAAGCCATTTTCGGTCTGGATAAAAAAATACCGGGCATGTTGTATGCCGTGGTAGAACGCAATCCGAGATTCCAGGGAAAAGTAAAAAGCTTTGATGATACAGCCGCTAAAGCAATGCCTGGAGTAAAGCATGTGATCAAAGTGGAGATGCCGGTTTTTGGTTTTACAAGAGAGGGTGTAGCAGTTGTAGCGGACAGCTTGTGGACGGCGATGCAGGCAAGAAAAGTATTGAAAGTAGAATGGGACGATAGCGGATTTGAACACATCAGCACCGCACAATTATACGATCGCATGCGGGCCGATTTAAAGAAGCCTGCTTTGTCGCAGCGCACGGGAGGTAATTTTGAAGATCGGTTTCAACGGGCAGAAAAAAAGCTGGAAGTGGTGTATGAAACGCCTTATGAGTCGCATAGTTGCATGGAGCCTTTAAATTGTATTGCTCATGTACAGGGCGATAAATGCGAAATATGGGGCCCAATTCAGGGACCGGATTGGATACAGGAAGATGTAGCCGGCCGTTTAAAAATACCTGCCGAAAATGTTACCGTAAACATGACTTTTTTAGGTGGTGGATTTGGTCGCAAGGCATTTACTGATTATACTTTTGAAGCAGTGGCTATATCCAAAGCAATCAATGCGCCGGTGCAGGTGGTTTGGACGAGAGAAGATGATATGTCGCAGGGGCCATTTCGTCCGGGTGCCGTGTATGAATGCAAAGGCAGTATCAACAATGGTAGCGTAAATGCTTTTCAGGTAAAGATGGCGGCGCAAAATATGGACCAGCAGGGAGCCGGTGCAGACAGAACAAAATTCAATAGCAGCAATACGGAAGGTTTTGCTGAAGGATACTTTGAATCGATTCCGAATTATAGCTTTGGAGACGTGCCAACTGAATCGCCGATACCGGTAATGTGGTGGCGTTCGGTTTATTCTTCAACCAATGGATTTGCCTTTGAAAGTTTTATAGATGAGCTGGCGCATGCAGCCGAAAAAAATCCGTTGGAATTTAGAAGGGGACATCTTTCGGGCGAGCGTTACCAGGAAGTTTTAAATCAACTGGAAGAAAAAACCGGCTGGAAAACAAAGGCTAAAAATGATGGTTGGGGAATTGCCATCACCGAGTGTTTTAAAAGCATAGTGGGCGAAGCGGTGAAAGTTTCCCGCAATGCGGATGGTAAATTAACAATTGATAAAGTGGTGGCAGTAATGGATTGCGGCTGGTATGTAAATCCGGATATTATAAAGGCGCAGATTGAAGGAAGTATTGTAATGGCGCTTGGTGCGGCGGTTACACACGAAACACATTTTGACGATGGCAAAGCAGTGGAGAAAAATTTTAATACTTACCGGATGCCAAGGATCAGCGATATTCCGCCAATCGATATTTACATAATCGACAATGATGAAAAGGCCGGTGGTGCCGGAGAACCTGCGTTGCCACCTTTTGCACCAGCATTGTGCAATGCTATTTTTGATTTAACCGGAAAAAGAATCCGGAAATTACCTTTTAAAATGGAAGAGGTGTAAAGGATGGTTGATGGTTGATGGTTGATGGTTGATGGTGGATGGTTGATGGTTGATGGTTTTTTTACATTGAAGGTTATGCAATAAGTAGAATTTCGTTTTAGGCTGACTACTTAAAATTGTAATGACAAACCCGAATGAAATAAAGCAATTGGCTTGGCAACGTTTAGAAGAAGCAAAAATATTATCTTCTAGTGGTATGTGTGACGGAGCATTTTATTTGGCCGGATATAGTGTAGAACTAATGTTAAAAGCTAAAATTTGCGAAAGATTAGGAATACCTGATTTGTTTGATGAATCTGATAAGAACGCAAATGCCATAAAAGGTATTGGAGAAATAAGAAAAGCTGTAAAGACACATAATTTATTTACTTTATTGATATTTAACGGATTAAAAGTAAAATTGGATAATGATAAAGCAACCAATATAACATTGGCGAAAACAAACTCCTTATTATTTAGTGCTTGGGATGAATCTGCCAGATACAGGCCTTGCGGACATTTTAAACCTACTGATGTGAATATTTTAATAACTTTACTTCAAGATAAAGATGGTATAGTAAAATGGATAGAAATCAATTAGAAAATAGTTTACATTCCTTTAAAGATGCATGTCAAACAAAAGGGAGGCCTTTGGCCGATATGTGTATTTTTGAAGCATATCCTGGAGATATATCTACCTCGTACATAATACAGGTAAAAGCAGATTGGGTCGAAGAAATGGATTGTTCTGTAGCCATCGGCTTTTTATTTGATACATTATGGGAAACTTCTGACGAAAATATACGAAAGCATATTTTTTCAATTGAAATTTTAGACAGTAATGATCAACTTCATTGTTATTATGAAAACGTTCCTGAGTTAGAAAAAAATGATAGAATTTAGAGACCTTTTGCTTACTTAGGTTAGCTATATAAAATAGATTGCGTTACTAAAAGTAGCAGGAAGGGATAAAATTTTAACACGAGGAGTTTTATCAACGTGAATGTTATGGACTATATTTCAGCTCTTCAATTTTTCTTTTTTTGATTTGGCTTCACCATTCGTTTGATAGGAATATTATTATTATTATTTCTTCTACAACCCTTTAAGGAAACAGGAATCATGAAGGGCTAAAGATTATCTATTATCAAGGCTTCCGTTCTGCTTTTACTTGTTCCGGTTTAATCATCGGATACTTATTGCCCCAACTGTTGGATACATAATTCAATACGTCTGCCACTTCTCGGTCGGTTAAATTATCCATTGCTGCCATTGGTATATTGTATTGCTTGCCGTTCACCGTAATCTCTCCTTCCTGGCCGTTTAGTACAATGCCAATTGCCCGTTTTTGGTTTTTTAAATAAGTTGTTTTTGCAAGTGGTGGGCAAACAATTTCTGCTCCCTCACCGTCCGGCATGTGGCAACTTGCACAATACTGGCTGTACACTTCCTCACCTCTTTTCATACTTTGTTTCAACGTGTCTTCCTGAGCTAAAGCCAGCCAACATGCACCAGTTACAAAAACAATGAGCAGACTTATTTTTTTTATCATAAAGTTTTTTTTAATTGTTTAAAAGGCTGAATGGAAATTAATCCATCAAACCGGTGACGAAGATAGGGAAACGACAAATGTTTTTCCGGTAGCAAAAAGCTAAATAAATTGAAATTCTTTATTCAATGCTGTTAATTTAAGGGTGGGAACACCCGCCACTTAAACTGCTCTAAACCGCATTGATTCTTTATTCCGTAAAATCAGCAGGACTGATTCAATAAGAAAAATAGACAAACCGGGAAAATGCCAGATCAACGGCATTGTAAAACTGCGATTGATGTTTTGCAGTACTGATTTTAAGAGGTAATGATATTTTTTGCCTGGAAGGCTTTGATCGCTTTTTTAATACTGCGATGCTTTTTAATCAATGCCAGTGCTGCTTCATTGGAAATGCCCAACTCTTGCGTTAACATGATGACTGCCCTGTTCCATAATTTATTATTAGACAATTGCATCTCAATCATCTTGTTACCCTTTACTTTACCCAATTGAATCATCAGCGAAGTAGAGATCATATTGAGTGCCATTTTCTGGGCTGTGCCAGCTTTCATTCTGGTGCTGCCGGTTACAAATTCAGGACCTGTTTGCAGTTCAATTGGATAGTTGGCTTCTTTGGCAATGGTACTGCCAAGGTTGCAAACAATGCAACCTGTTGCAATACATTTTTCTTTTGCATCTCTGATGCCACCCAGCACATAAGGCGTTCCGCCGGATGCAGCTATACCAATTAAAAAATCCAGTTCGTTGATATTATGTTTGCTAAGGTCTTTCCATGCTTGTTCAGTATCGTCTTCTGCAAATTCAACTGCTTGCCGGATGGCAATGTCTCCGCCTGCTATTATACCAATCACAATGCCATGGTTCACACCGTAGGTAGGCGGAATTTCCGAAGCATCCAACACACCCAGTCGACCACTCGTGCCAGCGCCAATGTAAAAAAGTCTACCACCGGCTTTCATTTTTGGCAATGCTGCGCTAATGAGTTGCTCAATCTGGGGCAACGATTTCTGTACGATCAGCGCAATGCTTTGATCTTCTTTATTAATAGCTGTTATCAGTTCAATGACGGATTTAGTTTCTAAATGATCATAGTTTGAAGGCGATTCCGTATTTTTCTTTTGATTCATCATTAAAGTTTTACATCAATATTATCGAGGGTTGTAGGCTATCTTGAGTTTTTTAATTGATACGCTTTCAGGTTTACATGATACCTGTTGTGATGTATCAAAATTGATTGACCACCTCGTATCTGCGGTATCAAAATAATTTATTTTTAAAAATAACGATTATAGGGGGAAACTTATTTTACCCATACTTACAAAAGGAATATCCTTAGTGCCATTTCCAATCTTAGTTTTTCCACCAGCAACTGCTTCATTTGCCAATACTGCAAATAGCAGCGCCTCTTTTGCATCAGGATTAATACCCAGGATATCCGTTGCTTTAAAGGTATAGCCAGGCAATTGCTCCCGGATATTTTTCATCAATAATGGATTGTGCATTCCCCCGCCACTTGTGTAAATCACCACATCCGTTAATCCTCCTGAACAGCTTTGGATGGCATTACAAATGGTATCAGCAGAAAAGCGGTTCAAAGTGGCCATCATATCGTAATGCGAAATGGTGTCAATATTCGTTGCCAACCTTGCTTTTTCTACATAAGCAAGATTGAATAATTCCGGCCCTGTGGTTTTTGGAAATCCTTGTTGAAAAAAATCGTTTGCTTTTAACTGATCCAGTAAGGTTGCATTAACAATGCCTTTAGAAGCTACAGCAGATTGGTCATCAAAATACTGTCCTTCAAAATTTTGTTGAATGTAGGCATCCATTAGCGTATTGCCGGTTCCGGTATCGGTACTAAAAACTTTACTGCCATCCAAATCTCCCGGCAGGTAGGTAAAGTTGGCAATACCGCCAATATTCAGCATGATCCGGTTTTCATCTTTTTTGCTAAATATCAAAAAGTCGCCATACACGGCTAGTGGAGCACCTTCGCCCCCGGCAGCAATGTGTTTCTGCCTAAAATCGCTGATGGTGGTGATACCGGTCTTTACCGCAAGGTGATCGCCATCTCCTATTTGTAAAGTTGCATTTGAAAACTTTTCATGCCCATGCAAAGATTTAGGCGCATGGTAAATTGTTTGTCCATGACTGGCTATGATATCTACTGTTGATGGATCAACCACCCATTTTGCTAAACATTTATTGATGATGTCTGCATGTTGTGTTGCAATCCATCCATTGAGTAAACATACCTTTTCAAGGTCAACGGTATGTTTGGAAAAAACAGCTTTTATTTCTTGCCTGTAGTCGTCATTATATGGCACGGTTTCAAAATGAAGTATTTTAATTTTAGTGGAGGCACCTGATCCGGAAAATTTGCAAAGTGCTATATCAAGCCCGTCTACGGATGTACCGCTCATTAACCCGATGATCAGCCTTTCCGGGTTTAGCCCAATCTTGAAGAGTCTATCAATATTCCAATTCATATTTGCGGCATTGTGCGGTTAATTTTATTATATGACACAAATATGCAGAAAATATTTTTATAATTTAAATTTATTTGCGTATTTATGCAGTATTAAACCTAACTGTTGTATGCTTAAAAAGGAAAGACATGCGTATATCATGCATGAAATTGACATCCATAATAAGGTATTGTCTTCAGATTTATCCTTACAGCTTACCGTGTCTGAAGATACCATCCGGCGAGATTTACAGGAATTGGATGAGAAAGGTATTCTTACAAAAGTGCATGGCGGCGCTCTGTCGAAATCATTTCATTTTACCCTACAAAACAAAACCGTATTTTCCCAACCCGAGAAAAAAATCATCGCACATAAAGCAAGAAATTTGATAAAGGATGGTATGTTGGTTTTATTATCTGGCGGCACCACCATTATTGAATTGGTAAAATCACTACCGCCGGAATTAAATGCCACTTTTATTACTGTGAGCGTTCCAACTGCTTTAGAATTACTGGATCATCCAAATGTGGAAGTTATTTTTATCGGCAACAAATTACTGAAGAATGCACAGATGTCGGTAGGGGCTGAAGTGGTACAAAGGCTAAGCGAAATAAAATGCGACCTATGCTTTTTGGGTACCAACAGCATTGATGTAGAAAACGGTATCACCGATCTTGAGTTGGAAGTAATTGAGGTAAAAAGGGCGATGATCAGGAGTGCCAAGAAGGTAGTTTCGCTGGCAATATCAAAAAAGATCAATACTACGCAGCGGATGTTGGTATGTAGACTGGAGGAAGTAGATATACTTATCACAGAATTAGATCCGGCCCATGAAATTTTAAAACCCTATCATTCAACAGGAATCACCATTATTTAATATTCACCAAAAAAAAACTGCATTATGGAATTAAACAAATTTCACCTGCCAGGCAAAATAAAAAATTTTATGCTGCTGCTGGCACTCAATATGGTTGTTGCCTGTGCCTTTGGCCAGGTTAGTATTTCGGGAAAGGCTACTGGAAAAAGTGGTAGTCTGACAGATGGGGTAAACGCTGTGTCTGTTTTGGTTAAAGGCACAAAATATGGTGCTGGCACCGACAATAACGGGCAATACAAAATTACAGCACCATTAAAACCTGGTAGGTACGTTATTGAGTTCTCTGGAATTGGGTATCAAACTTCGGAAGTTGAGTTAACAATTGGCAGTGGCAGCGATTACACGGTGGATGCTGTATTAACTGAAAAGGTATCCAATTTGGATGAAGTTATTGTAACAGGTACTTCTGCCGGAACCACTCGCCGCCAGTTAGGTAGTTATGTTAGTTCCGTAAAAGCGGATGACTTAACGAAGGGTGCAACAGGCAATGTACTGGCGGCGTTACAAGGCAAAACTGCCGGTGCTCAAATATCTCAGAATTCCGGTGATCCTGCCGGTGGTATGAGTGTTCGGTTGAGAGGCATTAGTTCGGTCTCTTCATCGTCGGAACCGTTGTATATTGTAGATGGTGTAATTGTCAACAATGCTACCAATAGGGTAACCAATACATCTGGAAACTATGATGGTGGAAATTTTGTAGGCACAATTGGTCAAAGTCGTCTCGTAGATATAAACCCTGCCGATATTGAGCGAATTGAAGTATTGAACGGAGCGGCTGCTGCGGCTATTTATGGTAGTCGGGCAAATGCGGGGGTAGTTCAGATATTTACTAAACGTGGTAAAAGCGGCACGCCTCTGGTGAGTTTTTCAACCAGTCTTATGAGTAGCAGCCTTCGTAAAAAAATTGAGGTTAACCAGGCTCCAACAAAGTTTGGTGGATCACCAGATGTAATTACACAGGATATTCTCTTACCGGCTCTTACAACTACAACACCCGTTACAAGGTATGATTACCAGGATGATATTTTTACCAATGCCTTGGGTACAGATAATACTGTTTCTGTAACGGGCGGTTCAGACAAGACCAAGTATTATGCCTCCGGCTCCTATTTTTTCAATAATGGCATCGTTCGCAATACCGACTTTCAACGCTACAGTTTCCGTCTTAATTTAGAGCAGGTGCTTAGCGAGTGGGCGACTTTTAATGTTGGACTCAATTACACCAACAGTTCAGCCAATGAAAAACCGGATGGAAATTCCTTTTTTTCTCCTATGAACTCGGTAACCATTCTTGGTAATATTCATGATATTAAAACACGGGACGCCAACGGAAACATCAGAGCGGTTGGGGAACGAGGCCGTGTAAATCCGATTTCTGTAATTGAAGAAATAAAGCAAAAACAAACAACCAGTCGTGTATTGGCAAGTGCAGGGCTTACATTAAAGCCAATTAAAAATCTTACAATTGATTATAAATTGGGCATTGATAATTTTAGCCAGTTAGGCACAAGTCTTATCCCGCCATTTAGCTACAACGTAGGTGATGGTTTTTTTGGTGGAGGATTGACGCTGGATGCAGCAAGAAATGGTTATGCCAGTACGGCCAACAATACTTTTTTTGCCATTAACCACGATTTGAATGCAACTTATACAGTTGATATCAGTAAAGATTTTGGTTCAATAACACAGGTAGGATTTTCGCAACAATATGAAAAAAATAATTACAGCCTTTTACAAGGCCGGGGATTGGCACCGCTCGTAGAAACGGTAAATGCAGCAGCTACAATTTTGCCAGGTGTAGATGAAAGAAGCGAATTGAGTATATCTGGTGCATTTGTTCAACAGAATTTCAAATATCGCAACCAGTTGTTTGTTACAGGTGCTGTTAGAGTAGATGGTTCAAGCGTATTCGGCGAGAACCAACGCAATCAAACCTATCTGAAAGCAAGTGGAAGCTATGTAATATCGGGGGCAGATTTTTGGAAAGATCTAAGTATTTCCAAATGGTGGGATTTGGCTAAAGTAAGGCTTGCTTATGGTGAAAGTGGTAACCTTACCGGCATTGGTGCATTTGCAAGATTTAACACCTATTCTCCTTCAGCTTATGTTGGCAGAAGTGCATTGAACGGCAGTAGTGTTTTGGCAAATCCAAATGTTAAGCCCGAGAGGCAGCAGGAAATTGAATTTGGTGCTGATTTCGCTTTCCTCAAAAATCGCCTGAATTTTACAGTAAATGTGTACAATAAAAAAGTGACTGACCTGTTGATCAACAGAGTTTTTGCTCCTACAACAGGATTTAGCAGTTTCTTAAACAATCTGGGTTCGCTGGAAAACAAGGGTTTTGAACTTGTTTTAGGAGGTACTCCAATTCAAAACAAAAATCTTACATGGGAAATAAATGGTCTTTTCAACAGAAACCGTAATAAAGCAATTAATATTGGTCAGGCGCTTACGCTATTCAGTACCAATGCCGGGGCTCCGGTTGCTATTTTGCAGGGCCAGCCTATTGGGGTTTTTTACGGAACTTATTTTGCAACCGATGCGTCAGGTAATGAGGTTAAAAATGCTGCAGGTATACCTCAAACAGAACGAGGTGTTCAAAATAGTCCTTTGGTAGTAACTCCCGGCAGAGATGCCAACGGGCTGCCAACAGGTAATGTGTTGAGGAAAATCATTGGTGATCCCAACCCGGATTTTACAGCTACTTTAACGAACGAAGTAAGTTATAAGAAATTTGGATTGCGAATACAGATAGATGCGGTGCGGGGTGGAGATGTTTTCAACGCAGATTGGCGCACCCGCCAAGGGGTTGGCAATGGAAAAGTAGCAGAACAGGAGCATCTGGGTTTGTTACCACGTGGTTATATTAGCGGTATATATGCAGTAGAAGAATGGAGGATAGATGATGGGTCTTTCACCAAATTGCGAGAGGTGTCTTTAAGTTATAAAGTTGGTAAAGTAGCGAAAGTATTAACTGATTTAACGGTAATGCTAAGTGGCAGAAACCTTTACAGTTGGGATAATTACAAAGGATACGATCCCGAAGTGAATGCCGGCGGCCAGAGTACTTTGCTAAGGGGAATTGATTTTGGCGCAGTTCCAATACCAAGAACATATAGCATCTCATTGGTAGCTAAATTCTAAAACTAAAAAAAAACGAATTATGAAATCATATATCAATAACTATTTCCTTTTACTGGCAGTTCCTGCTCTGATGATTTTTTCCTCAGGATGTAAGAAGGATTTTGTTAATCCAAATGGTGCACCTGAAGATCAGGTATTCACCTCTTCGAGGGGCTTAACCGCTGCTGCAATCGGTTTACAAAGAACCTATGCATTTTCCCGTGCCGGATCGGTATTCAATATTGTTACCGCCAATGGCTTTGTAACAAATGAATTGCGATTGCTCAATTCCGGTAATATCCCGGAATTACAGTTGAGTACAGGTGGTGCTACAGTAGACGGAACCAATACAATACTCGCTAATATTTGGTCAAACGGTAGTAAAATAATCTTTGATGCGGACCGGATTATTGCAGCGGCACCAAATCTTCAGGATAAGGGATACGCCAGTGGATTAATAGCCTATGCATCAATATATAAGGCGATGGCATTGGGTAGTATCGCTATGTTTTGGGATAAAGTGCCGGATACTGTCGGTACGAATGTAACATTTAGCGACCGCATACAAGGGTACACAAAAGCAGTTGCTACGATTGACCGTGCTCTTGCAGTGATTGGAACAACGCCAATTAGTACTTCTTTTGCCGGAAATATACCGGCTGGTACTGACATCATCAATACGCTTAATGCATTGAAAGCCCGTTACTTGTTATTCTCAGGCACTTATGCAACTGCATTAACCGCAGCGAATACAGTAGACATTGCAAGAAGAAGCACCATGAATTTTGATGCAGTAAGCATTAATCCTGTATTTGAAACAGCTACATCAACAAACAATGTTTTTCAACCAATTGATTCAACGCTAGGGCTTCCGGTTGCGCTGGCACCGTCATTAACCGACAAAAGGATTTCATTTTATACAACGATCAATTCAATAATAGCACCACGATACAGGGTTGGAGGTTTTGGAGCGATGTCATCAACTCCGTGGCCTTATTATCTGACTGGCGAAATTACACTGATAAAGGCCGAGTGTCTGGTTAGGCAAGTCGCTCCAGATTTAGCCGGAGCTGTTATTGAGTTAAATAAGGTGCTGACAAAAACCCCAGCTTCTGATCCTTATGGAATCGGAGCTGATCAGCCTGCTTATGCCGGAGCAGTTACAGCAGTTGCCATTTTAGAAGAAATTTACCGCCAGCGGTGTATTGAGCTTTTTATGAGTGGTTTAAAACTGGAAGATATGAGAAGGTTCGCAAGACCAATTGCAGAGCGCAAGCGTAACTTTTTTCCTTATCCTTTCAGGGAAAGAGACAATAATACCAATACTCCTGCTGATCCCTCTTTTTAATATATGCTCGTTTTTATTATTATTAAATATAAAAGCCCCATTCCTGGGGCTTTTATATTTAATAATAATTTGTTTTCGCTATTTGGCAACCTTCGATTACCTTTTACTAAAGCGCTTCTTTCTGCTCAGTTTCCTTTTGCTTTTTTTCTATTGTATCAACCCGCTGTACCAGAGCATCGAGGTTGCGAAAATGAATATAAGCTTTCCTGTATTTGTTGGCATCAAATGCGGGTGAGCCCATAAATACCTCTCCTTTTTTAGTAATGCTTTTTGAAATGCCTGATTGTGCGGTGATGATTGTATTGTCAGCTACGTTTAAATGCCCAACAATACCAACCTGCCCACTAAACATACAATTTTTGCCTATTTTGGTAGACCCTGCCACCACGCCATGTGCAGCGAAATAAGTGTTTTCTCCAATTTCCACATTGTGTGCAATGTGAATGAGGTTATCGAATTTTACACCTTTTCGTAAAATGGTTGAACCGAGCGTTGCCCGGTCGATGGCACAGTTGGCGCCTATTTCTACATCATCTTCTATCACTACATTGCCAATTTGGGGCACTTTTTTATGATTGTCTTCCGGGTTAAATCGAAAGCCATCACTGCCAATAACAGTACCGGAATGAATGATACAGTTTTTGCCGATCTGCGTTTCAGAATAAATTTTTACACCGGCAAAAAGTGTAGTATTATCCCCGATTACAGCATTATCGCCAATGTAAACCTGCGGATAAATT
The DNA here is from genome assembly GCA_041740215.1 of Ferruginibacter sp. GTDB lineage: Bacteria > Bacteroidota > Bacteroidia > Chitinophagales > Chitinophagaceae > Ferruginibacter. Next base: position 51,764 of record JBGSMI010000065.1, read on the forward strand.
TTTACGTTATTGCCAATCACCGCATTTTCTCCAACAAACGAAAACTCACCGGCATAGATATCGGTGCCAACGGTAGCAGTTTCTGCAATGAATGACATTTTTGAGATGCCCTTTTTATTGAGTTTTACCTCGTTGTACATTTCCAATAATTGAGCAAATGATTTTTCTGCACTCTCTACTCTGATCAATGTAGCAATAACCGGCGCTGTAAGCACAAAGTTGTTGTTAATGATTATGATGGAAGCCCCGGAATCATACAAATATTGCGTGTAAAGTGGATTGCTTAAAAATGAAATTGAACCGGGAACGCCTTCTTCTATCTTAGCAAGTTTGGTTACAGTCGCATTGGCATTTCCTTCAATCTGACCATTGAGCAGGCCGGCTATTTGTGTGGCAGTAAATTGCATGAGGCAGGTTATTTATTTTAGGTGTTGATGAATGTTTTAACGGAGTGTTACAGGCTGATTGGAAATTATTAATAACTTAATTGCGATAAAACTAAAGACCCTTTACGCCAATCATTTGGTTACTTTCCTGATCCCAAACTTTTAATTTGAAGCAGGCGCTCATTGCCTTTGGTGACAGAGAGGTTGTTTTACAGTTTTGCAGTTCCTTAAAATGTTTCATTACTTCGGGCAACCGGTAAAAAGGTATTTTAGAATTGAGGTGGTGAATATGATGGTAACCAATATTACCTGTAAACCATTCCATAACAGGATTCATTTTCATAAAGCTGGATGATTCCAATGCTGCTTTTTCGTACACCCAATCTTTATTTTCATAAAACTCTACACCTGGAAAATTGTGCTGAGCATAAAATAAATAGGCACCCATAGCAAAGGCAATTAAAAAGGGCAGGAAAAACATAAAAAACCATGCCTGCCATCCCATAAAGACAAATAGCGAAACAGCAACACCCACATGCAAAACCAACGCAATCATTGAATCATAATGCTTACGTGGGTTACTGATAAACGACCGCAAACACATGCCAATGATAAACATGGAAAAATATCCTAAAGCGATGGAGATCGGGTGACGAACGGCAAGGTAAGTAAATTGTTGAGCGGCCGTCATCTCCTGGTACTTCTTCCGGGTAACAATTGGATAGGAGCCAATGCTTGCGCTAAATAATTTTGAATTGTTATTGTGATGATGATCGTGCGATCTTTTCCAAATACTAGTGGGTGAAAGCATGTACATTCCAAAAATGGTCATAATAACATCCGCAGTAGCAGATTTGGTGAGTATCGTATGATGCTGGTGATCGTGATAAATAATGAACATTCTTATCAACAATAAACCTGCTGTAACACTACATAGTATTTTTAGTAAGATGCCTGGCATAAAAAGACTGCCGCACAACATTAATACTAAGAGCGAAAGCGTAGAAATAGTATGAAACCAACTCTTGCTTCTTATTTCTTTAGCAAAAGGTTTTGTAGCCAATATCAGGTTTCTTCCCAGGAGCATTGTATAAGTTTAATTCGTGAAGATAATAATTTTAATATTTAACTACGTTTGTGTTTCCATCTTTTATGCACCCAAAGCCATGTTTCGGGCTGTTCAACGATATCAGACTCGAGTTTTTTGGTATGCAACGCTGTTATATCACCCTCATTTCCAGTATAAGGAGGCGATTGTAACAAGTCAGCCATTAAAGAATAATAACCTCTTGTTAATCTTTTTACCGATACAAAGACAATGGGGTAATTTACCTTTTCTGCTATTTTTTCGGTTCCCATAAACACCGCAGTCTCCTGGTTTAAAAAATTCATCCAGTACGCTCTTGCCGGGTTGGGCGACTGGTCTGCAATAAATGCAGTTGCTGTTAAATCATCTTTGTGTTTTACAATATCCCTGAAGGTATCCTTCATCGGTATCAGTTTGGTTCCAAAACGTTGCCTCATTTTACAAATAAGCCGGTTAAAATGTTCGTTTTCAAGCGGATGATAAATTACATACAACTGGTGTTTACAGCAAAGGCTAAAGGTATTGCCGGCCCATTCCCAATTTCCTTTGTGGCCCATTACAATAATTACACTTTTGTTCTTTTCAGCCAGTTGTTTAAATAGCAACTCAGCATCCGGATCAAAACCGCAATGTTCCAGCATTTTTTTACGACTGATGGTAAGCGTTTTAAACGTTTCAAGAAAAAGATCACAGAAATACTGGTAGAAGCTTTTTTGAATGGAAATCAATTCGGCAGTGGTTTTTTCCGGAAAGGAGTTTTGAAGATTGGCAAAAACCACTTTTTTTCGATAACCGATTACGTAATAAATCAACAGATAAATTCCATCCGATAATAAATAAAGAATCGGAAACGGCAATAATGAAACCAGGTAAATAAGTGGAAGAGACAGATAATATATAATTGTTGACAAGTATACTGGAGTTGAATTTTTTGAAAAAATGAGATGCTGCTAACTTTTGCAAATTAATCAAATATTTTTATAGCCCGTTCGGAGAGTGCAACCCAAATCCGATAGCATTCAGTTTTAGATAGCGCCATTCAGGGCCATAGCCGATGCGCTCACCGATCGAATTCATGAGCGACAATTTGGGATGTACCATTCGAGGGGCAAATTTCAATTCACTGTTTCGGATTGGAAATGAGCGCAATCTTTAACGATGGGTATTCACACAGTTATAATCTGTTATAAAGCTTGGAAGTACTGTATCAGTTATTACTGGTTATTATTTCCTCTTGCTAACAAAATCCCGCAAGTAACTGCAACTGTTATAAGCTTCGCTGTAAAAGGCAGTATTGCTATACTCTTTAACGAGTTGTGGGAAATGCCTGTTCTTTTTAAACTTTGGCCAATATAATTTTTCTGCGGCATCCAATTGGTTCCAGTTGTAGTTAAAGTCGCTGTAAACCGGTTTTGATACTTGTTTTTGGCTGCACTTCGCCATCATAAACAGACAGCGGGCTTTAAAGTTTTTATCCTGGGATGCATTCATTGCTTTTTCAAAATAAGCCTCGGCGGAATGGCACCCGTAGTATTCCTTCTTGAAAGCGTTAGCATCAGTTGGAATACGATAACCATCTGTGCTACCTCTATAATATTGCACCAGCTCCCAGGTATGGCCATAATACGTCATGTTGTACAATCCGTTGGCGAGTTTATAGTAGTATTTGGCTGCATTTGTTTTATCTGTTTCTGCTTGTTTGGTCAACAAGAGCATAGATTCCGCAAAAGCCAGTTTGCTGGTGCTAAATTTTAATTCTTTGGCTAATGGTTCTTCCTGGTCGTACAGCAGATCAATGAATGGATTCTTTTTTATAGGTAATGATTTTTTATCGGGTGATTTTTTAAACCATTCAATTGCACGGGCATAATCATATTCCCGCAAATAGGCGGTGCCGGCAAATTCCGTTACTACGGCCGTGTTGATAGCATTTTTTTTGATGAGATAATTTTCAAATTTATTTCTTTGTTTTGCGGTGAATAAAGCATACAGATTTTCTACATCCTTGCTGGAAAGATTGTTCCTCATGTAATCGACTCCTTTATTACTATATCTATTTGCTTCCGGCGATTCAATCACATCAGCAGCACCAATACAAAGCGCCTCCTTATGATAGTCACCTGCCTGGTGATAACGCTTTGCTAAAATTTCGCTCATCAGGTCACGATAAATTTTCTTCCACTGGCTCGTTTGATAGTAGCCGGTAGTTGCAGGCTTTTCATTTCTCACCCTTTCCTCCAGCCAAAATAAGGAGGGTAACAACTGTTCTTCAAAAGCCGCATCTATTTTATCTTTTTCATTGATCGTCACGAGTATATTGGTCAGCGTCCATTGGTCCTTTACTTTTTTTGTCAGATTCATTTTCTCAGCCGCCGCCAGATACTTTTTTGAGTTGGTATAATCTTTCATCATATAGGCTGCGTAGGCAGCACCTGTTTCAAATAAGCCCCGGTTTTTTACCTGCTTGTTATTTCCTGCTTCCAATAGAAAAGCCGTGAGTTCTTTTGTTTCTTTTTTTGCCGCTGTTGTAACACTATCTAACTGCTGGTTATCCCAATAATAGTAAAACGTACTACCCCCTTTTTCTTTTTTCAGTATTGGCGTTAAGTACGTCTCTTCCAGTTTATTGATTTCTCTCACAGCCAAAACTTCCAATTCCTCTGATCCAGCATTTAACTGATAAATTGACTTCATAGCAGGTAATTCATTATCTGAACTACCCATTGCAAACAATGCAAGCATCGCTGCCTTTTCTTCGTTTGTTTTACAGTAGGCGAGGTATTCATTTCTTGGTGTTTCAGCATTGGTACTCCATTTAAACCCTAAATAATTTGACACCCTTTTTGCCGTTGATGCACTAAACGCCTTACTGAAAACGTAGGCAGCTTCTTTTGTTTTTCCGGTTCTATACAGTGCGCCCCCTTTCAATGCAAGGCTTAGTGGTTGCAACACGCTTTTGGTATTATTCCCCGAAACATAGTCGTCGTAAAATTTGATCGCATTCAAATATCGGCCGCTGTAATGCGCAAGCCTGGTAATCTGGTAGGCAAACCTTAGTTTGAAAAAAGGTGATGTTGCAGCGTTGTATAGTTGGAGACCATTTTTTATCAGCTTCGCCATTTTTACACTGTCTCTTTGGGTAGGTTCCCACGCATCGCTGTTGCCTGATACATGAGGCTCCAACTGTTTGGCATATAACAAATAACCCAAGGCTTCCAGATCCTTTGTCTTTATAAAATAATTAGTCATACTATTACCCATGATTGAATCGGGCATACTTAAGGACGAACCTTTTTCGATATTGCTGTACAAATTAGTAAGATCATTTCTTTCAAATTTGGTTACAAATAAGCTGGCATCTGCATCTGTAACCGGCCCGCCGCAATAGCCTGCCCATTCCTGAGCCAGCAAATCACTTACTTCAACGGGTTCACTTTCATCGTACAAAAAATTTAAACCCGTATAATAAAAGGGTCGGTAGCCATTCGCTTCCGGCAGATTTTGGTGAAAAAAGGAAGTGTAATAATCGTAAGGATCCGCATCCGGACCGCAACCAATTATATTTTGAGGAAATAAAACAATGGCTGCACTAATGCAAACTGTTATAAATGCTTTCCAGATCATGCGTTGCGTATTTTTTTAAAGTTACAGAATCAAGATGGTAGAACGATACCCGCAGTTGGGTATTTTTAAGATGGCGATTCACTTCTTTTGCTACAGCAAGGATGGTTGAAATATCACTGTTTTCCAAGCGAAGCATATCCCCTTTTTTTAGCTCATAGCCTGCAAGTAAAGTGTCTTTCAGTATTTCGATCCTGCCATTTTGTTTGGTGGAAAAGGAAGTGGTGAAAATATTTTCCGGCAAATTTTCAACTAGTCCTTTATAAATATGGTTCCTAAATAAAACTTTCCATCCAAACAATGGGAATGCGATATCCAGTGGCAGAGGATAGTTGGAAAGATTACCCGTGTATCTTTTTAATTCATCTGTTTCAATGATGGAGTTTTTTGTTGCCGGATTTTTCAGGTTACCCATATTGTAACACATAAGCAAGCCTCTATTTACTGGAGGTACGCCCGTTTTTGCGAAAAATTTTATTTGATGTAAACGTATGGTGGCAGAGAGATTGGTTTGGCATAACTGATGGAGGGTTTTGAGTAATATGAAATATTTTTTAGCAGTAGATACCGTCCAGTCGCAATCAATTTGGATTTCTTTTATTGAACTGATTTGATTGACCTGGCATAAATCTTTTATCAATTTACTTATTTTGCTCGCCAAAGTGATGGATTGTGTTGAGTCAATTTGTTGCATGCACTCATTGGTAATAAAAACTGTTGGGATGATATTATGCTGTTGAAATAGTTGTTTGTCGCAGGCCTGCATCTTTGCAACCGGAATGGCTTCTTTGGAACTTGTCTCCCAATCCACATCAAAAAATTTGACATAAATAGTTTTTACGCTCAATGCGTCAAGCCGCCTTAACTCAAAGTCAGTAGGTTTTACCACCGATTTCCAATAGTAAAAGGAGCGCTCTACGGTTTTTACACCGGCCTTTTTATTACAGGAAAATAATCCTGTTGTTAGATAAAATAAAACGAAACCTAACCAGTATACGGAGTAAACACTGAATTGAGCAATGCTGGTTTTAAACATGATTTCAAAGGTAAAACTTTTAAAAGCGTTTACTGTGTTGCCATCCTGAAACTGTCTGCATGAATACTCACCCGTGCATTCACCCGTTGGGTATCCGATATACGGAATCCACTATATTTGCAGCATGACGTCACAGTTTTTTACCTACAATAAGGGCAAAGTTATCCAGGCGCTGCGGTATCATTTTATTAGCAGGCGTGAAATAAAAATGATGATGATTCTGGTAAACGTGTTTGCCATTGTATCGGCATTGTTGTTTTTTGCAAAGAAGATTTCCCCAATGGCTTTTTTGGTCAGTTCAATCCTGTGGTTTGGGCTGATGATTACTTTTTGGTACCTGTTGCCAGTAACCATTTATAAAAAATCAGCTACTTTTAGAGACAGATTTAAAGCAACTTTTGGCAAGGAAGAATTTACCATTGAAAATGAAAAGGGAAGTCGAAGTTGGCCATGGAAAGATTTTAGTACCACCATGGAAAGTCCACATTTTTTTCATCTATATTTCAATACCCGCTCTTTCTTTATCGTTCCGAAAGAATCCTTTAATGAAGATGATGTAAGAGAAGCAAGAAAGATTCTTGCAAACAAAGTGAGGAAGTGATGTTTTGGAATAAAGCCGGTTGTGAACAGGGGAATGGGGAATGGTGAAAAATTAATCGTAATTGATCAATATTTCACTATTAACCATTTACTATTACGAAGGACCATGTTATTATATGCCTCGTACTTGCAATCATTAGGAATTTATAATATTACACCATCAGCATCTTTATCCAGTATTTTACCGCAATCTTTTTTCCATAATATGATGTGGGATATTAATTTCTACGAACTCATCACCCTGCACTATGTATCCATATTTTTCGTAAAACCCAATAGCCGTATCCCGGGCGTGCATGGTTAATGTTTTAAAGCCCTTGTCACGGGCAATATTTTCTGCAAATCTAATGATGGATTCCCCAATTCCTTTTCCCTGCATATTTTTCTGAACAGCCATCTGGCGAAGTCTTACACAGCCGTTTTTAATTTCAGTAAGTATACAACAGCCCATTATTTCGTCATCATCAAATGCCGCTATCAAAATGTCATTCTTTTCTTTTGCCAATTCGTCCGGTGAAAAAGTTAATCCAAGTGGCTTACGCATCACTTCATGGCGAAGATTGACCATTTGCTGGTATTCTTTGCTTCCATGGTCTATTTGTTTTAACCCCATCCTGCAATATAGTAAAAATCTTTCTTTTAAAACAGCGACTTTAATAGGTTGAATAAAAATTAATAGGGGGCCGTTACAACCGCTATTTAGTGTTTATCCCCAAGACTTTTTATTGTTTTATAATTTTCATTGTTTCTGTTTTGTTATCAGACAATTTATTTAGAACAGAGGTTGCTTTAGTTAAACTTTGTTCCAGGCTGATTAAAAACATGTTTTGTCCTTTTCTCATGATGATGTTTGATTGAAATACCGTCTTACCTTCGGCGCTGCTCACTAAAATTTTAACTGCACCATCTTTTTCCGCAACATAATTAACAGTCAACTGGCTCATAAATGAATGGGCCAAATTATCCAGCCTGCTAACAACTGTTTCATTTGTTTTCAGTAACACTATTGCAGAGTATACAATTTTGCCATCTGTATCTACTATTTTAAGGCGGTAAAAAGCAATTTTTATCAGCAAAAAAAGTTAAATCATCTTTAGATTGATAGTGGAGAGCAATACCGCTTAATCCTCTTGCAATAACTGTAGCGATGGGTTCAAAACTATTGGCATCATTGTTTCGTTGTACTTCAAAATGACTGCTATTTATTTCCTGAAAAGTCTGCCAGTTTAACCGTACAATTTTATCATTCAAGCTATCAGAAAAGGAAGCAATATTTACGGGCAATGTACTCAACGATGGGGCAATTAACGGGATTGTATAGGCGGCAGTATTGGACGCCTGAGTGTAACTGTCCAAAGCTGAATAATAAAATACTACATCACCCGTAAAGGTATTTTTAGGTTCAAATGAAAGTTGATTATTCTATGTTGGCGTAAGTATCTGACCTATTGTAACAATTGAGCAACTGTTATTTTGCCAAAAAACCAAACCTTCTACTCTAGAAAGTTTCAGCGTTATTTGATGATTTCGTTTTTCAAAAATGCGGAATAAAAATTCCTAAAAGCTGTCAATTCCTAAAAGCAGAAAAAATTTCTTTGGAAACAATTTCTCAATCTTCTGGCACCAGAATAAATGCCTGAAAACTGATTTCATCAGGCCGTTTTTCCAATCATTTTTGTACTTAATTTCATTAGAACTTATATTTCTTTGTATTTATCTCAAAAAGTATATTTTTGCACCTGATTAACTAAATATTATAATTATGTCAGACATTGCAACAAGAGTAAAGAAAATAATTGTTGACAAATTAGGTGTAGACGAAGCCGAGGTTACTCCGGAAGCTTCTTTCACAAATGATTTAGGTGCCGATAGCTTGGACACCGTAGAACTTATTATGGAATTTGAAAAGGAATTCAACATTTCAATTCCAGATGAACAAGCTGAAACCATCACCACAGTTGGTCAAGCGGTTACTTACCTTGAAGAACACGCTAAGTAGTCATCATCTGTTTTAATCATCGCAGGCAAATTTTATGGAGTTAAAGAGAGTAGTTGTTACCGGGTTGGGAGCCCTTACCCCATTGGGAAATACCGTTGCTGAGTACTGGCAAGGGTTAGCTGATGGAGTAAATGGATGTGACTTTATCAAACAGTTTGACGCTTCTAAATTTAAGACCAGATTTGCCTGCGAGGTTAAAGATTTTGATCCTACCCTTTACTTAGACCGAAAAGAAGCCCGTAAAATTGATCGTTTTACCCAATTTGCGTTAATTGCCAGTGATGAAGCTGTAAAAGATGCAGGCATCAGTAGAGACAATGTTGATGTAGATAGGGTAGGTGTAATTTTTGCCAGTGGCATCGGCGGTTTAATTACCTTTCAGGAAGAAGTAGTCAACTTTGCCTCCGGAGATGGTACTCCACGGTTCAATCCCTTTTTTATTCCAAAAATGATTTTAGATATTGCCGCAGGGCAAATATCCATCCGTCATGGATTTAGAGGCCCAAATTATGCCGTAGTAAGTGCTTGCGCATCGTCTACCAATGCGCTTATTGAGGCGTATGACAACATACGGTTGGGTAGGGCTGATGTAATTATTTCGGGAGGTAGTGAGGCCGTTATTAGTGCAGCCGGCGTTGGTGGCTTTAATGCCATGAAAGCATTGAGCGAAAGAAATGACGACCCGAAAACAGCCAGTCGCCCATTTGATAAAGACCGTGATGGTTTTGTAGTTGGAGAAGGAGCCGGCGTAATCATTTTGGAAAGTCTGGAACACGCATTAGCAAGAGGTGCAAAAATTTATTGTGAAATAGCCGGCGGAGGCGCTTCTGCAGATGCACACCATATTACCGCTCCACACCCCGAAGGTTTGGGTGCTCAAAATGTTATGCGTGCTGCCTTGAAAGATGCTGGTATGAATCCAGAAGACATTGATTACATCAATGTACATGGTACATCTACTCCTTTAGGAGATATTGCAGAAACAAAAGCGATTCTCAATGTTTTTGGAGAACATGCTTATCATTTAAATATCAGTTCTACTAAAAGTATGACTGGGCATAGCCTTGGAGCCGCTGGAGCTATTGAAGCACTGGCGTGTATATTAGCAGTTACGAAAGATATCATTCCCCCTACAATCAACCACTTTACTGATGATCCAAATCTGGATCCCAAATTGAATTTTACTTTCAACAAGGCACAACACCGACCCGTAAATGCTGCTCTTAGCAACACATTTGGCTTTGGTGGACACAATGCTTCTGTAATTGTGAAAAAATACAAACCCTAATTTAACCTGCACGAATTTATTTAGTTGATTTTGCCTGCATTTTTCAAATGGTAGTACGGTGTGTCCGTTTGTGAACGATGATAGCTTTTGTTTATATTTTTTAAAGCATTATAACTTTGAAAATATGAATGCTACCAAGTGAAAACAAGGACTTGCGACGATTGTTTTAAATTTTTTCATTGCATCAAATAGCATTAATTTCGACAAAACATACACAAATTTTGCATTTTCTAAAAGACTTAATAAGCGGCGATATTAAAAAAAAGGAGTTTAAAAAGCAACTCAGCAATGTACTTGGTTTTACTCCCGGAGAACTCAATCTTTACAGAACAGCGTTGAGCCATCGCTCTGTAAGAGAGGGTGCCGATGAAAACAATGAGCGGCTTGAATTTTTAGGAGATGCTGTTCTAAGTACCGTTGTTGCCAATTACCTCTTTATGAAATATCCTTACAAAGGAGAAGGTTTTTTAACTGAAATGAGAAGCAAAATGGTGAACCGCCAGCAGCTCAATGATATTGGAGTAAAGATGGGGCTTAAGAAGATTACAATCTACAATAAACATGACAGCTCTTTGAAAATTTCCCAGATTTTTGGCAATACGTTGGAGGCTTTGATTGGTGCAGTATTCCTTGACAAAGGATATAGTAAAACCCAAAAATGGGTAGAAAAATATATCATATCCACCCATATGTTTATGGATGACCTGGAAGGCATAGAAATAAACATTAAGAATAAATTATACGGCTGGGCAAACAAAAACGGCAAGTCGCTGGAGTTTGAAACATTAAACGAAAAGTTTGAAAACGGAAGACGTTTATTTACCATTGGAGCCACGGTGGACGGGGAACTTGTGGCGGAGGGAAAAGGCTACAATAAAAAAGATGCGAGCCAGATTGCAGCACAATTGGCAGTTGTTAAACTTGGCCTATAGGCATAAATGGACACATATTATTTTGGTTGAAATGCTTTAGGATATTGTTTCTCTTAAACAACCTTCAATTGGAAAGGCGTATTTCAAATAATCACATAAGAATAGCGTACTATGACTTTTGGCATATTAGGAAGTGGGAGTTGGGGAACAGCCATTGCAAAAATATTAACTGATAACGGTCAAACAATTGAGTGGTGGAACCGAAGTCAAAAGGCAATTGATCAAATTATATCCCGACGTCACAATCCTCATTATTTAAGTACAGCTTATTTTAATCCCAATCAATTAAAACTTACCACAAATCCGGTTGAAGTAATCCGGAATTCAGATGTAATCATTATCGCTATTCCTTCTGCCTATGCCGCCCAAACGCTGTTGACACTTGACAAAAATATCTTCGGTGGCAAAAAAATAATCAGTGCCATCAAAGGCATTTTACCAGCACAAAACTTGTTGCTAAACGATTTTTTAAAAAATGAATTTGATTTTCCGCTGGAAAATTATTACGCTGTGCTGGGGCCATGCCATGCAGAAGAAGTGGCCGCAGAAAAATTATCATATCTCACATTTTCAGGCATTGATGCGGAAGGAACCCATGAAATTGCAACGCATTTTAAAACAGATTACCTCAACACCGTCGAGAACGATGACATCTATGGTGTGCAGTTTGCGGCCGTTTTAAAAAACATCTACGCAGTAGGGGCGGGGATGGCGCATGGACTTGATTATGGCGATAATTTTTTAAGTGTGTTGATCGCCAATAGTGCCGATGAGATGGCTGGGTTCTTGAAAAAAGCGGGTATCAAGAATATTGAAGTAGGGCACGTAAATACGTTGCCACCTGCTCACAAACATCGTTCTAACAATTATGCAGCATCCGCTTATTTAGGCGATTTGTTGGTTACCTGCTACTCATTGTATAGCCGTAACAGAACTTTTGGCAATATGATTGGCAAAGGGTATTCTGTGCAATCCGCACAACTTGAAATGAGCATGGTTGCAGAAGGATACAATGCCAGCAAATGTATGTATCACATCAACCAAACCATCATGGCAGAGATGCCCATTGCTGAAACTGTTTATCGGATATTATGGGAGCATCTTCCTCCGGCTGAGGGATTTAAAAAAATTGAAATGGCATTGATATAGAAGGCCGCTTCATAAAAATCTATTCTAATATTAAGGCAAAAGAACAGTTTATTTCTACTCAAAAAATAAATCTGCTGCTATTCCATCTGCAAACAATTTACCTTCTTTCGTTAAGATCAACCGGTCATTTTTATTTTCCATTCTTTTCGTTCGAATATATTTATTACCCGCTATTGAAAGCTCTTCACTGAATTTTTTTCCATAACCTGTCTTAACTTTTTCCAGATCAATACCTTCTATCGTGCGTAGGGCGGTCATGATATATTCGTTAAGTTGCTGCAGCGCTGTTAGCTGTTCTTTTTCAAACGGGATCGTGTTTTTTTTCAATGCCTGAATGTACATGGCATTGTTGGAGATATTCCATTTTCTTGTTTTGCCGTCATAAGCATGCGCAGAAGGGCCAAATCCATAATAATGTTTCCCCTGCCAGTAGCTGCTATTATGCCTGCTTCGCATGCCGGGTTTGGCATAATTGCTAATTTCATAATGCTCGTAACCTGCCTGGTCCATCCAATCCATTAATAGTAGAAATTGGTTGGCCTGCTTTTCCGCATCAACGGGGGCTTTTTTATGAAGGGCAATCATTTTCTCCAGCGCTGTTTTAGGCTCTACTGTTAATGCATAACAAGAGATATGGGGTATATCTTTTTCAATCACCGTTTGCACATTTTTCATCCAGTCCTCGTTACTCAATAAAGGAGAACCATAAATCAGGTCAATTGAATAGTTGGTAAAACCCGCTTCTTTTATTGCATCAATGCATCGCATCGATTCGGAAGCAGTATGCGCTCTGTTCATCCAAAGCAATTCGGTTTCTAAAAATGATTGAATGCCTACGCTAAACCGGTTAATTCCAGCCTGTTTCCAGAGTTTTAATTTGTTGGTAGTGATGTCATCGGGGTTGGCTTCCAACGTAATTTCAGCATCCTGAGCAATCAAAAACTTTGTATTTAAAGCATCCATAATAATTAACAGATCATCTATTGATAAAATGCTGGGTGTGCCTCCACCAAAATATATGGTTTCACAAAGCTCTTTTCCGGTATTTACGGCATTAGAAGGTGTAAGCTGAATCTCTTTTACCAGTGCTGCTATCAGCTCTTCTTTCAATTGAAGCGATGTTGAAAAATGGAAATTACAATAATGACATGCCTGCTTGCAAAACGGTATATGAATATAGATGCCTGACAAAGATTTTTGATTTACAATTTTAGACTTTAGTTTTGAATGCAGGAATGATAACTATTAAAACTATTTTTCAATTTTTGTGTCGTGCTGCAATGCTAATTGTAGTTTGTCATTCATGCAATGTTTGCGCTCAACAACTGCCTTTCAACAAATACTTACTTAAAATAAATTACGTCGACAAAGATAGTTCCTTTATGTCGCAGCCATTGAAACTTCAAAACTCGTTTGCCAGCCAGATACAGTGTTTCGATTACGTAAATAAACTTACGGGTTTACTTAATTCAAAAGGTTATCTCGCCGCTTCGGTTGATTCTGTTTTTTATGATTCCACCTTTGCCAGCGTGCAGCTATTTCTCGGGTCGCAGCAAGTTCTGGTGCAATTGCGTACTGCCGGAATAGAAAAAAGGGCATTGGATATGAGTGGGTTTACTGAAAAGGGATATGTAAACAGGCCGGTAAATATTGGCCAGTTGCAAATCATTAAGGAGCGTATCCTAAATTATTATGAAAAAAATGGTTATCCCTTTGCCGGTATTTTACTCGATAGTATTCGGCAAACTGCAGATACGATGCTTGCCAGTTTAAAAGTAATTAAAGGGCCGTTGTATCATATTGATAGTATTCGTGTGAAGGGGAAAGTAAAAATTTCAAATAGCTTTTTGCAACGATACTTAAGTATTCCTAATGGAAGTATTTACAACAAGGATAGGTTGGATCAGGTAAGTAAACGATTTTTAGAGTTACCCTATTTGCAGGAACAACAGCCATCCGAATTGCTGATGTTGGGTTCCGGTTCGGTATTGGATGTTTATCTCTTACCTAAAAAAAGTAGCCAGATTAATTTTTTGCTGGGAGTTTTGCCTGCCAACAGTCAAACCAATAAATTACAATTTACAGGAGATGTTAATTTGAATTTGCGCAATGCATTGGGCAATGGCGAATCTATTTTGCTAAACTGGCAACAATTGCAAATAAGTTCGCCACGTTTAAACCTCGGTTATCAGCAGCCCTATATTTTCAAATCAGCCTTTGGATTCGATTTTTCTTTTGATCTTTTTAAAAAGGACTCTACTTTTTTGCAACTAAACGCACAATTGGGCATTCAGTATCTTTTATCTGCCAATCAATCGGGTAAAATATTTATTCAAAACCAAAGTAGTATTTTGCTGGCGTCGGGGGTAGATACTAATTTGGTAAAAGTAAACAGGGAGCTTCCTCCAAATATTGATGTACGGGCGATAAATATCGGACTGGATTATGAATTAAATACCACCAATTACCGGTTTAACCCAAGATCTGGCAATGAATTGCGGTTGATAAGTTCAGTCGGTATAAAAACGATAAGCCGCAATAATGAAATACTTAATTTAACGGGCCCTTCTTTTGACTACGCTACCTTATACGATTCAATCAAACTAAAATCCTACCAGTTGCGGGCAAAACTTACAGCCGCACATTATTTCTCAGTAGGAAAAGGTAGTGCATTGAAGACAGCTTTCAATGGTGGGTTATTCAGCAGCCAGAGCGTTTTTCGCAATGAATTATTCCAAATTGGCGGATACAAACTTTTAAGGGGTTTTGATGAGGAAAGTATTTATGCCACCCGATATGGCGTCGTAACAGTAGAGTTTCGCAATCTGGTTGGTTTAAATTCCTATCTATTTACATTTATGGATGCCGGCTGGGCAAAAAACAAATACAAGGAAATCAACACAAGTAACAGCTTTATCAGTGCAGGTTTAGGGCTGGTGTTTGAAACCAAAGCAGGTCTGTTAAATATGAGTTTTGCGGTTGGTAAAAGAAATGATTTGAAACTTGATTTAAGGCAGGCAGCAAAAATACATTTTGGATATATTAATTTTTTCTAGGCAAAATCATTTTAATTTTGCGGCTTAATCTATTCATATTGAAACAGGTATTATCCTCTCTACTTCTTTTTATTTTGCCTGTCCTGCTTTTCGCTCAACAGCCGGATAGCCTATTGGCAACGGAAGTTTCCACAATTAAAGGGGATACCATTTTTTCAACACTGGCGGCTGACACATCGCTTTCAACAGCAGACAGCATCTTTAAAAGAGATACGATTAATCAGCCTGTTTCCTACTCAAATACAATGCAAAAGTTGCTCAATGAAAATCAATTCCTTAATTGGAAGGATAGTCCGGTGGCAATGGTAAATAAGGTGCGAACCTCCCGTTCGCAGGATCGTTTTTTTTATTTACTTGCAGCCATCGCAGCGATTCTTGGTTTTTTCCGTTTTTTCTACACACGATATTTTAATAATTTGTTTCGGGTGTTTTTTAATGCTTCTCTACGCCAGAGCCAGTTAACTGATCAGCTTTTGCAAGCTAAATTACCCTCTCTTTTATTTAATATTTTGTTTGTTTTAAGCGGTGGTGTATACATTTATTTTTTACTTCTCTACTATAACTGGATACTGCCGCAACGTTTTTGGTTGATGGTTTTATATTGTACCATCAGCTTGGGAATTATATACCTGACAAAATTTATTAGCTTAAAATTTACCGGGTGGTTAACTGGCTATAAGGAAATCACAAATACGTATGTGTTTATAATTTTCCTGATCAATAAGATATTAGGTGTGTTATTAATTCCATTTACGGTAATTATCGCCTTTTCAATGCCCACCTTAGTTACCGTTTCTATAGTTATCTCATTATTGTTAATAGCATTGATGTTTATACTGCGTTTTTTTCGCTCTTATGGATTGTTACAAAGTCAGATGAAAATAAGTGGTGTTCATTTTTTTCTTTATGTGGCCGGTATTGAAATACTTCCGGTTTTATTGATATACAAGGGCTTGATACTTTTATTAAGTAAAAGTCTTTAACTTTGTTGAGTCAGTCACAATATTTTATCCGATATGGTTAACAGTGGAGAAATAAACCAAGCATAAAAAGATAACGTGGTAAAAAAAGTACTAATTACACAGCCAAAGCCCGAAGGTGACCGATCTCCCTATTTCGATCTGGCAAAGAAGCATAATATAGAACTGCACTTTTTCCCCTTTATTGTTGTAGATAGTATCCCTGCAAAAGAGTTTCGGAAACAAAAGATTGAAATCACAAACTATACAGCCATTATTTTCACCAGCCGCCATGCAATTGATAATTTTTTCCGTGCCTGCGATGAATTGAAAACTAATATATCACAGGATACTAAATATTTTTGTATTACAGAAGCAATTGCACTCTACCTCCAAAAATTTATTTTATACCGTAAAAGAAAAGTATTTTATGGTGCAGATGGTACTAATAAGAGTTTATTTGATGTAATCAATAAGCATAAGGATAACGAGAAATTTCTTTACCCCTGCTCTGAGTCATTTGATAGTGAAATTACCAACTGGTTGAAGGATCACAATTGCGAATACGCAACTCCTGTGTTATACAGAATTGTAAGCAATGATATCAAGGAAGTAATCGCCAAAAATTTTGATGTGATCTGTTTGTTTACTCCGGGGGGGTGTAAAAAGCTTGCTTGAAAATTTTCCTGAATTCAAACAGAATGGAACTAAAATAGGTGTTTTTGGTGCAAACACATTTAAGGCAGCAGAAGACGCCGGTCTTACACTCCATATAAAGGCACCCCAGCCACAAGCGCCCAGTATGGTTAGTGCACTTGAATTATACCTCACCTCATTAAATAAAAAATAGAATTCACCAATCTGATTTAGATTGGGTTAAAGAAAAGCACTATCGACTAAACTTCTCCTCTTAAATTTTCGTATTTCACTTACCGGTTACTAAATAAATGCGTTTTTATATTTATGTATAAATAAATGCAATAATTTGTATTCTCTTTTATTTTAATTATCAGAAAAAAACTGGCATTAGGTTTATGCAGCACAAGTTCACCAATCGTTTAGTTAAGGAAACCAGCCCATACCTGCTGCAACACGCCCACAATCCGGTTGATTGGTATGCGTGGGGCGAAGACGCACTTGTAAGAGCCCGATCGGAGAACAAAGTAATTTTGGTTAGCATAGGATATTCTGCTTGTCACTGGTGTCATGTGATGGAGAAGGAAAGCTTTGAAAATGAAACCGTAGCCCGGTTGATGAATGATTCATTTATCAATATCAAAATTGATAGGGAAGAGCGCCCTGATTTAGATCACATCTATATGGATGCAGTTCAGGCAATAAGTGGTAGTGGGGGATGGCCGCTAAATGTTTTTCTAACGCCCGAAGCGAAACCGTTTTTTGGGGGCACTTATTTTCCTCCAATCAAAGCATTTAACAGATCATCCTGGACGGATGTTTTACAGGGTATTTCATCATCCTGGAGAGATCGAAGACACGAAATAGAATCCCAAGCCGAAAACCTTACTGAACATCTGAAGGAATCGAATAATTTCAGTGTGAAGGAAAGCAATATTTCAATGAATGATGTCGGTTCCATTGTATCGAAAGAACAATGTGACTCAATGTTTGCTGCAATTATGAAAACGGCAGATACACAGTGGGGCGGTTTTGGAAAAGCGCCTAAATTTCCACAAACCTTTACCATTCAATTTCTATTGCAGTATCATTATTTTACAGGAAATGAGCAGGCTTTGCAGCAGGCATTGCTTTCTATAGATAAAATGTTGACTGGCGGGATTTATGATCATGTAGGGGGTGGACTTGCACGTTACAGTACCGACCACGAATGGCTTGCTCCTCATTTTGAAAAAATGCTTTACGATAATGCGTTACTTATTATTACCTTATGTGATGCCTATCAGCTAACAGCAGATAGGAAATACAAAGATGCGATACACAAAACAATATTGTTTGTAACCAATGAGTTATTGGATGAGGAAGGTGGGTTTTATGCAGCATTGGATGCGGATAGCGAAGGTGAAGAAGGAAAATACTATGTGTGGACAAAGGAGGAAATTGAGCAATTATTGGATGATAATTCAGGACTATTCTGTGATTTCTTTGATATATCAGAAGAAGGTAATTGGGAGGGTAAGAATATTTTAAGAGTATTATTGCCACCAGATTCCTTTTTAAAAGGTAAGAACATTAAAGCAGAACAGTTTTTGCAAAATTTAAACCGTTGTCTTCAAAAGTTATCAACACACCGGAATACTC
Organism: Ferruginibacter sp.; assembly: GCA_041740215.1. Lineage (GTDB taxonomy): Bacteria > Bacteroidota > Bacteroidia > Chitinophagales > Chitinophagaceae > Ferruginibacter. The sequence goes on from JBGSMI010000065.1 coordinate 70,154, forward strand.
GTGTAAAACCAGCATTGGATGATAAGATTCTATTAGGATGGAATGCACTCATGATGCGTGCGGTTGCGAAAGCAGGCGTTGTTCTTGGAAATGAGGCGTATAAAACTTTAGCGGTGAAAAACTTTGAGTTCGTTATGGACAGATTCAAAGACGGAAACAAAGGTGTAGGATTAAAGCACACTTATAAGAATGGTTTTGCTAATTATCCAGCCTTTTTAGATGATTATGCATATCTGATAGCGGCATCTATTCAACTTTATGAAACTACCCTAAATGATATATATATGCAAAAGGCATATGACCTTTGCGAATATGTAATTGAAAATTTTACTGATGAAGCGGATACATTTTTTTATTTTACGGAAGTAGGACAGAAAGATGTAATAATACGAAAAAAGGAGATATATGATGGAGCTACGCCTTCTGGAAACGCAACAATGGCTGAAAATTTGTTTCACCTGGCAATCATTTTTGATAAGCCCGATTGGAAAGTGCGAGCAATAAAGATGTTAGAATTATTATTACCCTCTATCATCAAATATCCAGGATCGTTTGGAATTTGGGGGTCATTATTGCTTCAGCAGAATGCTGGAATGAATGAAATCGCTATAATTGGAACCGATCATGTTGCAGTAACAAGTAATGTATTGTTAAACTTTATTCCTAATTTAATTGTAATGTCTGCGGCAACTGAAAATAAGCGATTTCCATTGTTGGCAAATAAGCCAGAGGCTACAACAGTATTGATTTATCTGTGTAAAAACTACGCTTGTTTGCCACCTGTTTCGGATATACAATTATTAATGGAAGCCATTGATAATACAAATAAAATAACAAGATAAAGGCACAATATTTTAGTTTGTTGTTCGTTTTTAATCTTGTGCTATTAAACATTATAATAAAATGATAGTGCAATGTGTAACGAGAAGAGCATAGTTCAAAATAATCATTACATTTGCCATACCCTCAAAGTTAAAACAATGAAGAACAATTCATTAACTATTATAGCCGTAGTGGCTATTGCATCTCTGTCTGGCTGTAAAATGTTAGGCAAAAGTAAAAAAGGTCAAGACCTGCCTAATGATGGCCAGTTGTACGGAGTTGCATCTGCCAAAAGCTGGAGTCTTCCAAAGCCTCCGGGAATGGTGTACATTCCACCTGGAACCTTTCATATGGGGCCCAGCGATGAGGACGTAAACTATGCTTACACAGCCCGTAACAAGCAGGTATCCATAAGTGGCTTCTGGATGGATGCCACTGAAATTACAAACAACGAGTTCCGTCAGTTTACAAATTGGGTAAGAGATTCTATTGCTGCAAAGCAGATGGGATTCATCAAGCAAGCGCCGGATGGAAATGAGTACATAGACTGGAAGAAAGCCAAAACGATTAAATGGGGTGATAAAGCCACTATGGAAAAAATTGACGCCATGATCGTTACGCCGGATAATCGTATTTTCAATAAAAAGGAGATAGACCCTGCTAAATTGATTTACCATTCTGAAACATTTGATTACAAAGAAGCGTCTAGGAGGGAGAATGCAGGCGTTCAGCGGTCTAAATTCATTGTGAAAAAAGATATACCAATTTATCCGGATTCTTTGTGCTGGGTAAGAGATTTCGCCTATGCTTACAACGAACCAATGGCAAAAAAGTACTACAGTCATCCAGCATTTGGTAACTATCCTGTAGTGGGTGTTTCCTGGAAGCAAGCCACTGCCTTCTGCGAATGGAGAACACAATATTTAAACGGATTTCTCGAGTCTAAAAAAAGAATCACCGAATCGGATTTCCGTCTTCCTACCGAAGCGCAGTGGGAATATGCAGCACGTGGTGGCCGGTCACAATCGCCTTACCCCTGGGGCGGACCTTATTTACGAAACAGAAAAGGTTGTTTGTTGGCTAACTTCAAACCAGGCCGTGGTAATTATCCGGAAGATGGTGGTTTTTACACTGTTAGAGCTGATGCGTATTGGCCAAATGATTTTGGATTATACAATATGTCTGGAAATGTGGCCGAGTGGACTTCCTCATTGTATTATGAAGGTGGATATAATTTTCAACATGATATGAACCCTGATATTCGTTGGAATGCAAAAGATACCGACCCTCCCCGCATGAAGCGCAAAGTGATCCGTGGTGGTAGTTGGAAGGATGTAGGATATTTTCTGCAAACAAGTACCAGAAATTATGAGTACCAGGATACCACAAAGTCTTACATAGGATTTCGTTGCGTAATCGACTTACCTCCTGTAATGAGAAAAGGCAAGTAATCATTTCCAAAATTAAATGTAACGTATGAGAAGATACTTATAAGCAAATTATGAGCAGAGAGTATTATGCGTAGAAAATAATAAATTCAACCCCTCAATTAAATTTTAAAATTCAAAAAATCATGGCTGCTGGTCAATCTCGTCCAATCGATCGTATTCTTAACATTTTAGTATCTGCGGCTGCGGTGCCGGTATTGTTAGGTGCGCTGTTCAAAATTACTCACGCTCCGGGAGCTGATACCTGGTTAAAAATTGGTTTGTATGTGGAGGCAGGTATATTTTTAGGGTATGCTTTGTTATACGTATTTGCGCCGCCGCCAGAAGGCCATATTCCTGCGGCAGTGCCAGTGGAGTCTGGTAACCCTGCGCTGAAAAGTATGGATAAAATGCTACAGGAAGCTGATATCACTCCAACAAATTTGAAAAAATTGAGCGAAAGTTTTTCGAAATTAGGCTCTACAGTTGGTGGATTATCTGATATCGGCGATATCGTAAAGTCGACAAACGAATTTGGTACCAAGACGAAAGAAGCAACTCTGGCAATTGGAACGATGTCAACTGCATTTAATAACAGTGCAAGTACAATGTCTTCTTTTAATAATGCATCTGAAAGCGCCAAAGGTTTCCATGAGCAAGTGCAGGTGCTTACTAAAAACCTTGGAAGTTTAAATACTATTTACGAATTGGAATTGAAAGAAAGTAATAACCACTTAAAAGCATTGAATAGTTTTTATGGTAAAATGGCTGAAGCTAGTAGCGCTATGATGAATAGTGTGGACGATGCCAATAAAGCGAAGGATCAAATTAGCTTATTAGCCGGTAATCTGGGAAAATTAAACTCGGTGTATGGCAACATGCTAAGTGCAATGCAGGTTAAATAAAACTTTTATTGATTCGAATTAACGACACCAACAGAATGAATGTCGTTAATGACGATGGAAATAGGAAAGAAGCAATCAATCAATTCAAAAAAACAAACGTAAATCTGAAATACTATGGCTTTACCTAAAGAGCCCCGGCAGAAGATGATCAACTTGATGTATTTGGTGTTAACAGCTTTGCTGGCATTAAATGTATCTAGTGAGATCCTGAACGCCTTTAAAGTGGTTGATACCAGTTTGCAGAACTCAAGTAATAATCTTGCTGCAGCTAACAGTACATTATACAAATCTTTAAACGATAAACTCGCTGACTCAAAGACAGCAGACAAGGCAAAAATTTGGCAACCCAAAGCTGAACAGGCAAAAAAATTGTCGGATGAAATGACCAGCTATATCGAAGGTTTGAAAAAAGATCTTAAAAACGCTGCCGGGCTGGAAGTGGTAGATGGAAAAGAATCCTTTAAAGAAGATAACCTTGAAGCTGCATCACGTTTATTTGGAACTGAAGGAAAAGGAAAACAGTTGGAGGCAAAATTAATCGCTTATAAAGCGGCCATGCTTGCCATTGATCCAGCTATCAAAGTAAAATTTGAAAAAACTTTGCCAGTAGATGTCGAGCCTCCGATTGGACAGGATGGTACAAAAAAGGATTTTACGACTGCATATTTCAACATGACTCCTACAGTAGCAGGATTGACTTTGCTAAGTAAATTCCAAAACAATATTAAAAATGCAGAAAATCAGGTTGTTACTTATTGCCACGAACAAATTGGCGCAGTAGCTGTAATATTTGATAAGACCGGTGTTCTTGTTGGTCAGACATCAAACTACGTAATGCCTGGACAAGAAGTCTCCATTACTGCAGGTATTGGTGCTTACAGCTCAGCAGCCCAACCTCAGATTTCTATTGGTGGCTCCAGTGTTCCAGTTATTGATGGTAAAGGAACATACAAAGTGTTAGCAAGTGGTTCCGGTGTACGTAATGTACCTGTTACCATTCGATATCTTGATCAGAACGGTGTTGCTCAAACAAGTACGGAAGAAGTGAAATATACGGTCGGAACACCAGGCGGCGCAGCGGTCATGTTGGATAAAATGAACGTTTTTTACATTGGCGTAGATAATCCAATTACAATTTCCTCTGGCTCTGGCTGGGATAAAACGAACGTTTCTATGTCTGGTGGAACACTTAGTGGCTCAAACGGAAATAGGGTTGCACGTGTAACTACTCCGGGAAAAGCATCAATAACGGTAACCGCAGATGGAAAAACGACTCCCTTTGATTTTAGAGTAAAGGAGATTCCTAATCCAATATTTAAGGTTGGACCGGGCGGCACAAGAATGACGTCTGGTAGTTTCAAGAGCCAGCAATATTGCAGGGCGGAGTTAGAGAACTTTGATTTTGCTGCAAACTTTAGTGTAGTAAGTGCTACGGTTTATTTTTCTGGTGCAAATTTTGCAAATGTGCAAACTCAAACACTCAACGGAAACAATTTATCACCACTTAGTGCGTTAATTCAAAGAGCCGGTCCTGGAACAAGCGTTACTTTTGATAATGTCAAGGTTCAGGGACCAGATGGTAAGCAGCGGACTATTCAGGGTGTAGGTATAGTGTTATATTAAAATTTTAAAAAATCATGCAATGATAAAGCATTCTGTAAAGTTTATTGTATTATTTGTTTTCATGAGCTTTAGTGTTATGATGGCGCAGGCTCAAAAAAAACCGGTGAAAAAGCGTACTGTTCAAAAGCGTACGAATACCACAAAAACAACCAAGGCAAAAACCAAGGCTAAAATTACGCCAACAGCACAGGTTGATTCTGTTGCTTCGGTAGCTGCTGCCCCTCCACCACCAGCTCCAAGAATTGATAGTTTGCCTATCCCGAAAGTAAAAAAATCACTTCGTCCTGATGAAGCGGTTGAAACAAAGGATATCCGGGATAGAACTCCCCTGGCATATGAGCACATTAGGGTTGATGATGCAGTTTTTCGTCATAAAATATGGCGTGAAATAGATACCAGAGAGAAAATGAATTTGCCTTTCAGGTATTCAGCTAATGAAAACAATGGTAATCAACGATTTATTTCAATCATTATGAAAGCAATCCAAGATAGTGCTGTTACTGTTTTTGATGCCATTGATGACAGGTTTACCACACCACTAACCATATCGCAGGTTGCTCAAAAGATTTCCGGTGATGTTGAAGTCGTAGATATTTATGGGCCTGATGGAACTAAAACCGGAACTAAAGAAGTTGTTAGAGAAGTGAATCTTGATTCATTTTATAAATTCAGAATTAAAGAAGAAGTGATTTTCGATAAAGAAACTTCACGCTTATTTTGGAGAATCCTGGGGATAGCACCTTTAAAGAGGGTAATTACTTCGACTGGAGTAGACCTTGGTGAATCAGAAATGTTTTGGGTCTACTATCCTGATATGAGGCCAATATTTGCAAAATATGAGGTGTATAATGGTAAGAATTTTGGAGCAAGAATGAGTTGGGAAGAATTATTTGAAAGCCGGATGTTTAGCGGAAGAATAATTAAAAGTACCATCGATAATCCCTTTGATATGCCCATTAAAGATCAAAAGGGTTTACAGGAGAATGGTGTTTTCCAACTGTTAGAGGGGGAAAGAATTAAAGAAAAGATATTTAACTACGAGCAGGATTTATGGAGTTACTAATTTGTAATTTAATGATATAAAAAGGCCCCAGTGAAAACCGGGGCCTTTTTATTTATGCAACCATAAGTTTAATTTGTATGTTTGTATTTGCCTAAGCAATATCATTAATCGTGCTGAAATAATTAGTGATTATTTTTGCTTTCGAGTTACCAATTACGGACGCAAGCTCATCAGTAGATTTTGCTTTAATATTTTTTACAGATTTGAAAGTTTTAAGAAGTATGTCAATGGTTGCTTTGCCGATCCCTTCTATTTGTTCAAATTCATTTTTTAATGTGCCCTTGCTTCGTTGGTTTCGGTGAAATGTAATTCCAAACCGATGTACCTCATCTCTTATTCTCCGGATTAACTTTAGGCTTTCGCTATCCCATGGTAATTTTTTTGATTCCTGGTCTCCATAGAAAAATAACTCTTCTTCGTTTTTTGCGAGGCCAACCAGGGTTGTTTTCCCTTCCAGCTTCAATATTTTTATACTTTCCATTGCAGAACTTAACTGCCCTTTACCACCATCAATAATTACCAGTTGAGGAAAGGGTTTATTCTCCTCCGAAAGTCGTTTATAACGGCGATAGACAACTTCTGCCATGGTTGCGAAATCATTGATGCCTACCACTGTTTTAACATTGTATCTCCTGTATTCATCTTTGCTTGGTTGTCCGTTTTTAAAACAAACCATGGCCGATACCGGGTAGCTCCCCTGAAAATTAGAATTATCAAAACATTCAATATGGGTAGGAATTGCCGAAAGTTGTAAATCTTTTTGCAACTGCATCAACACGGCATTTACTTCAATTGAGGTTTTATCTTCCAGCAGCAACATTTTATTTCGCTTCAATTCTTCTTTAAAATAGTTGACATTTTTTTCGGAAAGATCCAACAGCTTTTTTTTGTCGCCAGCCTGTGGTATGGTAATGGTGATTTCTTTTTGAGGGTAGTCGATTGCAATTGGTATGATAATTTCTTTTGCCTCACTATTAAAAGTATCTCTTAATTGAGCCACAGCAAAACCCAAAACCTCAGCCTCGGCCTCGTCCAGTTTCTTTTTAAGGGTAATTGTTTTGGTCAATACGATACTACCATTACTTACAGCTAAATAGTTCACGTAAGCGGTGTCACCTTCCTCCAAAATGCTAAAAACATCTACTGTGCCAGTGCGTTCATTTACAATGGTAGATTTTGCTTTATACACCTGTAAATGATCCAGCTTTTTTTTAATTAATGCTGCTTTTTCAAATTCAAGATGGTCAACATGCCGGTGCATCTCTTCTTTGAATTGATGAATCACTGGCGAAAGGTTACCCTTCAGTAAATTTTTTAGTTGATCAATCCCATTATTGTAGTTGTCGAAAGACTGTAGTCCTTCGCAGGGGCCTTTGCAGTTTCCAAGGTGGTACTCCAGGCATACCTTAAATTTACCTTTTTCTATATTGGTTTTAGTTAGATTTAATTTGCAGGTTCTTAACTGAATATTTTGTTTAATGAAATTCAACAATTCCCTCACTTTGCCAACCGATGTATAAGGGCCAAGGTATTGTGATCCATCATTTATCTTTTTTCTGGTAAAAAATACTCGGGGAAAAGGTTCGTTTTTGATAACAATGTAAGGATACGTCTTGTCATCTTTCAGGTTGATATTAAATAGTGGTTGGAAATTTTTTATCAAAGAATTTTCTAATAAAAATGCGTCTTGTTCACTATTTACAATTGTAAACTCAATTTTACGAATGCGTTGAACCAGTTCGTGTGTTTTGTAATTAACATAGGTTTTTGAAAAGTAGGAACTAACTCTTTTACGAAGACTTTTTGCTTTTCCTACGTACAGCAATTCATTTTTGGCATCATAATATTTGTATATGCCAGGCTGTAGTGGGATGGTGTTTGCTAATGCTGAAAATTCCTGTTGTGTCATTATTTAAAAATAGAGCGTAAGTAGTATAACCAAAACTGTCAATACTTGTTTAGTGAGATAGTTCATTTTCGGTCTTGAAATCACTCGTAATATAGGCGGTTAAAATATTAGATGGTTGGATCAAATAGGCGTTAAGGCTATGCTGTAAAATCCATTGTGTTACAAGGTAATGCCAGAAAAATCCCAAATCAAGACCACTTCTTTTTCCAGCGACATACTACCATCTGGTTTATTTAAAATGGTTGAAATTTTAGCCATTTTATTGCTTTGCCATGTGAGTTGTTGGGTAATTGTTTGGCTACCCATTCTTGTTTGTTTTACGATGTATACCTTGATTACCCTGCCGGTTTCAGGATGAACATAAACATCCCAATGGCGAAGTGTGATAGAATCCGGCAGCTTTCCAATTGGATCATAAGTAAAAGTAATTGCATTCAGACTTTGATCAGTAAAACTGCTTTCTATGAAATATTTAGTTAGGTTTGTTTCATTAATCGCCGGCGTTAGAAAAGGGGAGTAAAAATCCTTTAATTTATCTTTTGAAACCCACACAGAATCCGTCCTGTCTTTAATACGGGTCAATTGCAACGGCGTTATAGGTAACGAATCCAAAATAATCATCTGGCCTTTAAGAAATGAAGTAACAGGGAAAAACGAATCTATTTTTGCCAACGTTGTTTCCTGCGATGGATTTGACTGATTATGGTTGCTTGTGCAACTTGAGAGAATAAAAATACTAATTGCGATGAAATAAAATCTGGTCATTCATCAAAATTACATAGAATGCTTTTCTAAACAAAAATCACCGGAGATGTAAAGAAAACGTATAGTTAAAACAGGCTTTCAGAAAAAATTTAAAACCGAATATAAGCAATAGCAATTAAGCACAGATATGTAGCCTAAATGATGATTAATTTAAAGTTTTGGAGATGCCAAACTTGATACCATAGGATACTAATTTCTCTTCTACAGCAAATGTTTTGCTATTGGTAGAAAACAATTGCTTACGAAACTGGGGTCCAATCTGCCAGATGAGTCCATTTGATCTAAAAGAAACGAAGGTTTCAAATCCCGCATTTAGATTCCATCTGTTCATCATCGAAGCTTCTTTTACATAATTATGCCTGTCAGAAGAAATAAGATATGATTTTCCGCCAGCAACGAATGTGGGCTGTATGGTTGCGCCTATATTCCACTGTAAACGTTCGTTGCCAATCAATTTTAGGTCAATCCCTACAGGTAGGGATATTTGAAATGTTTCGTTGTGAAGTTTTATAGATTCGAGTCCGCTGTTATTGGAATAGCCAGTTGACCTGTACACCTCATATAGTGTTTTTGTCTCAAAATTATGCATTGTCAACTTTGTAGCAACAGGATGTGAGTTTGCAAATGCATGTGCATCATAGCGTGTAAAATTTAACTGGAATGCACCCTTAATTCTTACATTTTTTAAAATTAAATAATTCAATCCAGTTCCAACTTCAAGGCCCAGCGAAGGCGTTTGAGTTACCGAGGAATTGATGTTTTGATTGGAAGATGAGATTGCAAATGGAGTCGCATTCAAAGTACTACCAGATGCATTACTGCTGTTGAGGGTTCTATAAACAACGGAAGGTGTTGCATATATTTGCCAATCAAACTTATTTGCCCACTTTTTAGGCGCTGGTCTGTTGTACAAAGCATAATTATCAATCCAATTTTTATCATCTGTACCAACAACTACAATTTTGTTAGTAACAAACTTCAATAGTTCAACCCTTGATTGAATCTTTTCAATCTGAATCGCAACTTTATTGCCCAGTTCGTGATCGAGAAATTCATCAGAAGAATAATTGTTAGATTCAACATCTACAGTATGAAGTATCTTTTTATCTGCCGGAGGTTCATTACTTCCTTTTGAGGTCACGTTCCCTACATTAAATTCATCCAAATCTGTTACAGCATTAATTTTAAAATCTTTCTTAAATTCAGTACTAATGTCAACTTCCCTTGCTGCTTTGTAATTGTCTACTATAAGCCCGATATTAGCTTTCTCTTCAATCAGTGAATCAACTTCGCTTGAAATGTCAATATCCAATACTTGATATTTTTTTACCGGATTTTTTGAGTGCTGATGAAAAGGATCGGTTTGAGTAAAAAAGGATGTTTTTACAGATGCTGCTGTTGTTATCGCATGATTTTCTTTAAAACCGGAACTATTTTTTACGATTTTTTTTGTAAAAGGATTTAAACTGGAAGCAAGACCAACAATTTTATTCGTGTCAACAACCTGAGCTGATTTTATATTATTGAAAGCTGTAGTTTGATAGCTAATGTTACTTTTCTTGATTGCTGTATAGGAGCTTGTATTCCTCGTGTTAAGATAACCTACCAGTAATAATGCAGAAATAAGCGTAATACACATTGCAACGGATGGCCATTTTTGCCCGGGATGAATGTTATTGTACACGCTGTGCCAAATCCGTTTGGACGGGTACATTTTGAATTGGTCTGACTTTTCTCTCAGCAATCGTTCAAAGTCGTCAGTATGAAAATTTCTATCCATCTTTCACAAGGTTTCTTTATAATCCTTTGTTAGTTTGGTAAATCCTATTTTGAAGCCACTTTTCCGAAAAAAGAAGACCTGGCTTTCGGCTTTAACATTATTTTCTTTTTGATTAAAACATCTTCCAGCATCGCTTTCGCTCTTGTATATTGTGATCTGCTTGTACTTTCTTCTATATCCAGCATTCCGCCAATTTCTTTATGTGAATAACCTTCAATTGCATAAAGGTTTAGTACTGTTCTATAACCTATTGGTAATAACCGGATGCATTCTACTACTTCTTTTGCCTGCATGATAGAGGGAATGCTTTCTTCTCTTATACCAACAGAACCCGCAAAGGATATATCAACGCTATCAGAGAATTTTTTATTCTTCTTCAACAAATTAATACAAGTATGAACTATTATTCTCCTGATCCAACCTTCCAATGCGCCTTCACTTCTATACTGGTGTATTTGCGAAAAGATTTTTATAAACCCTTCCTGCAGCATATCCTCTGCGTCTTCCCTGTTTTTTGCAAATCGATAGCAAACTCCCAACATGCGAGGGCTAAATCGACTATATAATGCCTCTTGAGAGGTAGCATTATTGGAAAGACATCCGGCCAGCATAAGCTCTTCTGTCATATTTGTGCTTTGTTTACACTATAAATATAGACAAAATACTTTACTAAACTGCTGCATAAAGAGAAACAGCCAAAATTATTTTTTGGCTGTTTCTTCTCTAATATTACCAGTTTGCTCTGAATGCAACAATGAAATTTCTTCCTCCGGCCGAAAAACCGGATGCAAAAGACCGATAGTTTTTGTCAAATATATTTTCAACTCCAATTTGTAGCTGTAAACTCTTTGTAAAGTTGCAGTTACTTCTCAAATTTGCAGTAAACCATGATGGCATACCATCTGCTGTGGCATACTGTGCATTGTCCTCACCATCACTGCTATACTCATCCAGGTGTTTCCATCCATTATAAAGCAGGTAAAATTCTGCATTCATTTTTTTGTGCTGCCAGGTAATACTTGTTTTACCCATCAGCGGTGGGATGTGATCCAATGGTTTACTGGATACCTTTTTATCAACCAACAGATAAGATCCATTCGGCTGTTTCTCATAAATGCGGGATGTTTTACTATCATCCGTTTTATAACTCCCCTTGGTATAACTAATCGTACTGTTAATACTTACACCTTCAAAAACTGATGCAATTACACCAAGAGTAAAACCGTAAAGGGTAGCTTTGTTCACATTCTGACTGGCCAATATCTGGCTTTTTACACCATTGAAAATAATTGAATCCTCTCCATTTAGTTGATAAGGTGCTTTAATAATGGCATTGTTAAACCAGGTATAAAATCCAGTTGCTTCAATCGTCACTTTATCTGCAATTACCTGATTAACTGATAGATCCAGATTGTAGGTGTACTCCGGTTTAAGATTAGCATTGGGGACTACCACTTGCCTGACTGCTGTACTGGACTCAAAAATCTTTGACAAATCATCGATGTTTGGTGCTCTAAATCCTGAAGAAAACGACACCCTGATAATGGTGTTTTTTTGGGGAGTAATGATAAGTCCTGCATTTCCTGTAATGGCTAAATTGTTTTGCTTTACTGCTGTATCTGGCAAATTCAGAAAGGAATTATCCAGTACGTTACTAGTTAAACTGATTGCCTGCAAACGAAGCCCATCATTTAATACTAGTTTTTTATTGCTGAATTTATGTGTGTGTTGTGCGTAAATACCAAAATTGTTCATGTTGTTTTTACCATCAGGATAACGGGAATTCAATTTGCCGATAGCACCGGTGTTTAGATTAGTTCTGCTAGCAGTCGATTTTACCTTATTTAACTGAGCATCTGCACCTAACACTAATTCATTGGCACCCATCATTTTTCTGCCACTGATGGTAGTTCCAAATACCTTTACTTTTTCTACCTGCTTGTCAAAGCGATCCATTCGCCTGTATTCTCTTGTGATGCGGCTTTCTTCAATATCCTGATAATTGATATTTACCTTTAGCTCATCAAAAAAACCTGTTTTTAATGCATTCAATTCATAAGCACCCAGTAATCTTTTTTGAGGTCCATAATACCATTCTGCAAACCGTAATGTAGTGCCAATGCTACCTCCAAAATTCCGAACATCCTGCAGCCGGTCGTAACGCGGTACATTAGTAGTGTTGGATAGCTGAAAATTTAAAGAATGGCTGATTTGGTTATTTTGTTTGAATAAAAATTTTTGAGTGATGTCCCATTGTTCATAACCTGAATATTTCTGTACCCTGTCATCCGGGTTTGTAAGTACCGAATCTATGCCATTGACCTGGCCAATATACTCACTTCGTCTGCCAAAATTTGGATATTTTTTATTGTAATTTCTACCCATTTTCATATCACCAAAATCGCTGTAGTTATAGGCTTGCAACCAGGCAAACTTTTTACCACCAATACTGGCATCTGCATGAACGGCTTTTTCATTATTAACCGAACTATATCGGGTAAACGCCGTACCTGTAAAAAGAGCATTTTTATCGCCGGATAGCACGGGCGATTTTGTAATTAAATGAATGGTTCCACCTAATGCGTCGCTTCCATAAACAGTGGATGACGGACCGTACATTACTTCCACCCGGCTTAATGAGTTTTGGTCGGTAGTAATTATATTCTGGAGATGTCCCGATCTATAAATGGCATTGTTCATTCTTACGCCATCAATCACCAATAGAATCCGGCTGGCTTCAAAGCCACGTAAAATGGGACTGCTGCCTCCCTGCTGACTTTTTTGCACAAATACTTTTCCAGTATTAATCAGTAGATCGCCGGTGTTTTGCGCATTTATCTGAGCAATGCTTTTGGCAGAAATTACCTCGATTTTTTGTGCTATATTTTTTTTCTTTTCCGCAAAATTACTTGCTGATATAACAACCTCTTCCAATAATATATCGTTTTTGATTGTATCACTGGTCGCAGCGTTTTTTTGTTGCGCATGAATATTCTGAAGCAATAAAATGCTCACTATTATTAAATAGTTTTTTCTCATTCGATTAGTTTTATGCAAAAGGCTGCATGCTATAATTACACAGCAAGACACACCTATAAAATAAGTGTCCGTAAAAAATAAATCAACGACTAAATAACCGGCGGCGGAGTTTTTATTGCAAAATGTTGGCTGGTTAGGTCTTCGTCGTAATATCCGAAGAAAGTCAACACATTTGGAGCTAACCATGGTGAGTATGCTACATGGTTTTTTATAAAGACAGGGGTTAAAATGAATTTTAGGATTAGCTTACTTATTGGGGATGGTTCGTTTTTTTTTTGATGCATAACAGATGAAAATACTTTTTCTAATTCATTTTCATCGTCGTCAAATAAGCCTTTTACAACTATTTCATCTTTGTAGATAACAATTGATTTTACATCAAATAATTGTCCGTCAATAATGATTTCTTTATTTTTTTTTACCCATTTAAATTCAGACTTTTTAATGGTAATTGTTTGTAGCGAAGCATACTCCAGCTTTTCTTTCATCTCATGCTGAATATGCTGTTGCTTAATAAAAAATGCAATCAAAAACAGTATTGGAGCGGTTAAACTAACCAGCATTGAAGCTGCTAATATTTTTTTTGGATTGAACATTATTGAAAAACCAGGTCTGTTATTTTGTAGCTACTTGTTGGGGTTTTTGTGGACGTTTCAGGCTATCTACAGGATATTGCACTTTCATGCTATCCCTGATAGCTGTTGCCCAATTGGTAAGACTTAATTTTTGCTCTTTATTGAGGATTGCATTTCGGTGTATACGGGTATAAGACGGCAGCGGCATTTCATTTTCTTCTACCTGTTCAATAATCTCTTCAAATTTCTTGTATTTTCTGGCGATCCGATAAGAAGCAAACTCAGAAAAATTGACTTCTTTTTTACCCTCCAATACGTGATCATTTAACCACCATGCCACCGGTTGAATATAGGAATACCAAGGGTACTTTGTATTGTTGCTATGGCAATCGTAGCAACTGCTTTGAAGAATTAATTGTACATCATTCGGTATCGTATAAACACTGCTGATGTCGTTGGCAAAAGCAGCGGAATCGGTACTCGTATTTTTAACCGGTCGAAAAAACTGGATGACAATGACTGCAATCAGCAAGAGTATGCCGAAAATTTTCAATATTTTTTTCATGATTGTTTTTTAATCTTCTATAAGGATATTACCGGTCATTTCCGCCGGAATAGGTAATCCCATTCTTGTTAAAATAGAGGGAGCAATATCTCCCAATTTACCATTCTTTACAGTGCCTTTCCATTCATTATCAATAACAAAAAACGGAACCAGATTTAAGGTATGGGCAGTATTTGGTGTGCCGTCTTCATTGATCTCATAATCTGCATTACCATGATCAGCTAAAATAAAAATTGTGTAATCGCTTTTCAATGCAGCAGTTACTACTCTTTCTACGCAGGTATCTACAGTTTCAACAGCTTTTATTACGGCTTCCCAAACACCCGTATGACCTACCATGTCTGCATTGGCAAAATTCAAACAAATAAAATCTGCTGTTTTATTCTCAATTTCGGGGATGATGGCATTGGTTAATTCAACCGCACTCATTTCTGGTTGAAGATCGTAGGTAGCAACTTTGGGAGAAGGGATCATGATTCTTTTTTCTCCATCAAAGGGAACTTCCCGGCCACCACTAAAAAAGAAAGTAACGTGTGGATATTTTTCCGTTTCAGCTATCCTGATCTGGGATTTGCCATTTTGTTGCAACACTTCACCCATGGTATTTACAAGATCATCTTTTTCAAAAATTGCTTGTACATTTTTATAAGAATGATCATACCGTGTCATTGTTATATAGTGCAAATTAAGCTTATGCATGTCAAATTCATGCATATCAGTTTGGGTTAACACTTCTGTAATTTCCCTGCAACGGTCTGTTCTGAAATTGAAACTGATTACAACATCTCCATCCTTGATTTTACCATTTGGCACATTGCTGTTGATGATTGGCTTAATGAACTCATCAGTTACCCCATCTTCATAAGATTGCTTAACTGCTGCGAGTACATCATCAGTGTAAAATCCAATACCATTTACCATTGCATCGTACGCCAGCTTTACTCTTTCCCAACGTTTATCTCTGTCCATACCATAATACCTCCCGGTAATGCTGGCAATGGACCCGGTTGAATGATCCAGGTGGTTTTTTAATTCGGTAATGAACCCAAGACCGCTTTTGGGGTCTGTATCTCTTCCATCAGTAAAAGCATGAACTAATAAATCAGTTAAACCTTCAGTTTTGCAAAGCGTTGCAAATGCTTTAACGTGATTGATGTGAGAATGTACTCCACCATTGCTTACGAGCCCCATCAAATGAAGCGTTTTATTATTTGCTATTGCGAAATGTATAGCATGTAAAATGACTTCACTTTGTTGAAATTCGCCACTGCGAATGGCTACATTGATTCGCTGTAGCTGCTGGTACACAATTTTTCCGGCACCCAGATTTAAATGCCCCACTTCACTATTTCCCATCTGCCCGGCTGGCAGCCCTACATCTTCCCCACAGGTTACCAGCGTTGAGTTCGGATATTTATTGTATAAAGAGGTTACAAATGGCACATTGGCATTTTGAATGGCGTCGCTGCTTTTTACCTTTCCAAGGCCCCAGCCGTCCATAATTACCAGGATTGTTTTTTTCGTATTCATAGTTCAAAGTTAACTTTTTTAACCCTTTTGGAAAAAGCTAATTATCTTTTCACAATATTACTTACCAACAACCCTTAACCTTGGCACGTTTTTGGCAAATTTTTGATCCGTTAAAATACCGAATATGAAACAATTTTTTACATTATCTATACTGATTACTTTTCTATCTTCCTTCACAATTTATATAGGTATTGAAGACGTGATAGCGGCCATAAAATCTGGCAATGCCACATCTGTTGCCAAGTATTTTGATAACAGTGTTGATATCAGCATGCCTTCAAAAAGCAATAGTTATAGCAAGAGCCAGGCGGAATTGGTGTTAAAGGATTTTTTTGCTTCAAATCCTGTCAAAAGTTTTGATATCATCCACAAGGGGGAAAATGCAGGATCGCAATATTGTATTGGCACTTTGCAAACAAAAAATGGCACTTACAGAACTACCATTTTTATGAAACAAAAAGGCGACAAGCAAGTGCTGCAAGAGTTGCGTTTTGAAAACCGCTGATAAGATTTTAGAAAGCAATTTTTACAACCTGTAAGACTTTTCTCTTACAGGTTTTTTATTTTTATAAATTTGCGAATGATTCATTTCGAAGAACAATTGACGTTATTGATAAGGAATGCCTTTGCTGAAGATATCGGTGATGGAGATCATTCAACCTTATCAAGTATTTCCGCCACCGCAAAAGGTAAGGCTATTTTGAAAATTAAAGATGACGGATTGCTTGCTGGTGTATCCGTTGCAGAGAAAATATTCCGGTATATGCAACCCGATATTGTATTTACCAGTACAAAAAACGATGGAGAACAGATGGTTTTTGGCGAAACAGCTTTTAATGTAGAAGCAAAAATTCATACCATTTTACAGTGCGAACGTCTGGTATTAAACTGTATGCAACGGATGAGCGGTATCGCTACGCTAACAAAGAAGTACGTAGATAAGCTGATTGGGTATAACACCAGGTTGTTGGATACCCGTAAGACTACCCCTAACTTTAGGGTATTGGAAAAGGAGGCCGTTCGCATCGGAGGTGGCGTCAATCATCGCTTTGGGTTGTTTGATATGATTATGTTAAAAGATAATCACATTGACTATTGCGGCGGTATTGAAAATGCGATTGAAAATGCGAATGCTTATGTTCAATCAACAAAACCGGGCTTGAAGATTGAAGTAGAAACCCGTAGCTTAGCCGATGTGAAAAAAGTAATGTTAGTTGGAAAAGTAGATCGCATAATGCTTGATAATTTTACACCAGAATTAATTACTGAGGCGTTAAAAATAATTGATGGTCAATATGAAACTGAGGCCAGCGGAGGAATAAATTTGAACAATATAGAAGCCTATGCTGCAACCGGGGTAGATTATGTTTCAAGCGGGTCGATCATTCACCAGGCCAGAAGTTTAGACTTAAGTTTAAAGGCTGTTATTGTAAAGCATTAAATGAAGTACCATGTCTAAAATAAAACAAAACTCATTGGGAGGATTGGTTTATTCAACCGATCCCAATTTTAAACCGGAGCGAGATATTGCCAGCGAAGAAGAAACACTATTGCCGGCTCAGCAAAAATTAAAAGTAAGGCTGGATACCAAGCACCGGGCCGGTAAGGCGGTAACATTGGTTGAAGGTTTCGTTGGCGCTACGTCCGATAAAGAAGATTTGGGCAAGAAACTTAAAACATTTTGTGGCACGGGAGGATCTGTAAAAGAAGGTGAAATAATTGTGCAAGGAGATAACAGGGTCAAAGTGCTGCAATGGTTGTTAAAAAATGGATATAAAACTGCTAAAAGGGTTTGACAATCCTAAAAGCCAAAGTCTTGGTTTGATTTTTTGTCGTATAAAATGGTGAATGTACCGCTTGGCATTTTAAAACCGGTCGAACAATGCGTTCGGATTCAGCTTTACTTATATCAATCCATGGACTAATGGCTGGATTAAAAACGGCAGAAAGACCTCTAACACAAACGCCTGATGCGTGCATTTGTCTGGCTGCCATAAAAAGTAACGCTATGTTTGAAATACTTATATGTTTTTTTGTGTATGATCTTAAAATTAACGATTATTGATGTTACAAATCAGAACAAAAAGTGTTTTAATCGGTTATTTTTGTATGAATATGATAAATAAAATGATTTCAAAACTAACAGAAGGTGTAACGGTCAGTGTAGAAACATTCTACCAGCCAGAGTATAGCAACCCGGCCAATAGTGAATTTATGTTTGCTTATAGGATCACCATCGAAAATAATAATAATTATCCGGTAAAATTATTACGTCGCCATTGGTATATTTACGAGGCCAACGGCAGTCTTCGTGAAGTAGAAGGAGAAGGTGTAATAGGTGTGCAACCGCAAATTAATCCAGTGGAAAAATATCAATATATTAGTGGTTGTAATCTTAGTACTGAAATGGGTAAAATGTATGGAACTTACACGATGGAGAATAGTAACAACAACAGAACTTTTGAGGTTATTATTCCAGCTTTCGAAATGACTGTTCCTTTTAAGATGAACTAAATGGCTGCTTTTAGCTATTTTGCCATATCTTACGAGGAATATCTTACCTTTTCTAATTGAAATTTCATTAAACCAGACTTGCATTTTTAAAATACCAATCATCTCTCAATGGCAAAGATTACATTCGACAATCGAAACAATCAATTCTTCCAAAGTTTAAAGACCTCCGTAGATCAATATTTTGAAACCAACGGCATTAAAAAAACCGGTGACTGGCGCCTTTACATTAAAACCATCATCCTGATAAGTGCAGCCATGCTAATGTATTGCAGCCTGATTTTTCTAAAATTGAATGCCTTGCCTGCCCTGCTTATTTGTGGAGTACTTGGATTTACATTTGCCAGTATCGGATTTAGTGTAATGCACGATGCTAACCACGGCAGTTATAGCACAAAGCCATGGCTGAACGATTTGCTTGGTTTATCTGCCAATGCTTTAGGGGCAAGCGCTTATTTCTGGAAACAAAAACATAACATTATTCACCATACTTATACCAATGTTGATGGAATAGATGATGATATTGCAAAGAGCCCGATTATTCGCCAGTGTGAAACACAGAAGTGGGTACCTGCACATAAAATTCAACATTTATATTTGGTTCCTGTTTACGCTTTATCATCTATTTTCTGGCTTTTCTTTATGGACTTTGCCAAGTACTTTAGCAGAAAAATATATACGACCGAAGCATGGAAATTGACCACGAAAAACCACATCATTTTCTGGGCAACCAAAGCATCTTATCTTACTTTTTATATTATTATCCCAATTCTGGTTTGGGGATTTGGTCCGTGGTTATTGGGTTTTTTGGTGTTGCATGCTGCAATGGGTCTTACACTTTCTCTGGTTTTTCAATTGGCACACGTAGTAGAAAATACTGAATTTGAGAGTGTAGCGCTTGATGAAACAAAACATGTGGAAACTGCATGGGCTGAGCATGAGTTAAAAACAAGCTCCAATTTCGCCATGAATAATGCCGTTATTTCCTGGTTTGTTGGGGGGCTTAATTTCCAGATAGAGCATCATCTTTTTCCGAAGGTTAGCCATGTACACTATCCTGCAATCAGTAAAATATTAATGGAAAAATGTAAGGAGTTTAATTTGCCTTATAATAAATATGATACGATGACAGCAGCACTTTTCTCTCATTTTAGATTAATGAAAATGCTAGGACAAAGTGAGGTGGTTGTAAAGGTAAAGCACCACAGCGCTCAGGCTGCATAGGTATCAGGGCTTATATTTAGCATCTTGAAAAATTATTTCCGAATCTAAATTCATCAATTGCTGCACCGTTGTTGCAGCATTTTTTTGCATATACTTTTTTACAATTTGCCAGCCTGCATACGATCCGATGTTGCCTGGAGCCCCTTCTCCCAGCTCGGGAGTTTTCGGACTGTCACCAAGGTAATTTTTTATGATGTTTTTATCTGTGATTTGCAGGTAGGAGTTTTTTACGAATAAGTCCCAGATAACGGCTTCGTGTAAGTTGGCATCATCCCATTGTTTTTCTGTAAACCCAATCAATTTATAGGGCTCAGCGCCTGGTAAAAACCTGCTCAACAGATACAAACGTTTTCCTTTTTCAATCAGTTGGTTTACCAACGGCTTATCGTCTGATTTTTCGGGATACAAATCGTTTACAATATTATTCATACAGTTTACCGCAATGTAACGGGGTTCAAAGCGATTGGATAAATACTCGGGATAAGTTTCCTGCACCAATGAAGATTTGTATAAATAAAAATCTTTACCGAGATGATGGTGCAGCCCAATTAATAAAGCATCTGCGGTTAAAATGTCGCCATAACCGTCTGCTGGTCCGATATAGGTAATTATTTTTTCCGGTATTTTATATTCAGGAAAATAATGCTTGACAAATTGCAGTCCTTTTTTAATTTCTTTTTCATACGGTGCAAAATCTTTGAATGTTTTTTCTGTACTATCATATACCGGCCGGTAAGTTTTAATAAATGCATTTACATAGCTGGCGGCAGTATCTGTAGGCCAGGATGGATCTACACCTAAAATCTTCGTCAGGTATTGTGTGGTAAAAGATGGATCGTTGCTTTGTATTTTTTGTATGTAAGTAAATAAATTTTTAGTGGTGGTATCAAATAAATTTCTTTCGAATCTGTCAGTTGACAGACTGATTTTAATATTGGAAACATCTGGAGCTTTTTCTGCATTGTTGCAGGATATTAAAAACGCACTAAACAAAATTGCAATGACAGCTACTCTCATACTTATTAATGGGGTTGAATGTTTTAACTTTACAAAAAAATAAAATGATTCTTACACATAAAGTTAAGTCCCTTTAAGGGTTGAGATATGAAAATATTTTTAGCACAGCAAAACTATCACATTGGCAATTTTGAAAGCAATACACAAAAGATCATTGCAGCGGTTGAAGAAGCCAAAACACAAGGAGGCGATATCATCGTTTTCAGCGAATTAAGTATTTGCGGTTATCCTCCGAGAGATTTTTTAGAATTTGATGACTTCATACGAAAGTGTTATGCCGCTATTGATGCAATCAAAGAACATGCAGATTCAATCGCTGTAATTGTAGGCGCACCCGATAGAAATACGGTGAAAGAAGGAAAGGATCTGTTCAACGCTGCTTATTTTTTATACGATAAATCTGTTACTGCAATTGCCCACAAAACCTTATTGCCAACCTACGATATATTTGATGAGTACCGCTATTTTGAACCGGCGTATGAATGGAGTGTGGTAGCATTCAAAGGAAAAAAAATTGCCCTTACCATTTGTGAAGATATCTGGAATTTGGGTCATAATCCATTGTACAGGATTTGCCCGATGGATATGCTGATGCCGCAACAGCCTGATTTCATGGTCAATATCTCCGCTTCACCATTTGACTATACCCACGATGAAGACCGAAAGGCTACCATTAAGGCCAATGTAACCAAGTATAAATTACCCATGTTTTATTGCAATGGCGTAGGTAGCCAGACAGAAGTAGTGTTTGATGGCGCCTCAATGGTATTTGATAAAGATGCCAATCTATGCGGTCAGCTCCCTCTTTTTGAAGAGGCCGTTAAAGGCTTTGTTTTGAACGATGATGGATCCATTGATGCACCCATAATCGAACCCTCCAGCCGTATACCTGATAAAGAGTTAACACCAATTGTGCTGGAAGAAAATTTAAATATTGCACAGGTACATGATGCGATTGTAATGGGGATCCGGGATTATTTTTCTAAGATGGGTTTTACAAAAGCCATTATTGGTAGCAGTGGTGGAATTGACAGTGCCGTTACCATTGCGCTTGCCTGCTCAGCATTGGGAGCCGCCAATGTAAGGGCTGTATTAATGCCATCTCAATATTCAACCGGGCATTCAGTGGATGATGCGGTAGCCTTAAGTGTGACCCTTGAAAACCCTTATGATATCATCCCAATCAAAAATATTTATGATGCTTTTTTGACCGAACTGAAACCAATTTTTAAAGATATACCGTTTAGCGTAGCCGAAGAAAATATACAGAGCCGCAGTCGCGGAAATCTATTAATGGCCATTGCCAATAAGTTTGGGTACATACTGCTGAATACCTCTAACAAAAGTGAGTTAGCAACAGGCTATGGCACGTTGTATGGTGATATGGCGGGTGGCCTTGGTGTGCTGGGAGATTGCTATAAACTACAGGTGTATGCTTTGGCAAAATACATTAACAAGGATGGTATTATCATACCTGAAAATATTATTTCCAAAGCTCCTTCAGCCGAATTGCGACCCGGACAAAAAGATTCTGATTCGCTGCCTGAATATGATGTGCTTGATAAATTATTGTACCAATACATTGAAAGAAGACTTGGCCCCAATGAAATTAAAGCCCAGGGTTTTGATGCAGTCTTGGTAGACAGGGTATTGAAAATGGTCAACATCAACGAATACAAGCGCAACCAGTTTTGCCCCATCATCCGTATTTCTCCAAAAGCATTTGGTGTGGGTAGAAGGGTGCCGATAGTGGGGAAGTATTTGAGTTGAGGGTTGGATCATCCGGTTTTCCATCATAAATATCGCCGCCATCATTTACAAAACAATAGCATAGTTTAAACACATTTTAACGTGAATCCTTTTTATGGTTAAATTTTTGTAAGTCCATTGTTCGTATTTTCGCGGAAGGTATAAACTTACCTGCCTTTATGAAACAGCAGGAGCTTGGCAACACCTTCTTTTTCAGTCCGGGAAAATAAATAATTTGTAAATTTCAATGAGGCCTTAATTTTAAACTTTAAAATCTCCCTGCCTTTGATGGCAGGGTAACTATTTTTTTATATGCTACAAACAGCCGAAGACATCCGCCTGCTAAACGAAAAGATTAAACATGCAGCGGGTTTTGTAACCCGGATCAATGATGAACTCAGTAAAGTGATTGTTGGCCAGCACGGGATGATTGAACGCTTAATGATTGGGTTACTCAGTAATGGACATGTATTGTTGGAAGGCGTACCCGGACTTGCAAAAACATTGGCGATTAAGTCGCTGGCGCAGGCCATTCATGCCAATTTTAGTCGTATCCAATTTACGCCGGATTTGTTACCAGCCGATGTGGTAGGTACCATGATTTACAACCAGCCAAAGAATGAATTCATGGTTCGGAAAGGTCCCATCTTTTCCAACTTTATATTAGCAGATGAAATAAACAGGGCCCCGGCAAAAGTTCAGAGTGCCTTGCTGGAAGCCATGCAGGAACGGCAGGTAACCATTGGCGATACCACCTTCAAACTGGATGAACCATTTTTAGTATTGGCCACACAGAATCCTATTGAACAGGAAGGCACTTATCCATTACCGGAAGCACAGGTAGACCGGTTTATGCTGAAAGTTGTAATCAATTATCCGTCCAAAGCGGAAGAGCAATTGATTGTGCGTCAAAATACATTGGGACTTTCTTTTCCTCCAATTGAGCGGGTGGCGTCTACCAGCGAAATTCTAACTGCAAAAGAATTGGTTCGGCAGGTTTATATGGATGAGAAAGTAGAAAATTATATACTGGATATTGTGTTTGCCACCCGGTATCCTGATAAATACAGTTTAGCAAAATTAAAACCGCTGATCAGTTTTGGCGGTTCCCCAAGGGCCAGCATTAACCTGGCATTGGCAGCAAAGGCCTATGCATTTTTAAACAAAAGAGGATATGTAATTCCGGAAGATGTGAGAAGTATTTGTAAAGACGTACTTCGCCATCGGATTGGATTAACTTATGAAGCAGAGGCAGAAAGCGTAAATGTAGAAATGATTATTGGGGAGATATTGAGGGTGGTGAATGTGCCTTAGGGGCCCCCTAAATCCCCCAAGGGGGACTTTGAACGAGTTCAATAATTTCATAAACTACTATATTTCGGACATCACTAAAAAAATACTTAAATCCTTGTTTAAAAAGAAAAGCGATATCGCCCGGAATACTCTTTCTGGCTCTCCCTCTTCGGGGGAGTTGGAGGGGGCTGCTGTACTTACCACCGAGGAGATCATAAGAAAGGTGAAGGAGCTTGAAATAAAAAGTAAGAAGATTACCACGCATTTATTCACAGGTGAATATCATTCTGCGTTTAAGGGAAAGGGGATGAGTTTTAGAGAAGTAAGAGAATACTATGCCGGGGATGATGTACGGTTTATTGATTGGAATGTAAGTGCCAGGTTCAATCACCCTTTTACAAAAGTATTTGAAGAAGAGCGGGAACTAACGGTTTTTTTATTGGTAGATGTTAGTGCCAGTAATCTATTTGGAACGGTTAATGCCAGAAAGAGAGATATCATTACCGAGATAGGTGCAATACTTACTTTTAGCGCCATCAATAACAACGATAAAGTTGGGGCTATTTTTTTTAGTGATAAAATTGAAAAATATATTCCGCCTAAAAAAGGCCGGCAGCATGCGCTGTACATTGTAAGGCAATTATTGACTGTAGAGCCTGTTGGAAAAGTTACCAAGATGGAGGAGGCCATCAAGTTTTTCAATAAGGCATCGCACCAAAAAAGCATTGCTTTTTTATTGAGTGATTTTGTGGATGCTGAGTATGAAAATGACCTGAAAGTAATTGGTGGCCGGCATGATGTAATTGGTTTGCGCATTTATGATAAAATGGACATGCAATTGCCGGAAGCTGGACTGCTACAAGTGCAGGATCTTGAAACAGGACGCCAGCAATGGATTGACAGCAACGATGCCAATGTTCAGTACACGTACAAGCAACGGTTTATGCAGCAAAGCGAATTGTGTAAAAATTATTTTCGCAAGGCCGGTGCCGATTTGTTGCACATTCGCACCGATGAAGATTATGTGAAGATATTGCAGCAGTTTTTTATTAAAAGAAGTTGATTAACTGATAATTGAATAATTGATGGATATTGGCAAAATGCGGATGATTTATTTAACGGCTATCCTGGCCGGTTTTACTTTCCTGTTATCGCATGCCCAGCCAATTCTAAAAACATCGGTGGATAAAAGTGAAATACTAATTGGCGACCAATTTAATCTTAAACTAGAACTGGCAGGTATAGAGGAAGGCTATAAAATAAAACTGCCCAACATACCTGATTCGATTCAACATTTTGAAATAATCAACCGGAGTAAAATAGATTCCATTTACAGCAATAGCCGACTCTATGGCGTTTCCCAAACCTTTACCTTCACAAGCTTTGATTCCGGCAAATGGGTATTGCCTTCCTTTCTGGTAAATGTAGATCCGTTAAAGGATGACACGACCTATAATTTTTTTACAGATTCGGTGCCGGTTACCGTTTCCTTTTCTGTAAGTGATACTACCAGCCAGTTAAAAGACATCAAGCCAATTCGGGAAGCGGATATTTTTAATCCAATTTGGTATTGGGTAGGGGCGGGTGTTTTGTTGCTTGCACTGGTTATTTTCCTCATTTGGTTCTACCGTTATTGGAAACGAAATAAAGTAGATGTGCCTTTTAAATCTAAAGTTTCGCCTTATGATGAAGCGATGAAGGAACTGACCGGCTTAAAAGGATATGATTTAACGGTGCAAGAAGAAATAAGAAAACTACACATCAAACTGAGCGATATTTTAAAGCGATATTTATCAAGACGGCAAAATAGCAGCTATCTCAACAAGACGACCAGCGACGTTTTGATATCGCTAAACGATCAAAGTCTGGATAAAGAACTGTTGGGCAAAGCTGCCTCCAGCATGCGTTGCAGCGATGCAGTAAAGTTTGCACAATATTTACCACCGGTTGCAGAAAGTGAGGCATGTCTGGTGGCAGTAAAAGAAGTGATCAATAACCTGCAACTGCAAGCACAAAATAATAAACCTCAATCAATCAACCCCAAATCCTAAAAATATTTTGTTTTCAGACTATTTAGATACCATCAGTTTTGCCATGCCGGGTTTATTATGGCTGGCCTTATTGCTACCCGCAATGATTTTTTGGTATATTAAAAATAGCAACCATCAACAGGCTGGTTTAAAAGTTTCTTCGCTCAAAAGTTTCAAGGGTATTTCCTCCTGGAAAAATTTGTTGCGTCATATTCCATTTGTATGCAGACTGCTTGCCATGGGATTTATTATCGTTGCATTGGCACGGCCGCAGCTAAAAAATGATGAACAACAGGCCGAAGGAGAAGGGGTAGACATTGTGTTGTGCATTGATGTAAGCGGTAGTATGACCGCACAGGATTTTACCCCTAACCGAATGGAAGCTGCAAAAGCGGTAGCCGCCAACTTTGTAGCACAACGCTTAACAGATCGTATTGGTGTGGTTATTTTTTCCGGCGAAAGTTTTACGCAATGTCCACTTACAACTGATAAGACGGTGCTAAAATCTGCCATTGAAAATATTAGGAACGGCTTGCTGGAAGATGGCACTGCAATAGGCGATGGATTGTCAACAAGTATTGATCGGTTGCGGAGCAGTCAATCAAAAAGTAAAGTGGTTATTCTATTAACCGATGGAGAAAACAACGGCGGTTTAATTGGGCCTGATAACTCCAAGGAAATTGCAAAGGCCTTTGGGGTAAGGGTTTACACGATTGGTGTAGGCACAGAAGGCTATGCTCCCTATCCCGAAAAAACGGAATTGGGCATCATAATGCGCCAACAAAAAGTAACCATTGATGAAAAATTATTGAAAGCGATTGCTATGGAAACAGGTGGAAAATATTTCAGGGCAAAAGACAATAACGGGCTTGAAAACATTTACAAAGAAATTGATACGCTTGAGAAATCAAAGGTTGAAATATCAACCATTACCCGATACACCGAAAAATTTTTCCCTTATGTGATGATTGCGTTGGCGTTGCTATTGATTGAATTGGTACTTAGGTTTACGGTGTTTAAAAAGTTTCCATAGATGAGGAATGGGCGGATGGAGCAATTAGCTGTTGGGCCCATCCTGCTCCTAAAAATAATTCCGTTTAACTTTTAACTTTTATCCTGTTGGCATCTGCATTGGTTGCTCTTTCTCTTGCCTGGTATTTACTTTTGCCAAAGCTCCAGCTTAGTTGTAAACGCAGACCACGGCTTTCCCACTTGCGGCGATAGGCGAAATCCTGGTTGGCAAACTGTACTTTTTGTTCAAAGCGTTGTGTATTAAAAATATCCAGCATCGTCAGGCGAATGGAAGCCTTATTGTTTAAAAGTGATTTTTTTACACCAACATCTACACTGCCCAACCAACTTGTTTTAAAGATGGCTTCTTTGGTACCAGCATTGAACCAACTGTTCAGTTGCATGCTCCAGCCTTTACCAGCCTTAAAATTTTGCTGAATATAGTAGTTCATTCCCAATACGTTTTCATCCAGTTTTCCATCGGGCAACATGCCTTTGTAATGATTCATAAAGCCGGTGAGATTGATATACCCATCCCACCATTTCGTAAACGGCAATGGGCTGCTAATACTGAGATAAGCATTATCCAATGTGCCGATATTATCATTGGTGGCGCTGGTTAATTGCCCCACCTGTCTTGAAATAGTTTGGCTGTAATCTTTTGTGTGATTGAATCCGACAGCTACATTGATGGCATATTTGTAAGTGTATTTCAGTTCAAAGTTATTGGTGTATTGCGGGCGTAGATAGGGATTACCTTTTTCGCTGGTATAAATATCATAGATGGTTTCAAATGGATTAAGCGATTGATAGTCGGGCCGGTTGATGCGTTTGCTATAGCTAAGTGCAAACCTATTTTTCTCATTCATCTTATAACTTACAAATGCCGTTGGAAAAACATTGATGTAAGTGGTATCAGGATTTTTGATGTTATTATTTTTCAAATCAACCGAGTTGCCGCTTACCACAGCATTCTCTACACGAACACCCAATTGATACTCAAACTTTTTTATTTGCTGGCTAAAATTGATGTAGGCTGCATAAATATTTTCTTTGTATTTAAAAATATTGCTTCTGCCTGTATCTGCCTTCATTGCAGTTCCGTTTAATGTAGTGGCAAACAAATCATTGTTCGTAGTTACGTTACTCAGCTTTACTCCGCTTTCCATTTTGGCCTTTAGCTTTTTTATTTGTTTACTATAATCTGCTTTAACAGCATAGATGTTTATGTTGGTAGCCACATCCAAATCGTTGGCGGTGTAGTTGTATCTGCTGAAATTTTTATCAAGATAAGTAGTGGTAAGATTGGTGAGGTTGGTATTTTTGAAATAAGTGTAGTCTGCATCAATGATCAGTTCACTACCCAATGTATCTTCATATTTATAATTAAAGTTGGTATTGTAGCGGCGGTTTTTATACAAGTTTTCGTTGGTGGTTTGCAACGATGAGTCAACGTTGCCATTGCTGCTGATGAATGTACTACCGGGTGTGGTGAAGGGTGTACGGTTACTATTCATGTTAAATAGAAAGCCAAAAGTGCTTTTTTTATTGGCATAGAAATCAATACCGGTTCTGGTATTGTAGCTGGTGTTTTTATCTTTATCAATGGTGCTGTTTAAAAAGTTTTTGTTGATGCCATTCACCAGCACATTGCGGTCTATATCACCAGTAGTATGCTGCAGGTTATTGTCAATGCCCGAATTTACAAAAGCATTTATTTTTCCCTGCCGGTGGTTGAGGTTAAAGCTTCCATTGCTGCGGTAGTGTACATTCTGCGTGTAGCCGCCAGTTACATTTCCATTGGTGCCTTTTATTTTATTTTTTTTCATACGAATGTTGACGATGCCGGCATTCCCCTGTGCATCAAACCGCGAAGATGGATTGGTAATAAGTTCTATCTTTTCTATTGTATTGCCAGGCAGGCTGCGTAAATAATTGGCCAACTCCTTACTGCTCATTTGAGTGGGCCTGCCGTCAATCAATACATTTACGCCGGCTTTACCGCTCATATTTATTACATCATCGCCTGTAATGCTAAGGCCTGGTGCTTTCTGCAAAATTTCAAAAGCACTGCTGCCAATGGCGTTGATATCTGCCTGCACATTCACCACTGTTTTATCAATCTGTTGTTCTATAAATGGCCTTTTAGCATTCACTACAACTTCTGCCAGTCTACTGGCTATACCTTGTTTTAAAACGATGTCTTCTGTTTGTGCAGAGCCATCTCCATTTTTTACAATCAATCCCAGCACAACAATTTTTTTACCGGCTGGCACTCCAAAATAAGTTCGTGGGTTCAGCGTAATTTCCCATCGGTTGCCGCCTAGAAATATTAATTTTCCACCCTCTACCGGCGCACTAAAGTTTATTTGAGTTTTGGGAGCAAATTCAAAAGCATCGGCATCCGAGCTACCGGCACCGCCCCACAAATACAAGCCATCCGTTTTGCCTAACATGCTTTTTATTTTTTCTCCCTGACTAAGGTTTAGGTTAAACTGGATGCTGATGGTGGTTTCAAAATCCGCATTTAGGGGTGTGTAAGAAACCAATTGCGCTTTGGTAGCCAGGCTGATAAAGATAGAAACGATGCTGATGAACTTTTTCATGTAATATTTTTTCGTTGTTTGATAAAGCAAAACTACCCTTATCGGGGAGGCTGGTCGCTGCAAATCATGTTTTGAGACTACACTAGTTGGTCTCAAAAAATCAATGACGTCTCAAATCCCTGTGGTGGCTTTTAGCGCCACCAGCGGTTGAGCAGGATTTTCTCTTCTTCAAAAATTTTACTTATCCTTCTACTTTGGACTCAATCTTCAACACATTGTCATTAAAGTTTTTTAAAATCAAATGCCCGTTGGCAGGTACAGAAATAGTCAGCGACTTGCCCGCCATCAGCGATGGATTTATCCATTTTTCATTACCATTATCTGTTACCTTGTACACTTCACAAGATTGCGTTTCTGTAGAATTGGTAAGTGTTACGGTAAATGAAGGATGAACCGTGTTTCTCCAAATCCTCAATTCTCCTTTTGCAGGTAATTCAATTGTTCCTTTTTTGGGTTGAATCGCTTCGATGCTCCCGATTGAATTACAGGAATAAGTAATCGTGGCGATGGTCAATAATGCAAATAGAACTATTTTCATTTTTTTAGTTTTTGTTATGAGCGATTCAATTCAATTGATTATTTTGCTTATAAAACTTTATTTAATGTTAAATGACCTTCCTTCATCTTCTTTCTTCACAATAAGAAAAGGAGGTTGGTCAGCTATTTTTTCACCACTCATGACGGTATTTACCTGGTCGTTATTGGCAAGGTAAATTTTGGTACCCTCTGGAAATTTGAATGATTTACTGCCCAAAGGAATAAGCATAAATTGGATGGTGCCATTTCCTTTCTCATAAGGATTATAAGAGATAAGGCTGATTTTTGCTGGCAGCATGCTATTGTTCTTTAAACTGAATCTGGTGAGTGATATCCTTTTTTTATCAGAATGATTTTCTCCGCCGGCTACTTCTTTTTTATCTGTGTAAAAAAGATTGCTGATTTTATTATTTCCTTCTAACAATTTTTCTTTTATTTCTTTTGTATTCACTTCAATTTCCGAATTGCCCCTGGCACTGAGGTTTATCTTTTCCGCCAGCAACTTTCCTGCTTTTACATCGGCATTACCTGTTAATTGTAAATTGAGTTCACTCACTTTCCCCGTAAGTGTAATGTCGGGATTGCCATCGGCTGCTATTTTAAAGACCGGTTGCTTCTGTAGTTTTACTTCCACTTTGTTGTTGCCTTTATTTACCAGCGTTTCAAGCGATGGCGTCTTGACGCTAATTAGCATATTGCTGGATGATAACCAACGGGGATATTTGCCACCGGTATAATCCATTGTTATTTGCAAACTGTCTCCAACTTGCTTAAAGCGAAAGAATTTTTTTAGGTTGTCATCAATAGATACACTCATTGTATATTGCCCTGCGGTTGGCTCTACATTTATTGTTACATTGATATTGTTTACTTCAATAATGCGGAATGGCTTAACCGCTGGCTTAATTTCTACCATCTTACCATTGCCATCCAATTGTTCCCAGATTTTGCCATTCCATTTTGAATACTTTGTTTGGGAAAAAGACAATTGCTGGATAACTGCCAGCAGAATAAAAGAAAAGATTATTTTTTTCATTACGGTGATTTTTGTAGTTGAATAATTTGTTTCAACAAAGATGCGGTCATGCAAGGGCGGCAATCGCTGCAAATGATGATATGAGACAGTGTAAAGGAGTATTAAATAAAAATAGCCGCCTCAAATATGATTTGAGACGGCTCAAGAAAGTTTTCAGAAATCACCAATAATGAAAATAAAGCGATTAAGTTATACCAACAGACTATTGTTTTAATAAAGCCCCTCCAGTACTTTTTTAGTATTCTCATCATTGGGGTCAAGCTCCATTGTCCGCTGATAACTTTTTATTGCATTGGATGTATCACCAACTGCCACAAAGAAATCTCCCCATCGGCTAAAAACAATAGATGCGTTCGGGAATTTTTCCTGCGCCAGTTCCAGGATGGCTCTTACCGCATCAAGATCCTTTTGTTTTTTTGAAAACAGGTTGTAAGCCAGGTAGGTGAGCTGGTATTCGTTCATATTCATTTTTGCGTAGCCTTCTTTTGCGGCAGCATATCTTTTTGCAAGCAGATGCTCTGAGGGCGAAAATTCATCGGCTTTCATTTTAGGCATTGGGTCTTTTTGGTATTCATTCCGCAGGCCCGTTACATTGTTATTTGTATTACGGTAAAAAAATCCTTTTATATTAAAGTCAGTAAACACAATGCTGTCTTTACCGGTGGGGAAACAATAGATGTCTTTACCCTGGTTGATATTTTCCACGAGGTAATTTTTCTCCCGGCGCAGGTACAGCACTTCATCATCTGCCATGCGGTAGCGGCCGGTAAATTTATCAAGTGCCGCTGCACTCATTGAAATGGGGTTTATTTCTTCAGGCAAAAAATTGTTCCAGCCGTAAACCTGTGCCACCGACCTTCTCAGTTCCATGCCAAAGCCATTAAAATCATCACCGCTGTTCATCATAATTACTACGCCGTTGCCATCTTCCACACTGCCCATTGCATAAGTTACAAAGCCTGCGTTAACACCCTGGTGTTCAAAATATTTTCCTTTTCTGTTTCTGTTACCGGTTCTTTCCAATAAAAACGCACCCAGCCCAATCTGTTCCAGGTAACTACCCTCTGAAATTTTTGCCATGGGTGTCAGCATTTGTTCAGCCGTTGATTTTTTCATCAGCTTGCTGTTACCGGCATACGCTTTTTGAATTTCAATGATAAAGGTGGCAAGGTTTGTTGCATTGATGTAAAGGCCTGCTGCCGCCTGCTGCGGATACACATACGGCATGCCCTTAAACCAGGAGGCTTCTGAATAAGCCCATGCGGCATTTTTAGCAAAAGATGCAGAAAGCGGCTGCTGAAAAGTTGCCTGCTTCAATACAAGTGGCTCAAATATTTGTTCGCTGATGATGCTGTTAAAATCTTTGCCGGTAATATCCATCAATGCTAATTGTGCCACCATGCTACCGCCGC
Organism: Ferruginibacter sp.; assembly: GCA_041740215.1. GTDB lineage: Bacteria > Bacteroidota > Bacteroidia > Chitinophagales > Chitinophagaceae > Ferruginibacter. The sequence continues at coordinate 102,583 of JBGSMI010000065.1, forward strand.
CTGAATAACGGAATTCTTTGCCGGGCTCACTGTTCACTACCACTGGTCTTGTTTCTGCGATTGATGCGCCGCTTACAATTTCCACTATCGTGGGCAATGGCTTTTTATCCGGCATAAATCCAAAATACGATGTTTGCGAAGTGCCGCCGGTATGGCTCAGCAGCATCCTCAGCGTTACGGGTTTGTTTTTGGTGAAATCATTTTCTGCGAGCTTCCAGCTTTTGAGGTAATTATTAATAGGGGAATCAAGGTTTATTCTTCCCTGCTCTACCAGTCGCATGGCTGCAAAAGCCATCAGTAGTTTGCTTACCGAACCGGCTGAATAAACTGTTTGGTTGCTGGCTGTTTTTTTTAATATGGTATCAGCAAGCCCATAGCTTTTTGCCCAGTCAATTTTAAAATTCTTTATCACGGCAATGCTGGCACCGGGAATTTTGTGGTACTTCATCCGGCCTGCAATAGTCCATTTTGCAAAACCTTTTACTGGCACGTAAGGAATCAATCCATTTTCAACTTGCTGAATCCGCCTTTTCACTTCCGCTGTTTGGCAATATGCTGTAGCAGACAGAAATAAAAAGACCAGCAGCAGATATTTTTTTGATTGCATATAGGTTTTGATTTTCGACAAAATTGAGTTGCCAGCAATTACCAGGCGCCCCAATTTATAATTTGGCACTTCTTTTTATGCATTCTGACTGGTTTTATTATTTTTCCCAGATAAATATTCTTTTGGGGAAAGGCCGGTATGTTTTTTAAAAGCCCTGTTAAATGTGGTCTTCGAATTGAAACCGCTTTCGAAAGCAATAGACAGCAAAGTTTGGTTTTTATGCTCCCCTTTTTCAAAAAGCATTTTAACTGCTCCAATCCGATACTGGTTTACAAAATCATTAAAGTTCATTTTAAAACCCTGGTTAACGGCTTTTGAAATTACGGACGTGTTGGAGCAAAGTTTTTCCGCCAGCTCTGATAATGTGAATTCCGGATTTTGGTATAATTTCTCTATTCCCATCAGCGTTGTTATCTTTTGCTTCCAGTGTTCCAATTCTGGAAAGTGAGCATTTTTTTCTATTGCTGAAAATGCATCGAGTGTAAGTATGTTTTCTTGTTTATCTAAAGGAAGAGGCAATAAGCCGACTGGCTGTTTGTATTCATTGAGCAAATAAACCGGTGCTTGAAACCAGCTACTGACCCGGAAGGAAACAACAGATTTGATTTGATTGGAATAAGCAGTAAGCGCAATGTAATAATATAGACAGGCGAAGAAAAAGTAGTACCACCATTTTTGAGTAAAGCTTCCCCATCGTGGATAAAACAACATCAGGCATAGCATAGCCAGTTGCATAAAAAAGAAGGCGAGTAAATATTTTTTTACCCAGTTAAACAAAAGCTTGTCGGCAAAGCTGGTAGCCTGGTAAATGATTTTTCTGTACAATGCATAATACCTGATGGATAACAAACCATACACTAACATGGATACGAGCCCTGCAATTTGGTACCAACTGTCTAAATCTTTGTCTCGCCCGTTAGCATAAAAAAAATACTGCTGCAGCACCAGCTTATCTGTTATAAACACCATCAGGCTGTATGCCAAATAAATGATGGCGGGTAACAAATGCAACCAGTCTTTCTTTTGCAGGCTAAAAGATGGGTTAAGCAAACTTTGTGTGTAGAAAAAAATAACCGGGCCAATCAGCAACTGCTGCTGCATAGGTACATAAAACATAATATCCCGGTAAGGCTGCAGACTGTACCAGCCGGCGTGGCCCAGCATCCAAGGAAGAAGATAACAACTGCATAAAAAAATAAAAACGCTTAAGCAGTAATAAGAACGCTGCCTCAGCCTGCTGCCTTTGTAAAGCAAAAGGCAGGAAAACAAGATGCCCTGTGAGAAAAATATCAACAATAGGGAGCTATAAAAACTAAAATGAAAGTGCATAAAAAATAAATAGGTTTAAGTATTCTGTTTGCAAAGTCTTTACTCTATTTAGCAGGAATCTATTTACTTTTTTTCTCTCAATTTTTTGCATATGCTTCAAGCTAAGGATATTATCCCACATTATATTAATACCGAAAATTAGTGTAACAGTATTTACGCCAGCAGCGTAACCTGTTTGTAGCTTTGCCAATCTATCATTGCAAAACCTGCGCCAGCGGCGCAGCCTGATTAAAAACGGTAATATTTATTTTGTCAAAAAAAAGCGAGTGCTTTACTATAACTTATCGTTTTGCAACCACTCCTTTGGACTTACGCCTGTTGACTTTTTAAAAGCCCGGTTAAAGGTGGCTTTGCTATTAAAACCACAATCATAAGCAATGCCTAACAATGTTTGTGTTTTTTGCTCGCCGGCCTGCAGTTTTTCTTTTACTGCTTCAATGCGGTAAAAGTTGATGAAATCATTGAAGTTGAGCTGAAAGCCCTGGTTAATGGCTTTTGAAATAATGGTAGGATTTGTTTTTAATTGTTTGGCAACCTGTGTTAATGATAATTCGGGGTCTTCGTATGCTTTGCCTTGTTGAATAAATTGTAAAATTTTGGGCTTCCATTCTGCAACCAGTAATTCATCTTCCTTACTGGCGGCAGGTATTTTTGTATCAATTGATATTATTTCCGCATCTTCTATCAAACTAATTTTCTGGCTATGGTTGAATGATTGCGTTAGTAGTAAGATGGGTTTGTATCCCAGCAAATTTATTTTAAACGGAACCTTGGTTTGGATGGAGTTGGAATAGCCGGTAATTGCAATGTAATAGAAAATAAGTGCAAAAGAAAAATATTCCCACCATGGACCTGTATAACTGAGTTTTGAAAAGGCGGGAACAAACGAGCCTGCAAAAAAAAGTAATCTTACCAACAGCATGACTACAAATGCCATTAAAAAATTTCTTACCCATTTAAACAAAAGCATATCAGCATAGCTTATTACCTGCATCATTAATTTTTTATACAGGTTAAAATACCGGAGCGTTAGCAGAAAATATACAAACATTGAAACAAAGCCGGTGAGTTGGTACCACAGGTCAAAATCTTTGTCGGCGCCATCTGCTAAAAAATAATACCGATGCAAAATCAATTTATCTGTTACCACTATTACAATACTGTACAACACATAGCCGATTCCTGGCAACAAATGCAGTACCTCTTTTTTACCAAAATGGAAAGAAGGGTTGAGTAAACTCTGTACATAAAAAAATATTACCGGGCCAATGAAAAACAGGTGTTGAAAGGGCATGTAAAATAAAAAATCCCGGTAGGGCTGTCTATCGTACCAGCCGGCAAAGCCAAGCATCCACGGGCCTATGTGCATTATGCACAGCAGTAAAAATATTCCCAGCCATTTCTCAGACTGGCTTTCGTTTCGGATACTTTTTCTGAATAGTAAGATGGCGTACACCAGACCATGCACAAAAAATATCAGTAAAAGAGAACTGTAGAATCCAAATTCAAAATGCATGGATGTAAAATAAACAAAGCCGGTGAAATGTTCGCTGGCTTTGTAATATATAGAGACTGGCACATACACATTGGATGATTACAGTATCATTTTTTCTTACGATAATTTGTAAAATTGAACCACGCTTCTTCTTTTATACTGATTCAAGAAAGCACTTTGATATTGGGCAAAGTGTTTATATGCCTTTGAAAAAGTAAAAAATTTACCTTTATCAATTTAAATCTTTCAATTCATTTTTATTGATGAAATTTGCAACCTATGATGGCAACAGTTTATAAAAGTACCGGTAGCTGGTACATTGTGCAGGATGAGGATGGCAAAGTTTTTAATGCCCGTATAAAAGGTAAATTTAAAATTGATAATATTACGTCTACCAACCCGATTGCAGTGGGCGATGTGGTGCTGGCAGATATGGAAAACGAACTGGAAAGTACCTTGACGATTACAGATATTGCCCCACGAAAAAATTACATCACCCGTTCATCGCCCCACAACAGGAACCAGCATCATATCATTGCATCCAATCTTGACCAAAGCTTATTGTTTGCTACTTTAAAAGATCCTAAAACATCGCTGGGTTTTATTGACCGGTTTTTAATTACTTCCGAAGCCTATCATGTTCCTTCTATCATTGTTTTTAATAAAGCTGATTTATACAAGCAGCAAGAACTTGGTTTATTTGCCGAAATAAAAGATATGTATGAAGCCATTGGCTACAAAGTTCAGTTAATGAGCATCGAAAAAAATGAGGGAGTAGAAGAAGTAAAAGTGTTGTTGAAAGATAAAACAACTTTGTTAAGCGGTCACTCAGGTGTTGGCAAATCATCGTTTATCAACATCGTTTTTCCTGAGTTAAAATTAAGAACGCAGGATGTAAGTGGTTGGAGTGGAAAGGGTTTGCATACTACCACTTTTGCAGAAATGTTTAACCTCTCAATTGGCGGCAGAGTGATTGATACACCAGGCATCAGAGAATTGGGTTTGGTCGATATTTTAAAACCGGAACTCTCTCACTATTTTCCGGAGATGAGGGCACTTATCAACGATTGCCAGTTTAACAATTGCATGCACATCAATGAGCCTGGCTGCGCTGTAAAAGATGCGGTTAACATGGGCACAGTTCATCCCGACCGTTACTACAGTTACTTAAATATCCTCGAAAGTATTGAGAAGAAACCTTACTAATGCTGCGTTAACTTTAGGTTGACGTATTATTTTATCTATTATAAGAATTTTAAAACGCTCATGAAAACGTCGTTAATTCTTAATTGGTGTAATTCGTGCGTAAAATTCGTGTAATCACTTTGAGACACTTTAGACTTTACAGAACACTGATTTTTAGTAAGCCCTGCGTTCAAGAAAATGTGCAATTTCAATAACCGCATTGTTTTCCTGTAAAATACTTTTTACATGCTGCGGATAAACTGATACACCATTGAATACATTATAGTGAAGCGTGAGTAACTGGTTTTTGTATTTAAAATCCCAGTCTAAAGTTTCAACATCATCCACCTGGTTTAAAAAATTCACGTTTAGTTCGGTGGACAAAGTCTCAGCAATTGCATAAAACTTGGATATTCCGCAGTTGTCATCAATAACAGCCTCGGTATTACCGTTTTTTGTTTTTAGGTGGTAGCACATAGTGTACTGGTTTAGAGGTTTTATTAGGATTTGAATTGCTCAGTAGCTATAACTCTTATTTGGCTTTTTTATTATGTTTTAACCGGTGATAATTAATAAAATCCCAAACTTTCAAGAAGGATACTTTTCTGTAAAGAACCGTTCAACCATAATCTTTCACCAATTAACAAATCCATAAATCTCTATTTCATGATCAATAGCTTTTTCTGCCTCCTTTATATTTCGCTTTTTGGCTGGCTTTCAGTGCCTTTTCGTCTCCGGAAGCCAATTTTTCAGCTCCCACATTTCTACCATTGGTGGGGCAGCCATACTTATCTTTCTTTTTAAAAATAAAGCAGCCGCTAAAAAAGGAAATACAGGCGAAGGCAACAATGATTTTTTTCATAATTATTAATTGAATGCTTAAATACCGGTTTCCGGTTGGTTGTTTTCCGGAACATCTTTAAACCAACCACTGTACATCAGGTAATTATTGGCAATCCTGTTTATTTCTCCATGCACCATTTCGTGGCTAATGTCTTTTACTTTTTTGGCTGGTATGCCGGCATAAATTGTACCTGGTTCAATAACGGTGTTTTCGAGTACTACGGCTCCGGCAGCAATAATCGAATTTGAACCTACCTGCACATTGTCCATCACAATAGCGCCCATTCCTACAAGCACATCATCGTGTATAACGCAGCCATGCACAATTGCATTGTGTCCGATGCTAACATTATTTCCAATGATGGCCTGCGTTTTCTGGTAGGTGCAATGGATCACCGCACCATCCTGCACGTTTACTTTGTTGCCCATGCGAATGCTGTTTACATCGCCCCGTATCACGGCATTGAACCATACACTACAATCATCACCCATTACCACATCACCCACTATGGTGGCGTTTGGAGCAATAAAACAATTAGTACCCATGGTTGGCAGTACGCCCTTTACCGGAAGAATGTAAGACATATCGTTGATTGGTTTTAGTTTTCTATTGATTGTTATTGGGATGTTCTGGCCTCAAAATTAGTACAGGAGTAATGAAGTTTTATCTACAAATATTGTAAGGGTTTAAACTGTTTTTTTGATCATCATTTTCAGCATTGATTAATCATTGGCGTAGCAGATAACTTTCAGACGAAGCTTAGCAGAAATTGAAAAAGGGTGATGAATATTAATAAGAATCTTTCAAATGCTCAATCCAGATCAAACTGTAAGAATAACCTTCCGGGAATAAGTTGCCGATTTTATCGGAAGGGTAGAAGGGTTTATCCAAGATCAATATCGGTGTTGTCGCCAATGTTGAGCGATCTTGTTTCGCCTTTGATGCCGGTATCGCTGCCTATTAAAGAGTCATCCAACACCACATCGTATAATTTTGAAAAAGAACCAATGATGGATTCTTTCACGATGGTATAATTTAAAATAGTATTTTCCCCGATGGAAACGTTGGGGCCAATTACTGAGTTTTTGATATCACATCCTTCTGCGATGCTTACTGGTGGAATGATAATGGTATTTTCAAATTTTTCCATCCCCACTACTTTACCTCCAAACTTTTTCAGCAGGGTTGCATTTGATTTAAGCAGGGTTTCTTTTTTACCACAATCAAACCATGACTGTACTTTCAACGATTTGAAGGTAGCGCCACTTTGAATCATACATTCTAAGGCATCAGTTAAACTAAGCTCGCCGGTACGAACATCAGCCCGATCGATGATCTTTTTTAAACAAACAAAAAGGGACTGCGTTTGAATAATTTTATAGATGCCCACCAACGCCATATTGCTTTTTGGAATGGCTGGTTTTTCTACTACCCTCGTAATAAATCCTTCATCATCAATTTCTGCAACACCAAAATTGCGGGGATCGTCTACTTTCTTAATTAATAGCATCGAATAGGGTGAATCTATCATTGCCTTCACATCATATTCTGCAATGGTATCCCCCAATACTACCAATACCTGATCGTCACCTACAATTTCTTTAGCCAGGTCGATAGCATGACCAGTGCCATACCTTTCGTTCTGGTATACAAAATGACAGGTAAGGTGTGGGTAATTAGCCTTTACATAATCCTGAATTTTTTCGCCGAGGTAGCCAACAATGAAAACAAATTCATTTATTCCCGCTTCGTGTAATTGGTCTACGATGATGCTTAGTATAGTTTTTCCTGCCAGCGGAATGAGCGCCTTTGGCTGTGTATATGTGTGTGGACGGAGCTTAGTGCCTGCTCCTGCTACTGGAATTATCGCCTTCATACTTAAAACTGAATCCGCAGTCTGCGAATATTTTGTTTACAATAAGATGTTGCTATTTTAAAACTGTGCGTGAATGTAGTTCATTTTGTGTAAAAGCCACACGTTATATCCGCCAATTTATGTGTATAGTTTCCTATAAGTAACTACACGTTTGTATATTTGCAGTCTTAAAAAAGATTATGCAAAGAGATACATTGGTTTTTGATATCATTGGAAAGGAATTAGAGCGCCAACGCCATGGCATTGAATTGATCGCTTCAGAAAATTTTACTTCGTTACAGGTAATGCAGGCATCTGGTAGTGTAATGACCAATAAATATGCGGAAGGCTATCCCGGCAGGCGGTATTATGCAGGTTGCGAATTTGTAGACCAAACAGAGCAACTGGCAATCGATCGGCTAAAACTGGTTTTTAATTGTGATTATGCCAATGTGCAACCTCATAGCGGCGCCCAGGCAAATGCGGCTGTTGCTTTAGCCGTGCTGCAGCCCGGTGATAAAATTTTAGGACTGGATCTTAGTATGGGAGGTCATTTAACCCATGGCTCACCGGTTAATTACTCCGGTAAAACCTACGAAGCTCATTTTTATGGAGTGGTAAAAGAAACCGGTTTGATTGATTATGAAACGCTGGAAGAAAAGGCAAGAACCTTCAAACCCAAACTGATTTTCTGCGGTGCTTCTGCTTATAGCCGTGATTGGGATTATGCACGCATTAGAAAAGTAGCGGATGAAGTGGGTGCCTTTGTGCAATGTGATATGGCACATCCTGCAGGTTTGATTGCAAAGGGATTGCTGGGTTCACCGTTTGAACATTGCCATTTTGTAACTTCTACTACACATAAAACCTTACGTGGACCAAGAGGCGGTATTATTTTAATGAAGAAAGATTTTGAAAATCCGTTTGGATTGAAAGATGTGAAAGGCAATATCCGTATGATGAGTAACCTGATGGATATGGCGGTATTTCCTGGCATACAGGGTGGCCCTTTGCAACATGTGATTGCTGCTAAAGCTATTGCTTTTGGAGAAATTTTGACGGATGAGTTTACTATTTATGCACAACAGGTAATTACCAATGCGCAGGCAATGGCCAATGCATTTGTAGATAAAGGGTACCAACTGATTAGCAATGGTACCGACAACCATTTAATGCTGATTGATTTGCGCAATAAAAATATTAGTGGTAAAAAAGCAGAGCAGGCATTGGTGCAAGCAGATATAACCCTGAATAAAAATATGGTTCCCTTTGATGACAAAAGCGCTTTCGTAACATCAGGAATTCGTATAGGAACTGCGGCGATTACCACCCGTGGAATGAAGGAATCAGATATGCAGTTTGTTGTGAATGCAGTGGACAATGTATTGATGAATGCAGATGATACCAATGTGATTGGCATAGTGCGTAAGCAGGTAAATGAATTTATGAGCCAGTTTGCTTTATATCCGGAATTATAACGGTGAATTGTGAATGGTCGATGGTGAATAGAGCACAATGAATTAGTTGTTTGGCAAAGAATTTTCGTAAACGCTCCGCATTTTCACCATTGACCTGTCACCATTTACCTTATCACTTAAAAAAATCAATTGCATGATACAGCGTATTCAATCTGTTTGGTTACTGGTAGCTTCATCCATTACTTTTCTTACATTGAAGTTTTCCTTTTACAGTGGTACTTATCTGCCCGATAACCAGTACCACCAATTAAACGGTACCGAAAATATCGGGCTGATGATCACCACCATTGCATTGGGTGTGCTAACGCTGATCACAATATTTCTTTATAAAACAAGGATCATACAATTGCGGCTATGTATTGCTGGCATAGCACTTGATTTGTTACTGATGTTTTTATATTACAAAGCATCGCAAAATTTCACTTCAGGTGAATATGCGATTACCGCTTCGGCTCACGTTTTCATTATTGCGGCCTTAATTTTGGCAGCCCGTGGAATCAATAAAGATGAAAAGCTAATTAAGGATAGTGATCGATTGAGATAATTGAACTATTTATCTTTTTTATGAAATAAATTGCGTCAACCAAACAGTTGACGCATTTTTATGTTGCCTGGTGCTATGTTAAGAAGAAACTGGTGTTTGATTTACGAATAGTCACTCAATGTCGTTTTCTCAAAAATTTCCAGCACTTTTTGTTCGAGGCCCTAAAAACATAATGACTGCGACATTGTGTTTAATTGAATAGTAACTAAATGGGATGATAAGTTTATTAAGTAACCGAAATTGAATGGTGAATAGTCAATAGGAAATTCTGAAAGATTCACCATTCACACCTATTTCAATCACCACCATTGAATATTTCACTGATAGGAGCTATCCTAATTCATCAACTATAAATACCTCCCCGTATAACTTTCCTTACATTTTTTCAGATCATCCGGCTTACCAGCAAATACAAGATTACCACCGCCATCACCTGCCTCGGGACCAAGATCAATGACCCAGTCAGCACTCTTGATTACATCTGTATTGTGTTCGATTACTAAAATCGTGTGCCCTTGTTCGATCAATGCATTAAATGAGGTCAATAGTTTTTTTATATCATGAAAATGAAGCCCTGTGGTAGGTTCATCAAAAATAAAAAGAATATTGCCCTGCGATTTTCCCTTGCCTAAAAATGAAGCCAGCTTTACTCTTTGCGCCTCACCACCAGATAGCGTATTGCTGGACTGCCCAAGTTTAACATAGCCCAATCCAACATCGCTCAGGGGCTGGATTTTTTTTGCAACATCCGCTTCCTCTGCAAAAAATACGATAGCATCATCCACACTCATTTCCAGCACATCATAAATATTTTTGCCTTTGTACGCCACTTCCAGCACTTCTTCCTTAAACCTTTTTCCACCACATACTTCGCAGGTTAAATGCACATCTGCCAAAAACTGCATTTCTACAATTTGTTCTCCCTCACCTTTGCAGGCATCGCATCTTCCTCCATCCACATTAAAAGAAAAATGTTTCGGCATAAATCCCCTCATTTTACTAAGTGGTTGTTTACTATACAGTTCCCTGATTTCATCATAGGCTTTTATATAAGTAACCGGATTACTACGGGACGATTTACCAATCGGATTCTGGTCAACCATTTCAATTTGGGACAGGGAATCCATATCTCCAACAATGGCCTTGTGCATGCCTGCTTTTTCCACGCCTTCCCCTTTTAATTTTTGAAGTGCAGGATAGAGTATTTGTTTTACCAGGGTTGTTTTACCACTGCCACTTACGCCACTCACCACGCAAAACACATTCAATGGAAATTCAACAGTGATGTTTTTTAAGTTATTCTGCCGTGCACCCTGCACCGTAATACTGCTGTTCCATTTACGCAATTGTTTGGGTGCTTCTATCTTCAATGTGCCTTTCAAATATTTTCCTGTTAAACTTTTATCGTCGGCTATCAGTTCTTCATAATTACCAGCAGCAACCACTTCTCCACCCAGGTGACTTGCAAGTGGGCCCATATCAATAATATAATCTGCTTCACGCATCATCATTTCATCATGCTCTACTACTACCACTGTGTTTCCAAGGTCTCTCAATTCTTTTAATACACTGATCAGTCGCACCGTATCTCTGCTATGCAAACCAATGGAAGGCTCATCTAAAATGTAAAGCGAATTGGTAAGATTGCTCCCGAGGCTTCTCGTAAGCTGTATGCGTTGACTTTCACCGCCGCTCAAGGAATTTGCCAACCGGTTTAAAGTGAGGTAGCCTAAACCAACATCCATCAAGGTTTTTATCCGGTGATGAATTTCAATTAAAATTCTTTTTGAAACCTGCTCCTGGTATTCGCTTAATTTTAATTCATCAAACCAAATTTTCAAATCCTTCACCGGCATGCTGCACAATTGCCCGATGTGTTTATCCGCCACTTTTACATACAAAGCCTCTTTGCGTAACCGAAAGCCTTTGCAATCCGGACAAAGTGTTCTTCCCCGGTAACGGCTTAATAAAACGCGGTACTGCACTTTATACAAATTCTGTTCTACCTCATTAAAAAAATCATTGATGCCATTGGCATAAGCATTGCCTTCCCATAAAGCGGTTAACTGATCTTCGGTTAAATCGATGATTGGTTTATGTATCGGGAAGTTAAAATTCTTTGCAGCTCTTATAAATTGCTCTTTCCACAGGCCAAGCTTTTCTCCCTTCCAGGGGGCAATGGCTCCTTCATATAGGCTCAACTGTTTGTTGGGTATCACCAGGTCGGTATCAATACCCAATACCTGGCTAAAACCTTCGCAGGTAGGACATGCGCCAAAAGGGTTATTAAATGAAAATAAGTTGGGCACAGGCTCTTCAAATTGAATTCCATCCAGTTCAAATTTATTGCTGAATGGGATTAACTGCTCCCCGTTTATTTCAATGAGCAGCTCGCCTTCCCCTTCATAAAATGCAGTGCCCACCGAATCGCTGATTCGATGTTTATCATCTTCATCAAATGCTTTCACGATCAGCCTGTCAATTAAGAGATAGGATGCAGTCTTCTTTTTGTTGATACCAATTTTTGCAACAATTGCATCATCCTCCAAAATTTCTTCTATCCTTAAAATTTCTTTGTTACTATAAATTCTTGAAAATCCTTTTTGAACCAAAATATTTAGTTCCTCCTTTACATCCCTGTTGGCATGTTGTTTAAAGGGCACCAGTATCAACACCTTGTCACCTTTTTTTAATTGATCGATTGCTTTCACTACATCTGCCACATCATCTTTTTTTACTTCTTTGCCACTAACTGGCGAAATGGTTTTGCCAGCCCTTGCAAATAACAATCGCAGGTAATCATATATCTCCGTCATACTACCAACCGTGCTTCTTGGGGTGCGGGTGGTAACCTTTTGTTCAATGGCAATAGCCGGACAAAGTCCTTTAATAAAATCAACATCCGGCTTGTTCATTCGCTGCATAAACTGCCGGGCATAGCTACTTAAACTTTCTGCATAACGGCGCTGGCCCTCGGCAAATAAAGTATCAATTGTTAAGGAAGATTTACCAGAACCCGATACACCAGTTACCACCACCAGCTTACTTCGTGGAATGGTAACCGTTACGTTCTTTAAATTATGGGTTCTTGCTCCCTTTATAAAAATCCCATCCACATTCGTGGAAGAATTAGTTTGCTTTTTCTTCGAACTTATTGTTGTTGCCATCATGTTATTTTGCAAAAGTAATGCCTTGCTTCCGCCTTATTTTATTATTGTAAAAAACACCTAAAAATTTTCTTGTAATTTTTTATTTACAGACTGATCAAGATATTCCTACAAAAAATTATTTTAAAAATAATTGTAAATTAATTTGGTATTTTAATATTTAATCATACTTTCACATTCCAATATCCAATTAAAATGAAAAGCCACGACGCCTATCTGCAATAGACTTCTACGCTAACATTCCCTTATTGGTTCCAAACAAAAGTCCTAACCAACAAAAACGTAGAAGTTTATGAAATGCCTTATTCAATTAAACGATCAACAATTGGTGCATCTTTACATAGATGGTAACACCGACGCACTCGCAACTCTTGTAAACCGCTACAAAGAGAGAATTTACACATCCATTTATTTGCTGGTAAAAGACAAATACATGGCCGAAGACCTTTTCCAGGAAGTATTCATTCGTATTATCGACACGCTTAGAAGCGGACGATATACCGACGAAGGAAAGTTTTTATCCTGGGCTCTTCGCATTGCACACAACATGTGCGTAGACCATTTCAGAAAAGTTAAACGTGGTCCAAGTATTAAAACAAGTGATGATCGTGACATTTTTGAAGTACTGAATTTTTCTGAGCCAAGTGCTGAAACCCGCATGATGCAAACACAAAGTCATGAAAGGGTTCGGAAAATGATCGACAAACTTCCCGAAGACCAGCGTGAAGTGATCATCTTGCGTCACTATGCAGATTTAAGTTTCAAAGAAATTGCAGACCTAACCAAATGTAGCATCAATACTGCTTTGGGACGTATGAGGTACGGTTTGATTAACATGCGCAAAATGATGACTGAAAATCAAATCGCATTATAGCATTTTTGTAACCCCCGTTATAAAAAGCCCTTCAATTTGGAGGGCTTTTTTTTGCTCCCTTCTCTGTTTAAAACAATAAGAACAGATATTATCGACCTTCCAATAAAACCATGCAATCATGTTTTCGCTGCATTAAACATATTTCCTGTATTAAAAGTAGGTACCTGCTGTGATCAGTCATTGAATGAGTAAAAGCTAAAGTAACTACTTACTCCGAGTAAAGTAACAGCTATTTATTGCTTTTTGTTTTGATACAACTCTTTTACTTTATCTAAATGGGCGATAAATTCTTTAGGGCCTTTGGTGGCATCATACCCGTAGCCGCCATCTATCAATAGTTTTCCATCATTATCTACAAAAACATAATTTGGCTGGCCGGAAGCTTTTATTAGTTGCTGTTGCAAGTCTTCATATTTATCTCCTACGGTTTCAATTTTTGCATTCAGTAAAGGAGAAAATCGCTTTTCGTCATCGGCTAACTCTGCATTGTAATCGCTGAACAAGGATGCTACCACAAAATCGTTTTTCATTCGTTTACCCACTTCAGGATCAATCCATATTTTTGATTCAAACTCTCTACAGTTTACACATTGAATGCCGGTGAAATCGAGCATTAATGGTTTGTTCAACGCTTTTGCTGCTGCCAATGCTTCATCATAATCGTAGTAAATTACCAACTCATTGTTGATCGCCGCACCCGGTTCATACTTTTTTAAATCCGCTACATATTTTTGAGGAGGCTTTGCTAAACTAATTTTATCATCTGCAGCGTTCGTAGTAGCTACAAGTCTGTTTCCACCAGCAAGTACATTAAAATCCTGTGTTCCCATTGGTGGTACAAATGCTGAAACCGCTTTTAAAGGGGCACCCCAAAGACCAGGCACCAGGTAAACTGCAAATGATAAAGAGAGTATAGCAAGAAATAAACGTGATACAGAGACATAAGATATACCAAAATCATTCCTGGGTCTTTCGCTATCATTCTTAAATTGGATTTTACCCAACAGGTACATCCCTAGCAAAACAAAAATTGTAATCCACAATACGATGAAAACCTCACGATCTAAAATCCGCCAGCCCTTATCTAAATCTGCATTGCTTAAAAATTTAAGCGCCAATGCCAATTCCAGAAAGCCCAGTACTACTTTTAATGCATTTTGCCAGCCGCCACTTTTTCCCAATGAACTCAGCATGGATGGGAAAAAGGCAAAAATCGCAAAAGGCAATGCTAGCCCCAGGCCAAAGCCAAACATCCCGACAATAGGGGCCAACTTACCGGCGGCAGTAGATAATCCCAGAAGTGATGCGACAAAATTTCCGGTGCAACTAAACGATACAATCACCAACGTTAAAGCCATAAAGAAGATACCGGAATAGCTACCAATACCAGCCTTACTATCAATTTTATTTGACCATGAAGCGGGCAGATTTATTTCGAAGGCACCCAAAAAGGAAGCGCCAAAAAGAACAAACAAACCGAACAGAAACACATTGAAAATCCAGTTCGTTGAAAGATTATTCAATGCATTTTTTGGTAGTACCGTAGCAACCAAGGCTCCAACCAATGTGTAAATCAGGATGATTGAAATCGAATAAAAAAGCGCATTCTTTTTACCCTGCAATTTCGTCTTGCTTCTTTTGGTGAAAAAGCTAATGGTGATGGGCACCAAAGCGTACACACAAGGCGTTAAAAAACCGATTAATCCAGCCAAAACACCAGCGAACAATAAAGCCCACATCGACTTTGCCTGCAAACTTCCGGAGCTATTGGCTACCAGTTCCCCAGGCTCGTCCTTTTTGAACTGGAATTGCATCGAAATGGCTTCTTCACCAGATTCAATGCTTTCACCTTTTTTGTAATAGTAGTTGATAGTACCCTTTACCCGGATGCTATCTCCTTCTGAAATTTTTATTTTTTGCAACCATATTACCGAGTCAGTATAAAACCGTGTAACTAAATTATTAAGCGCCGGATCGGGAGAAGTTTTTAAAGCCCCCTTTTCTGCAATGCTATCGGTTAAATATTTTAATATGGAAGAGTCGAATTGAAAACTGGTATTAACTGGCAGATCGTCTGATATTTTCTGAATAGAAAAAAGTTGTACTCCTTTCGCTGGTGTTGCTCTAATCTTTAAAACGAATTCACCGTTGCCAATATTTTGTTTTTCAAAATCAAACTGCACAGGTGATTGATCCTGTGCAGCCATATTGAGCGATAAAAAAAATAAGGATGTAATTAAAAGTAGCTTATGTTTTTGCATTTTTAAATGTAACAATTTAATTCAGAGCAATATTGAATTTCTCGGTGGTAGGAGGCATACAGGTTCTGTCATTACAAATCATCGACTCTACTTCACCACTGATATTGGTTTTTATTTTTCCTTTTACCGTTACTATTTGAACAAAATCTGCTTTGCCTTCAAAATATTTAACATTCACCTTGAAATTCTGATCAAAATAGGTAATTACTTTTCCTTTTTCAGTCACCTTTCCCTGCATTGCTACCAATGCATTTTTTGCAAATGTAAAAGTGGTTGGGATGGGTCCTCCGTCTGGCGTAAGCTGAGAATAAATATGCCAGCCA
>JBGSMI010000097.1:0-7258 GCA_041740215.1 Ferruginibacter sp.
AATTTTTGTTTTAAAGTTACACTAAATAGGGATCAGTATTTGTTTGCGAAGAGTGGTTCGTGAGGACACGAACCACGGCGGTGGACACGAACCAAGGCTGCGGACACGAACCACGGCTGTGGACACGAACCACGGCTGTGAGAATACTTTACCAAAAAGAGTTAGTATCCCAAACTCATTCAGGTTTTGAACACAATCATTTTATTTCCATCCGGCATTGATACATGTTGCCACTGGCTAATTGTAATCGCCCAAAAATAAACCTCATTTAATGCTGTATATGAATTTCGATGGCCTTTGTATTTGAAATCTTTTGCTTGCATTTTTTTGGGTAAAATAATTTATTATGCTACAGGTCGGTGAAGACACCTGACCTCGGAGAGTAAAATGTTTCGCTTTGATACCAACCGGGGAAGAAGGGAGTCCTACTCATGTGCGAAGCGTAAAACTTTTTTGAGGTAGAATGATACCTATCCACTTAATGGTTGTTTTAAATTTTAATTAACAGCATCCGGATATAATTTTGCAAACAAACTTTTGTTTAAATTATTATTATATGATTGACAGTAAAATTTAGATTATGAAACAAAAATCCCATCCATTCCTTTTACTTTTTTTTGTAATTCCTTTCTTATTTTCTTGCAAAAAAGAACCGCTGCAAAGCCTTAAAGCCGGTGAGAATCTTATTTATATCACGTCAAGAGACGCTAATACAAGCCTGAACAATTATTTAACTTTTAGAATTGTTGACTCTATTTTAATACAGGATGGAGGCAATATATTTTATTCAAGTACCAGCAACGACAGGGCTTTTACAAATGCAGTAAGACAACAAATGCTACAACGAGGATTTGTAAATGCAACAGGTACCATGCCTGTTGATCTGGGGTTAAAAATTTCTTTAATCATCAATACATCCAGGGGAGTTGTATCTGTGCCTGGTATATGGGGTGGCTGGGATCCATTTTTGTGGGGTGGTGGTTTTGGTTCTGGTATAGGATGGGGAGTTGGTCCTGGTTGGGGGTGGGGAGCTGGCCCCGGATGGGGGGGAGGATTGGCAACTTATGAAGCAAGGGAAGAAATTATGAATGTAGATATTTTTGATGTAAAAAATGCAGCATCTGTTAATAGGCTTACGGTTCTTTGGAATGGATTGATTAGAGGTAATGGTGTTTATGATGCACGGCAAGCTGAAACTCAAATAGGACAACTTTTTGAACAATCTCCCTATTTAGCAAGGTAAAATAATTAGTATGAAAAAGATAATAACGGTTTTAGTTGCAGTTGTTATGGTTTCAACTGTTAAAGCACAACAAGACGATAAGTTAAGTGCTGGAATAAATTACACTTATTCTATACCGCTTGGTGATTTTAAAACAAACCTGGCGAATGCCAATAGCCCCCGTGGTTTTGCTGTTGATATGATGTACAGAGTGGCTCCCAATTGGAAGATAGGAGCAGGGGTACATTGGCAGGATTTTTTTAGCAAAGATGCTAGGAAATTGTATGCACTGGAAGATGGCAGTGTTTTAAGTGGAATAATGACTAACAGTACTCAAAATACTTCGCTTTTAATTAAAGGTATGTGGCTGCCTCAGGGTAATAAACAAAAAGCACTAAATCCTTTTTTACAAATAGGTGCTGGAGCTAATCTAATTACACATCAACAGTTAATTGGTGAATTTAATCTGGCATCCGACAATTTATTCAAGTTTGCATACATGATTGGGGGCGGCGCTATGTACGATTTTGGCAAACAAAAAAAGGTTACTGCAATTGTATCCACCCAATTTAATCGAATGCCGCTTAATGCTTTCGGTATTAAAAACATGAACAATATCGGATTCAGTATTGGTTTTCGTTTTAAGGTATCAGACCAGGGGGGAGGTAATATTTTTAACGGAAACCATCACAGGATGAGGGGTAATAATTTTAATCGTTTCAATCGTTCTAATCGTTTTGGAAATTGGTAAAGTTGACCTGCGCCTCCGTAAGCCAACTCCGGACAAAGAATAACTATATCAGGATGTTTCTTCATTTTGTCCAGGCTCTGTCCACGCCTCATAAAGCGTGTTGAAAAATTTGTTTTCTGGTTGAGTGATTATCCCGTCCAGCTTTATCAAATCAATCGCAAATTTTAACAGGTTGATTCTATCGGCTGCGGTAGAAAAGGTATAAAAGTTGTCCATATGCCGTTGAAAATGACGGTCAAAATCTTCCGGGTTAAGTTGCGTAAGCTTCTCCATTTCCGGATCCAGGTTAATCATCATAAACTCAAGCGTAAGCCAGTCCCGGATAATTTTGTCCTGTTCGGTCATTGAAGACGGCATTTCCTTTATCAGCCAGCTTCTGAGGCGAATATCGTTCCCAGCTTGATTAACATTGTCAATGATGCTCATCATTGTGAGCAGGTGAAATCCTGATATAGTGCGTTGCATATTAGATATTCGTTATTTAGTATCAAACATACGAAAGTACAGCCTTGTTATGAATGAAAAACCGCATTCCTCAAATTTGTTGGGTGCAATAATTATATGCTTCCGTGGTTGGTTTACCGTCACCCATAAAAAAACGCATAGTTCCTCCATGGTTGTGTGTCCTCATCGATCAACTCCGCTCTTAGGCGCAGGAATGAGGTGCAGGTTATTGCGGCAGGTTTCCTGTGCCGGATCTTACTAATTAAGGTAGAAATTGCACAAAAAATTTAAAGTAATGGGTAATCCAAGTGCTTTTGAGGCTCTTATTGCATTGGTTGCACCGGTAAGGCCCAGTTTTTGCAAGGCATTCGTTTGCAAAAAATACAAAACCCCGACACAAAGCCAAGCTTACAAAAGCGCAAAATTTCCAATCGCAGCGGTTCTACATTGCGGATATAAGACTTACATTAGCATCCTGACACAATAAAATATGACTTTAAGCTGGAACGAAATCAAAGACAGGGCATTACAATTTTCAAAAGAATGGGCAGGTACTTACAATGAAGATGCAGAGGCAAAGCCTTTTCTCGTGGAGTTTTTTAATGTGTTTGGCATCAACAGGCGAAAGTTTGCTTCGTTTGAACACCGTGTAAAAAAGCTGGAAGAAAAGGAAGGGTATATAGATTTATTGTGGAAAGGAAATATTTTGGTGGAGATGAAAAGCCGGGGCAAAAATCTGGATAGAGCCTACGAGCAGGCGAGGGCTTATTTGCATGGGCTTAAACAACATGAGCTTCCCAAATACATTTTAATCTCCGACTTCGAAATATTTAAACTTTACGATCTTGAAGAGGAAACAATTGTTGAGTTCACTATCAATGAACTGGTAGGCAACGTACAGCATTTTGGCTTTTTGCTGGGTTACCAGAAGAAGGTGTATAAAGAGCAGGACCCGGCAAATATAAAAGCTGCGGAGCTGATGGGTAAATTGCACGACCGCCTGGAGGAAATCGGTTACGAAGGACATCCGCTGGAAGTGTACCTCGTGCGGATCTTATTTTGCCTTTTTGCTGAGGACACTACCATCTTTAATAAACAACAATTCCAGGATTTTATTGAGCAACGTACCAGCGAAGATGGCAGCGACCTTGCAGCCAAACTGCAGGAACTCTTCCAGGTATTGAATACCGCCAAAGAGAATCGCTTTAAAAACATTGACGAACAACTGGCCGATTTTCCTTATGTAAATGGAAAGCTGTTTGAAGAATCTTTGCCCACGGCAAGTTTCGACAGCAAGATGCGGCAAGCCGTGCTGGACTGTTGTTACATTGACTGGAGTAAAATTTCACCGGCTATTTTTGGTTCCATGTTTCAAAGCGTAATGAACCCAAAGGAACGCCGCAACCTTGGTGCCCATTATACCAGCGAAACAAATATCTTAAAGCTGATTAAGCCATTGTTTCTGGATGAGCTTTGGAAAGAATTTGAAGCCATCAAAGGCAATAAAAACAAGCTGCCTGAATTTCATAGAAAAATAAGCAATCTTAAATTTCTTGACCCGGCCTGTGGCTGTGGAAACTTTTTGGTAATTACTTACCGGGAACTGCGATTACTGGAAGTTGAAATATTGCGGGCCTTGTATAAAAGCAGCCAGGGCATTTTAGATGTAAGAGATATAATATGGCTGGATGTTGACATGATGTATGGCATTGAATACGAAGAGTTTCCGGCCCGTATTGCGGAGGTTGCCATGTGGCTGATGGATCATCAAATGAATATGTTGATCAGTAATGAATTTGGGCAATATTTTGCTAGGTTGCCTTTGAAGAAATCTGCAAAAATTGTTCATGGTAATGCATTGCAAATTGATTGGGGTAGTTTGTTAGAATCCAAAAAATTAGAACTGGAAACAGATGAAGCATTCATTACTTTAAAAGAACCTGGGATAGATTATAATGTAAGTATAAAAGCAAAAAATCTTACAATTATTGATGACAGAATCATGATTTCTGAAAAGGTTGTTATTAATAAAAGATTTAACTACATACTTGGTAATCCGCCTTTCATTGGTAGTGCTTACCAAAATGAATCACAAAAAAGTGACATGGAAATGATTTTTTTAGGTCTCAAAAGTTATGGTATGTTAGATTATGTTGCGGCTTGGTATAAAATAGCTGCACAACTAATAATGAATACAAATACCAAAGTAGCATTTGTTTCTACCAATTCAATAACGCAAGGTGAACAACCCGGAGTGCTATGGACTATTCTCTATAATTTATACAAAATTAAAATTCATTTTGCTCACCGGACATTTAGTTGGAGAAATGAAGCAAAGGGAAATGCAGCAGTCCATGTTGTGATTATTGGTTTTGCAGGTTATGATATAAGTGATAAGACTATTTATGAATACGATACAATAAAAGGTGAACCGCAAGCTGTAAAAGCAAAAAATATAAATCCATATTTAGTTGAAGGGAGAGATATTGTTTTGCTTTCCATTTCTCAGCCCATCTGCATAGTTCCAAAAATGCAGTCAGGCAGTGCGGCTAGAGATGGTGGCTTTTTGATTTTGAATAATGAAGAGAAGGACGCAATTGAAAAATTAATCCCATCAACCAAGAATTATTTTAGACGCTTTATAAGTGGCGATGATTTTATAAATAATATAATCAGATGGTGTATTTGGCTAAAAAACATTAATCCCACTGAATTTAGAGACATCAAGGAATTTCAAGCACGGTTTAAGTTAGTTAAAGAATTTAGAGCAAGAAGCACAAGGGGAGGAACAATGAAAATGTCAGAATTGCCATATTTATTTGCCGAAGAAAGGCAACCTGAAACAGATTTTCTGGTGATACCAAAAGTTTCTTCAGAGAACAGACGATATATACCCATTGCTTATTTGACCAAGGATTATATAGTTTCTGATAAAACATTTGTTGTTCCCAATACTACTCCGTTTCATTTTGGCGTACTTACATCAAAAATGCACATCGCATGGACACGTGCAACTTGTGGCAGAATGAAAAGTGATTATAGTTATGCAAATACCATAGTTTATAATAATTTCCCTTGGCCTGAAAACGCTACAGCGAAACAAGTCGCCGCAGTCGAAACAGCAGCAAAGAAAATTTTAAATGCAAGATTAGAATTTCCGAATAGCTCTCTATCAGATTTATATGATCCTTTAGCAATGCCAGTCGAGTTACTAAAAGCACACAACGAATTGGATAAAGCTGTAGACATGGCATACAGGCCACAACCTTTTACAAGCGAAGCAAACCGGATGGTGTTTTTGTTTGAACTGTATGAAAAGTATACGGCTGATTTATTTACAAAAGTGAAGGTGAAGAAAGAAGTAAAGAAGAAAGGATAATGTTGCAAGAGTTACCTAATGCCGTGGTTCCAAAGCAATGGGTATCGGAGTTTGAGATGCCCCACAGCACCAACAAAGCAGCTTGCTTCCGTGGTTGGTTTACTGTCCTTCATAAAAAAGCTCTCCTTCTCTCCGTGGTCCGGTGTCCTCACCGACCACGTCTTCCACTAGAATACATCGCCAAAATGTGTAAGCAAATCAAATCCGATAGCTATCGGATCATTTATAATTTGTTTATAAAAGATTGCTGATGAAAACCTGTAATCGGCCAGATTGGTGCATAATAGCCAATGTGGTTGCATTGGGTTAAGGTGCATTTAATCTAATTTTTGTGCTGCCATTTCCCTGCTAAAAACTCTTATTGCTAAAGGGACTCTCTGCCAGATATTATATTGCCTATCTGTGCTTGTTACTGCAAAGTTTTTCAAATTACCATCATTGCTTACTTTCATATCGTTTACGAATGTTTTTGCTGTAAACTTTTCAAAGCTATTTTTAGGATACTCTTTTCCATTCATCGCCAATTGTTCCCACATCAGATGAATATGATTGGGGATAATCACATATCCGTAAATTTTAACCAACTCCTTTTGTACCAGCCACCGCAGGCTATTGATAATAATCATTTTGTTTTCATCCGCCTTTAGTAAAGGTTGCCATTTATTTATGGAAATCGTCCAAAAATAAACTTCATTTAATTCCGTGTACGAATTTCAATGGCCTTTGTATTTAAAATCTTCCAGCCGTGGTTCGTGTCCTCACGAACCACTCTTCGCATAATCATTCATGCCTGCTATCAAAGTCCTTATCCTGACGAGCCACCGAATTCAAAATTCTTCCCGTACATCTTTTAAAAAATCAAAATCCCGTATACCCATCTCATAAAATTTTGCTGATGAAAAGTAATAATTGCAGGGATGATCCACAAGGTTCCCCAGCCGTGGTTCGTGTCCTCACGAACCACTCTTCGCATAATCATGCATGCCTGCTATCATAGTCCTTATCCTGACGAGCCACCGAATTCAAAATTCTTCCCGTACATCTTTTAAAAAAATCAAAATCCCGTATACCCATCTCATAAAATTTTGCTGATGAAAAGTAATAATTGCAGGGATGATCCACAGGGTTCCAATGTACCGCTAACGGATTCAGATGGATATAGTTTAATTTTTCCAGCCGTGGTTCGTGTCCTTTAGATTTGTATTCAATTAACATTAAAATAAAAGCTACTATTACTACTTTTCTTTTTTTGCTTCTTTTTTTCTTTTGAAATCCACAATTTTGTGTGGATAAACTAATCAGCGGCAGAGGCACATTATGTCCGGTGTCAGGGTTAACTACCCAAGTGGGGAAACAATCCTCTGCCGTTTTTTTCCCTTAGTGTCCAAATAGCAATTAGGGTTAATTACCCATTATTAAGGACTAGGACGATGGGGTAAAAAATGATTAATTCAATAACAAA
>JBGSMI010000100.1:0-5622 GCA_041740215.1 Ferruginibacter sp.
GGTATTTGGCTACCCATTGAGGCAATTGCCAATCAAAGGGCTATACTAATGGGCCACCATCCAACCCTTATTGTTCTGTACTTCTGGCATACCACCTGCCATGGCTGTTGGGCTAAGTTTCCTTTGCTCCGTGAGCTGATGGATCATTTTAAAGGGGTACTTACGGTAATAACGGTTACCAACGAACCAACCGGAAAAGTGGATCGTTTTTTTCAAAACCGACCCGAACTGAAAGCCCTTGCCCTGCCTGCTATTACCGGCGATTCGGTGCTTTCTGCTGCCTTCCCGCACCAATACCTTTCGCATGTGGTATGGCTTACCAATCAGGGCTTTGTTCAAGCAGTTACCCATGCTGAATATTTGAATGCTTGCAATATTGCACAGGCATTTAACGGGCAGGTGCAGCCTTTTAAAATAAAACGGGATTATGCCAGACTTGATATCCTGAAACCCTTGCTGGTTTGGAACGAAGCTTCGGGCTACAGACCGGGCCCCGATTCTATTGCCTATCAGGCGATGTTGCCCTATCTGGATGGATTGGTCGGTACAAGTTATCAGGGCAAATATAGTGGCGGTTTGCGGGCAACCCTCCTCAATGTGCCCTTGTTAAACCTGTATCGCTTTGCCTGGTACCCCTTACCCGATTTTGATTATCAATTTATAGTGCCTGATAGCCTGCGCCACTTGTTTTTTAAACCTGACTCGCTGTATTACGACGATTGGATAGTCCGGAATGGTTCAGGTATGGAAATAGCAGACCCCATTACCAGCGATTTGGAATCGCTGCGTACTGCCGCCCGGAGTCTGCTATCCAAATACTACCCTTACAAGGTAAAGCAGGATACAATCCCTATGGAAACTTTTTGTATTACCGGTCAGTACAGAAAGCCATCCGGGGCTGCCATCGACCTTCAGCGTGCTGCCTGGCAATTCAATAAAAAGAGCCGGTTTCCTATCGATGTTGTATCACCCTCCACGCTTTTTGTACAAAACCTACCCACGGATGACCAATTAAAACAGCCCCTGCTATTTGCGGCATGGCTGCAATCTCAGGGGCTTCAGTTCGAAAAAAAATGGATAAAAACACCTGTTTGCTATTTCATCACCAACTAAAACAAAAAAAATGTGCTTATTAAAAACTTGTTTTATGGCTTTGCTATGCATGGCCTTTAGTTCAGGGCTCAAAGCCCAGCCGGCTCCTGAACGGCGTTTTCAGGTTATATCCGGCGAAACCAATTTGCCCGTACAGGGAGCTACTGTACAAATAAATGATGGAGGGACTGTTCTCCTGACCGATAGCCTTGGTTGGTTCGCACCACCAGGTGGCCTTTCGGCAAATGCAACCATTACCATCAGTTTTATTGGGTACAAAACCTATGTGGCCAACATCAATAAACTGCCAACAAGAATATTGTTGTTGCCTTCCGAAAATACCCTGGACAACGTTACGGTATCAACCGGTTACCAGCAGTTGCCCAAAGAAAGGTCAACCGGTAGTTTTGAGCAACTGGATAACAAACTGGTAAACAGGGCGGTTACTACCAATATTCTCGACCGTATAGAAGGGCTTGCGAATGGGGTACTTGTACGCAGGGATGCCCAAGGGGCTATTAGCCTGAGTGTAAGGGGGTTAAGCACACTCACATCCAGCATGGATCAGCCCTTGATTGTAGTAGATAATTTCCCCTTTGATGGCGATATCAGTGCTATTAACCCCAACGATGTGGAAAACATCACGGTATTAAGAGATGCAGCGGCTGCCAGCGTATGGGGTGCACGTGCAGGCAACGGCGTTATAGTAATTACCACTAAAAAAGCCAGACAGCAGGCCCCCACATCGGTATCGTTTGTAGCCAATACAAGCTTTCAAAACAGGCCCGATATGTCAACCCTTAACCGGATGCAGGCATCCGATTATCTGGATGTGGAAGATTTTTTGTTTTCGCAGAATTTTTATAATAACCAATTGAATAATGTAACAAGCCGGCCGGTTATTAGCCCTTATGTAGAAGCGCTTGCGGCAAACAGGGCAGGTCTGTTATCCAATGAAGCGTTGCAACTAAGGCGGAGCAGGTTTTCGGAACAGGATTACCTGAAAGATGTAAGACAATATTTATACCAACCAGCCTTAAACAGACAGTACAGCCTTCAGGTAAGCGGGGGTGGGC
This sequence comes from Ferruginibacter sp., assembly GCA_041740215.1. Classification (GTDB taxonomy): domain Bacteria; phylum Bacteroidota; class Bacteroidia; order Chitinophagales; family Chitinophagaceae; genus Ferruginibacter. The sequence continues at coordinate 2,169 of JBGSMI010000100.1, forward strand.
AGCAGCAGGGCTTTGTATTGAGTGTGGGGTACGATAACAACCAGCAACCGGAAACCGGAACGGCTTATCGACGAACCAGTGTAATGTCGCAATACAAGGCGCAACTTACCAAAACCACCTCCTTAAATATTACGGGTCAGTTTTCGGCCATGCAAAACAGGCGCAACGGGCTGGGCGGGATAGGGCTTTCCCCGGCCGGCAGGGCGGCATATTATCCCTATGCAGCCTTAACCGATAACAATGGCATGCCCGCCGTGCTTGAAAGGGATTACCGGCAACAATACCTGGATACTACAGGGGGGGGCTTACTGTTGAACTGGAACTATGTGCCTCTTGAAGATAGGGAACGGCAACAAAATGAAGTAGATGTAACCAACAGCTGGTATCGCCTGAATCTGCAGCAGCAATTGGCAAAAGGCATTCAGTTGGAAGGGTTGTATCAGTTTCAGTGGGAAAATCAGCTTACAGCCATTTTTTATGAAAAGGATGCCTATTTCTCAAGGAATTTAGTAAACCTGTATTCGCAACGAACCGGCAATACGCTTGTGCGCCATTTACCCGAAGGAGGTATTATGAACCGTACTACCGGCAACAGAAATGTACATTCGGGTCGCTTGCAGCTTACCGTCCAAAAAACATGGGATCAATTTACACTGAATGGCCTGGCAGGTGGCGAAATAAGGGATGCTGTTTTTAATTCGAACAGCCAAAGGCTTTATGGCTACAATCCGGATAATCTGTCTTCTGTAGCTGTAAACCATACCACCCTGTTTCCGCAATGGGGCAACCTCAGGGGAAATGCTCCCATACCGGCAGAACAAGGAGTACGCGCTACCACAAACCGTTTTGTTTCCGGTTTTGCCAATGCAGCCGTAATGTACAGGCAGGTACTCACCTGGAGTGGCAGTATCCGAAAAGATGTATCCAATATCTTTGGTGTGGATGCCAATCAGCGGGGGGTGCCGCTATGGTCTACCGGTTTGGCCTGGAACCTTCTTTCCTCCCTGCCAGCACTAAAAGATAATTTCAGAACCTTTAAACTAAGAACTACTTATGGCAGCAGTGGCAATGTAAATCCCGCTTTATCTGCTTTAACTACACTGGCTTTTTCATCCGCTTCCTCACAGATCACCAATGTGCCTTTTGCAAGAGTGCTCAATACAGCCAACCCATTACTGAGATGGGAAAAAGTGTATATGTTTAATGCAGGCCTCGATTGGCAAAACGCAGCGGGTTGGTTCAGCGGTTCCCTTGAAGGGTATATTAAAAACAGTGAGGACTTGCTTGCTGCGGTAAGTATAGACCCAACCCTGGGGCAAAATATTATTACAAAAAATAGTGGCAGACTAACGGGCGGTGGTGTTGACCTGAAGTTGGGTGTAGTGGCACAACTTGGCCCTATACAATGGCGCACCGATGTTATAGCTTCGTATGTAACCAATAAAGTGGCCGAATACCCCCTGATAGCTTTTAATCCGGGGTCCTTTCCAAGCTTTGGAAACCTGATTGCACCCAGAGTGGGCTATCGGCCCTACGCTTTGTTTAGTTACAAATGGGCAGGTCTCGATCCCCAAAACGGCAATCCGATGGGTTTTGTAGATAAGGAACCCTCTGCAAACTATGGTCAATTGCTCAATACAGCCAATATAGAAGATCTTGTGTATCATGGTACCACCGTTCCGGTTTACTTTGGCAATTTCAGGCAGGCCTTTTCATGGAAGGATTTATCTTTTTCATTCAATATATCAGGACAGTTTGGCCATTGGTTCCGGGCGAATACTATAGAATACAATGCCCTGTTTAACAACTGGTTGACGCATAGCGACTATGAGAAAAGGTGGCAACAACCCGGCGATGAATTGCGCACAAATGTTCCTTCGATGGTATATCCGGCCAATACAAGCAGGGACCGGTTTTATGCTTATAGTGAGGTAACTGCATATAGAGCCGACCATATCCGGCTTCAGGATATACGCATTGAATATGCAGTGGTTTTGGCTCCTAAAAGTAAAAAGCCAGTACGGTGTTCCTTTTATGGATATGGTACAAATTTTAAACCGCTTTGGGTTAAAAACACGGCTGGTCTCGACCCCATAAACCATCATAATATTCAATTCCCGCCGGTTTGGTCGGGGGGGGTAAAAGTTTCTTTATAGCCTAACTAACCAATCCGGTTTCAGAAATTATTTTTAACTTATAAACTATATTTTATGTTCACCATACAAAAAAGAAACCTCCTTTTTGCTCTGTCTGTTTATGTTTTGTGCTTCTACTTAACAGGCTGTAAAAAGTATTTAGACAAAAAATCGGACCAGAGTTTTGATGTGCCGGAAAGTATTGAAAGCGCCAATGCTTTATTAAACAACTTTGCGGTTTCAGCCCGATCGTACATATTTCAGGCAAATGTAAGTGCAGATGATTATTACAACAATGATGCGGCGCTAACTTCTATGCTTGAAGAATCAAGAGCCTGGTATTTATGGCAGCCCATACAGGGTAATATAACAAGTACCAATTGGCGATTTATGTATGGTAAAATCCTCAATTATAATATTGCCATTGAAACATTAGAGAATATAACCCCTAATGCTGCACAGCTGGCCTTGTACAATGATACAAAAGGAATGGCTTATTTGCTAAGGGCATTTTCTTATTTCCTGATGGCAAATACCTACGCCGATGTGTACGACCCCGCTACTGCTGCACAAAAACCCGGGGTACCATTACGTCTGCAATGCGGTATTGATGAACCTATATTTCGGGCCACTATTCAGGAAACCTACAATCAGATAGTACGCGACCTTACTGTGGCCATCAATCATTTACCGGTTTCACGCACAGCCCCCCACCGACCCACTAAAGCCGCCGCCGAAACCTTGATGGCCTATATTATGCTGCTTATGGACGACTATGCAAAAGCGGCCACCTATGCAGAAGATGCCATTAAAAATGCACCTCCACTCATTGATTTCAATCAGCTCAACCCCGGCACCGGTGCATCGTTTACCATGTTTAATCCCGAAGTTTTGTTGCATACTGTTACCTCCGGCGGTCAAAACCTGATAACCAATAACTGGAAGGTGGATACCTTGCTGTTTGCCGGTTACCATCCGAATGACCTGAGGAGAACCATTTTTTTTCGCCCGAGTAGCAGCGGTGGGCATCAATTTGTTGGCAGTTTGGATGGCACAATCAGCAGCACTCATTTTTGCGGGGTAAGTACGGCAGAGGCTTATCTTATAAGGGCCGAAGCGCTTGCAAGGTTAAACCAAACCAATGAAGCTATGGCAGTATTGAACAGTTTATTGACAAAAAGGTGGCGCACTGGTCAGTTTGTACCGTTAACGGCTACGGATGCAGCGGGCGCTCTCCAAACCATATTGTCGGAAAGGAGAAAGGAACTGGTTGGCAGGGGTATCAGGTGGTATGATCTCAGAAGGTTGAGCAGGGAGTC
>JBGSMI010000119.1:0-10539 GCA_041740215.1 Ferruginibacter sp.
GATAGGAAAGTGCCAGTTGGTCGATCTATTCCCACAAACAGTTACCAACGCAATCCATCAAAAAGAAATCACCGGAAAAAGTGAGGTCGCTCTATAACTCCCCTTTAGGGGCCGGGGGCAAAAACTCGCTGCTCAATTTACGGTCGTCTTCACTGTTCTAATTCGGCGGCAAGTCCTACAGCTTGTGCTGGTTAATGGCGTATTAAACGCATGCAAAGACTCGCCTGGGAAGTGAGGGCCGTCAGCATACATAAAGTATTCGATGCAAACACTTCAGTTGTTGGTCGGAGACGCAACAACGGCGAGCGGGATAGGAAAGTGCCAGTTGGACGATCTATTGCCACAAACTGTTACCAACGCAATCCATCAAAAAGAAATCACCGGAAAAAGTGAAGTCGCTCTATAACTCCCCTTTAGGGGTTGGGGGCAAAACTCGCCGCCTATCTCGAACGAATGGCCGGAATTGAATTCAACCGATGCTTTGAAATTAATAATAGTGGTTGTGATTAGGGTCGTATTCCCTGATCTAATTCGGCGGCGAGTACTGCAGCTTGTGCTGGTTATTGGCGTATTAAACTCATGCAGAGACTCGCCTGGGAAGTGGAAACTGCCAAAGCAATCCATCGAAAAGAGAAGACATAAAAGAGCCAACGCAACTAAAAGCAATTCGAAAAAGGAAAACGGTTTTGTTCCTTTCGGGTAACGTCTCTCAACCAGCCTTTGAGCAGGGCTCAGACGTTGCTTTGATTAATTCTGCAAAATTGTATTTAACCGGCGAGCAGGGTCTTTAGCCTGTTACAAATATTGTGGAGGCGGTGGGTGCGGATTTTAATAAAAGTATGCGGTAAGCGCAATCAACGCAACGTTTTCGGCGCTGCTTATTGCTAGTTGAGAGATTACTATGGAACAAAAAAACTATATACTTTATTGGTTGAATTTGTACCTTCATGAAGTATGAAAAAGGAAAGCATCTCTAAAAAAAGTATTTTAAAATCAGTTGCCAAAATGGTGACTGATAAGGAATTTGTACGTTCATATATTAAAGGGAAAACGCCTATACAAACACTAACCAAAAAGGGAATTAAGTTTGCAAAACCATTATAATTACGTTTTTGATGAGATAACAAATACCTACAACTTCACGACCAAAAACTACTTTCTATATCGTGTTGCATTTATTGTTGACGAAACTTTCTCTACAATTTCCGGAGAAGAAATACCAAATATTTTTCAGTTGGTTATTGAAAAAACGACTGACGAAGTAGAATCTTACGATTCCAAAGTGTCTAAAACTATTGAAGATATCATTGAGCGTTTCTTTCACAAGGTAGAAAATTCATTGATTTACGTTTGCTCAGACGATAATGAAAAGGCAATACAAAGACACAAAATCTTTGATCGGTGGTATAAAAAGTCTGAACACAAAAATTCTGTAATGAAAATTGACAACATCATAGCAATTGAAATTGACGCACAAAATGTTCAAAAGCTTTACACTTCATTTTTGTTTCATAACAACCCAGCCTATGAAAAATTAATCCGGATTTACAATCAAATAGAAGAAGTGCGTAACAGAGATAATTAATACTGCCACTAACATATAGGACTTCACGTACCGGCGGGGTTTCCACAGCCTACACACCAAATAATTATACACTCAATTGGAACCCAGGCGTATGATGTAACTATAATGATCATGCACCTACACTTTGCCTTCCTTTAAAGTCACAAGCGGACACTTGCGCCAAGTAAAAGCTGTATGAATGAAGATTTGCTTGCGCCAATGTGGGAGATTTTAATCCGTTGATTGAGATAAGAATTTAAAGAGAGCCGAAGGCTCGAATCATATAAAAAGGAGGTAGTTTGTAAAATGAACCGTACCTACGGCACTTTATTAAAATATTATTTGTAGCAACGGGTTTAAACCTCCCGAAAGCTTTCGGGACTAAAAACAAAATCGAGCCTAAGGCGCTACAAACTCTTTTCGTCCCGGCGGGGTTTTCGCAGCCTACACACAAAATAATTATACACTCACATGGAACCCCGACGTATGATGCAACGATAATCTTCATGCACCCCTCTTTCGTCCCGGCGGGGTTTTCACAGCCTACACAGCAAATAATTATACACTCACATGGAACCCCGACGTATGATGCAACTATAATCTTAATGCACCAACACTTTACCCTCTTTTAAAGGCACAATCGGATCGCTTGCGCCAGGTAAAAACTGTATGAATTAAGGTATGCTTGCGCCAATTCTGGGGAAAAATCTGCTTACTTGATCACAATGGTTTTCTAATGTCACCCTATCAGGGTTTATTTACTGTTCATGGATACAACACTACAGTAATATCACCTCTTCAGGGTTCTAAAAATCCCTAAGGGATGGCATTATTATAGCCAATGCAACGGATAATAATCAATCAAAACCCAGAAGGGGTGGCATTAGGGTATTTCGTGCCAACAGGGGTTTCCACAGCCTACACACCAAATTATTGTACACTCACATGGAACCTCGACTTATGATGCAACCATAACCATCTTGCCCATAAACTTTACCCTATTTTAGAAGCACAAGCGGATCGCTTGCGCCAGGTAAAAGCGGCATGAATTAAGGTATGCATGCGCCAATGTGGGAAACTAAATGAAGGATGTATAATTAAATAAAAGCTTGCAGTAAGCACAATAGGCGCAACGTTTTAGGACATCAGACGACGGAATCCCGTCCAGTGCTCAATTTTATTCCAGTCCCCGCACTTCAAGCCGGGATGGCATCCGTAATTTTTTACCGACTGCTACGGTTATTTTTGAGCCTGGATGCAGAAATTGCAGGGGTATATTTAGTACACATTCCCCGGATGCAACAGGATTGATTAAAATTTCAAAACAAAAAGGGAGCGCTGTAGGAGGCATTACAAAATCTTTCCAGTTGGCAGATAAATCCCAATTGCCATTGCCGGTAAATATATAAACGGGGCACCCTGTAGAACAGGTACCTCCGGGAAATAAACATGCGCTGGTGGTTGCTTTGCCAATTTCTGCATACATAAGCTGGTCCCCGCCAAGCATACTGGTTCCAATTATGGAAACGCCTGTTTGGCCACTTGCTGTTTTGATTGTTGACAGTATTAAAATGGCTAGTATGATTAAAACATTTTTCAAGTAACTTATAATATTGTTTGTTTTTCTACATCCCAGGTAAGTGTGATGTTGTTTATCTTGTCCTCGGTTTTCATTTTTGCAAAAACAAACTCAACCTGGTGCTCCAGTTTTAAACAAGTAGGGCACTCCGGACTTAGCCATAGTATCTTATTAACAAATGCAGTTGATAACGTTATAACATAATAAAGCACATTAGAACCGTCATAATATTCAAAACTCACTTCCTGGAAATGTACCCCTTTAATCAAATTTTTGAACAAATTGCTGGTAGATTTATCGTTATTCTTCTTTACTTTCAAACTTCCTGGTACCGCCTTTCCTACCGAAACACCAGAACCCGATAAAAAGTTTGTTGGCGATTCAATCCCAAATTCAAGTGCCCGAACTTCTTCGCCATTTACTCCGGTGGTACCGCTCACTTTCATGATTATTTTTTGAGCATTGCAAAAGCTGGTTGCAATAAACAGCCCAATTGCCAGGTAAAGAATCCTACTTTTTATCATAAAAAATAATTAAGTTTGAATGATATTTTAAAGATAATAAAAATATGGAAGAAGCTGCATGAAACAGGAAAATTGAGCATATTTCAAATGGCCGCTCAGGGTTATCAATCTCACATCAGGGCAAAGCAGGCAAAGGGCTTCATCCTGTGTATCCCTTGGTACTTATTACAGATTAGTAGGTGTATATTTTTTTCAGAAAGAGTAGTACTGCTATTTTGCTGGTACTAAAAACTGTTGTAGATGAAAAACCGACTACTTTTATGGGCACTACCGTGGCTTCGGCTGCACTGTACCGGCAGGGCAATCTATTTGTATCAACAATAAACTATTTAGTCATCCCCTAAAAAAGTAAGAAAGTCTTATTCAATAAAACTTTCAAGCCAATTTGAGGATTACTTAAATAAACCATTGCAGCATTAGCCTACTTTTTACGCTGTTGAAAAATCAAGAATTATTTCCTATTTTCATTGTAAAACAAAGCACATGAAACAAAATAATTTATTCATTTTATCCAATGGAAGGGTTGCTGCAATTAATAAAAAAAATGGAGAAATAATTTGGGAAGTAAAACTGAAGGCTCATTTCATTTCAAAGTATGGCTTTAAATGAAAAAATGTAGAGCAGTAAATTTTGAACAATTTGAAAGAAAATGAATAGAGCTATGCTGCATATAAGAGGAAATTTAAGGATTGAAAATTCAATAAATTGCTCCGGTAGAATAATAAATGAGCATTTAATACCCTTGTTGAAAGAGAAAGATTATGTTGTAAAAGATTACCGTTTAGATGGTGACGCACCAAAGCAATTTATCAAAGCATATTTCTATGTTGAAGATAGTACTGTAAAAAAATCTTCATCAAGCTCATGGCTCCCTTATATAGCCAAGACTGCTGAAAAATGGTATCCGCATGAATCAATAATAGAATACATGATTAATCGGATAGGGCAGGTACTCGGTTTAAATATGAATGAAATCAAATTAGTTAATGCAAATGGGCAAATCCGTTTCCTAAGTAAATACTTTCTAAATAAAAATGAAAAGTTAATTCACGGTGCCGAAATTTGTGGGGAACATTTAGGGGATATGCTTTTGGCAGAAGAAATTGCCAAGCACAAGCCAACTTCCAGAGAACTTTTTAACTTTGAATTTATTAAAGATTCTATCAGGTCAGTTTTTCCACAATGTTTTGAAAATTTGCTCATTGAACTTGTAAAAATGATAGTATTTGATGCTTTAGCTGGCAATAATGACCGGCATTTTTATAATTGGGGTGTGATTGACACTAAGAAAAAAACATCGAAATTACCTACATTTTCACCCGTTTACGACTCTGCAAGGGGTTTGATGTGGAATTACAGCGATGAAAACATTAAAAAGATATACAAACAAGGTGGTAAGAAAATTGTAACTTACGTTGAGGAGGCATGTCCTAGAATAAGTATTGAGGAGAATAAGCAAGCAAATCATTTCCAGCTTATTGATTTAGTCAAAAATTATAATACGGAGTAAGGTAAAATCGTTACTGATTTGGCAAGTGTTGAGAATGAAGAAAATGTTCTTAAAATGCTGAAAGAAGAGTTTTATCCCTTTTTTATTCGGGAACGTTCCGAATTGATATCAACAATATTGAGAACAAGATTTAAAAAAATAAGAGGTATTTAAAATGTTACGCAAATTCATAAATTGGTTTAGCAAAAGTGAAGAAGGTTTTGAAATGCAGGTTCAACTTCCAAAGGATGAAGAAGCAAAATTCATTCTGACAGTTGATAAAATCCGCATTGGTACTTTGTACTGCGAAAAGGGCGAATGGTATTTCAAGTATGCAGATGATTTCAAGAATCACTCTGATCAATATAATCGCATTGTAGGTTTTCCAGATTTGGACAAGACATACAAAAGCGATTCTCTTTGGCCTTTCTTTCAAATACGGATACCGGGTTTAAAACAACCTGCAATTCAGGAGATTCTTACAAATGAAAAAATTGATCAGGGAAATGAAGTTGCATTGCTAAAACGTTTCGGAAGGAAAACAATTTCCAATCCTTACGAGTTAGTGATGGCTTTATAAATTTCATTAAAATTATTAGAGTAGCTGGTAGTGATACTGGCTTTTTTTTGCACCATCCACATTGGCGCCGGACTCCCTTCCGGTGTTCCATTGTTACTGAACCAACCATTTATAGTAACCACTAAACCAAGGCAGATCAATCACTACCAAAATATATCACCAACACCAATCATAAAAGCTGCACTAAAAAAAGTATGCTGAAAACGGTGGCAGTATTTAAGCCCCTTTAGCTAATTGGTACTAATATCACCCCTTCGGGGTTTATGCATCTGGCAATTGCATGGTGCTATAGCAATATCACCCTTTACCAGTTCTAAAATTCCCAAAGGGATGACATTACCATAGCCTACAACAATCAATTAAAACTGAAAGAGTTGCATTACAGTAATCAGTTTCAATTGCCATGCCCTTTAGAGCGTGGGTAACATAATTCCTCCTAAAAAATATGGCTTCAGCCAAACAAGAAGTTTGGCTAAAGCCATCAGTTAAATAATATCTCCTACAACTACCGCACAAAAGAGCGGTGCAATTGAATAGCCCACTAAATTTGTCCCGGCAGGGTTTCCACAGCCGGCACACCAAATTATTGCACACTCACATGGAACCACGATATATGATGCAACCATTACCATCTTTCTCACAGCATTTGCACTCTTTTAGAGGCACAAGCGGACGCTTGCGCCAAGTAAAAGTTTTATGAATGAAGGTATGCTTGCGCCAATGTGGGCTGAATACATTGCATTGTTTGTGCTGCAAAATGTATTTAACCAATGAGCAGGGTATTTACTTTGTTACTGCTTAGCTGTTGTTACAATCCCAACAACTTTGCATCCGCTTCAGCAAATTTTGTTCGCTTTAATGCGGTATTGGTGTTATACCGGGTTTGTAAAAATTCCTTATTGGCAGGTAATAAATCTATTGCCAAATCAAGCAGGTATAATGCCTGGATGGGCACTTCGTCAGCAGTCATTAAGCACTTGCTTTTATAGTATAGCATGTTGGCTAGTTTCGTATACCCATCGTCTTCAAATTCAATAGTTATATGTGCTTCGGCAAATATTTTCATTTCCTTTTTCAGCTTTTTGGTATCGTTGGTTTTAAGGTTAAAGTACATGCGTACCAGCCTGGCCGACCAATCGTATCTGCTGTCGATGTAATATGGAAGGTTAGTCAGTTGTGTGGCTGCATCGGCCGATTTTAAATGAAAATTGCAATACGAAGTAAGGAGGGAGATATTATCTGATTTGTAATTGTACAAATTGAACTCCGATTCAAATTCTGGTGATTTCCGGGTGTAGTAACTTATCAGGGAGATGGCCTTTTTAAAATCACCTGCGTACAGTGCCGTTATGCTGGCCTCGTATTTCAGCCGTTCACTGGCAAATGCAGGATAAGTAGTTCCTGACGGCATTTCAAGATCGAAATTGTATTTTAAAAATATGGCCAAACTTTTTTCAAAGTCGCCTAAATACCTTGCGATGTATCCAGCTTTTATAATGTATTCGTAATAGGTACTTCGCTGTAAATTTTTCCATGCCAGGCCACTGTCGAAGTACAAGCTGGCTGTTGCATAATCTTTGCGTTCGTAAGCTGACAGGGCATCATATAAATTGAATTCAAGTTTTTTTTGTTGCTTGTTTTCTATTCCCTGTTTTATCTTATTGCTGCTATCTAGTATTCTTGCTTCCGCTATATACTTTTCTGCCTGGGCAATTTCTGCTGGAGTGTAAACTTTTTTTGGTGCATCTGAATTAACCGGGGGGACGTAAGGAGGGTAAAATATGGTTCGCTTAAACCGATCATAGGAACGGCTATTGGGGCTAAGGTATCGGTTGATGCTGTAGGCCTCATCGTCTGTCAGGTATGCATCCGTTGCCAAAACCATCAGTACGCCAAAATTTTCTTACACCTTAGGTACATGGCTACTCATTTTTTCAAAATGCGCCACTTTTTTAAGGTAGTTCGCTTTGTATTCGGCGCTCATGGCATCCTCTCTTTTCTGCCGGTCTGCGGCGGCAAGGTTATCGTAATAGTTATCCGATCCCGTGCCAGAGGAGTTGTCTGCTTTCTTTTTCTTTTCCGGTTTCATTGCCTCTATGTAAGCAGCATTTTCTTTTTCACGTTGCTTTTGCGATTCCTTATTCCAATCATATTGCTGAGCAACTGCACTGCCGCCGTCATATAGAATGATTAAGGTTAAAATGGTAAAGCGTTTTGCTATAAAGTTATTTTCGGTAAAATTAATTTTAAAAATATGCCGTTGAATACCCGGCATTGGGTATTTATAGTAACACAGGGGAGTACAAAAAGTTGGTGTTGGCAGATAGCAATATGTTACAAGGATAATTGCCCTGAGGCAGTAGATAAGCTTATCGTTAGCCGCCTACTTGATATAGCCAATGTGCTTAGCATAATTTGTAAAAATGCCATCTTTACTATCGCATGCGGCATTGGGGCATTTTACACCTGAGCAAGCGTCGCATACGATAGTGCCGCATTTTTTACATTTATAAATCCAGTTATCAAAGCGGCTACTGTTACAACGTGGATTTGGGCAGTTGGTAAAGTCTTCCATAAGTGTAATTTGATGGTTAAGGTAAAATGGTTATGTTGGTTTTTATGCTGGATGCCTGGGACAATTAGCACCAGCCAGAGCATGTTGTTCTATATTCAAAGGAATAAAGTTAATTGAATTGTACGTTCGTAATCGTGGTTTTTATTCCGTCCCGGCAGGGTTTCCACAGCTTACACACCCAATAATTATACACTCACTTGTAACCCCGACGTATGATGCAACCATATCCATCTTGCACCAACACTTTGCCCTCTTTTGAAGGCACAACCGGACGCTTGCGCCAAGTAAAAAGCTGAATCCATTCTCGGAATGAGCAGTTCCTTACCCGTAGAAACAATACCCTCCAGACGCCGGAGCCGATAGCTATCGGCTCCCGTCTGGTGTCTACCTGTTACTAATCCAACGAAATAAAATTGAGGCGAAATGATTCTAACGCTGCCAGCAAACACATTCCCTCCGGTGGCCAACTATTACTAAACTCTGGAACATAAAACAGCAAGAATAGCCCCCTTCCAATTCAATCGCAAAAGACAACCAGCATCCATTTGCTGCCGCATTACAAATAAACCAATAAGGCCGGTGCTGGAGAAGCCGGTTTTCTACTGTAGTTAAAACCAATAGGCATCTGGCCCCTGTAACAAGATTTACATTTGAGCAAACTATTTGACAAATGAAATGGATTGATAAACTTGCCTGGATAGAAATCAACAACCATTCGATTTTGTCTACCAAATCTTACGGCAAAGACAAATACTATATTCCCGGCGGAAAAAGAGAAAACGGCGAGTCGGACGAAGCAGCGCTTTGTCGTGAAATAAAAGAAGAACTGAGTATTGATTTAAAAAAAAATACGCTGAAACTGGTGGGCGTGTTTGAAGCGCATGCACATGGCCATCCGCCGGATACATTTGTAAGAATGACTTGTTATACGGCCAACTATACTGGCCCACTAAAAGCTGATGCAGAAATAGAAACAATCAAATGGCTGAACCATTGCGACAAGGACAAAATTTCGGAAGTGGATCAATTGATTGTTGATTTTTTTAAAAGAAGGAGGATTGCTGAATTGATCCTGTAGGTTTTTCTATCAACCACGGTCGTTCATGTAGGTGGTTGATACCGGTCAACAGCCGCCGGCATGCCCGTTTTATATCCGTTGAAAATACTGGCATAGCTTTAGAAGTAGCGAGGCAAAACATTTTATATGAACATTGACAAAGAAAAAAAGCCCGCAGGCACTATTTACACCGAAGCACCGGGCACGGATGAAAACAACGGCATGAAAGGGAAGCTTTCGAAGCCAAATGCGGAAACCTCCCGGGAGGCGTTGAAAAAACTGGAGCAGGAAAAGGAGGAGGACAAAAAGAAAGTGATTAAAAAGGAGGATACGAGTGGGGAAGCCGGGTAATATTTTCCATGTTTTGTACCGGGCGGTTGCTCAGCTCTTAAGTCTCTTGCAATGCATCCGGTGCCAGATATGGCAATACAATCACTGCATGCCGGGGCATTTTTTTCTACGGAGGCGTAAAAGCAACCATATTTTAAATACCCACCAGGCGCCGGATCGGATTGCGTTTATAGGATATGGCCCGGTATCTATTTATTATCAATCTAACAAAATGCAACTGATAAGGATAAACCAACAATCACTTCCCATGCGATTTCTGCAGGCATACGCTTTCCTTTAACATTCAATTTGTGGCAGGCCTCGCCGCCTATCCTGAACGAATGGCCAGAATTGAATTTATTCGATGATTAGAAATTAATAATGGTGGATGTACTTACGGTCATCTTCCCTGTTCTAATTCGGCGGCTCGCCCGATGCACACACTTCGGTTGTTGGTCGGAGACGCAACAACGGCTAGCGAGATGGGAAAGTGCCAGTTGGTCGATCTATTGCCACAAACAGTTACCAACGCAATCCATCAAAAAGAAATCACCGGAAAAAGTAAACCCGGTCTATAACTCCCCTTTAGGGGCTGGGGGCAAAACTAGCTGCTCAATTTACGGTCGTCTTCCCTGTTCTAATTCGGCGGCTCACCCGATGCAAACACTTCGGTTGTTGGTCGGAGACGCAACAACGGTGAGCGGGATAGGAAAGTGCCAGTTGGACGATCTATTGCCACAAACTGTTACCAACGCAATCCATCAAAAAGAAATCACCGGAAAAAGTGAACTCGCTCTATAACTCCCCTTTAGGGGCAGGGGGCAAAACTCGCTGCTCAATT
>JBGSMI010000146.1:0-3938 GCA_041740215.1 Ferruginibacter sp.
ACAAAAATTACTGCCTCCTGGTACAATCCACGCAATGGCGTAAGCAAAGAGGCAGGAAGTTTTGATAACAAAGGCCAACAAGAATTTACCGCTCCTACGGCAGGCTACGGTCAGGATTGGGTGTTAATTTTAGATGATGAAGGTAAGCACTATGCAAAACCATAAAGCAACACTTCGCTGTGCGATAATAGAGACGGGCTTTTGGGCCAATTACCAAATTGCTGCCTGGTTAGAAATACCAGGGTTGCAAATTGTAGCACTATATAACCGTACTAAAAATAAGGCCGAAGCAATCAATGAAAAATTTGATTTGAATGGGACGATGCAGATAAATTTAAAGTATATTTAAAAACTTCGGTCACTTTATAATAGGTAAAAAAATACAGATTATGTTATTTGGAATAAGCACTTTTACTTTTCCGTGGGCAGTAGGTAGTAATGATTCAAATAGTCTTTCTGCTATCGACCTTTTAAATTTTGCCAGTAGCAATAATATTGGCGTTGTTCAATTTGGCGATAATTACCCATTGCATCAGTTAAGTTTAGAAGAACTACAAGTTGTAAAATCTAATGCCAGCAATCTGGGTATAATTATAGAGACAGGTACAAGAGGTCTTACTATTGAAAACACAGAACGCTATCTAGCTATTGCCCTTTTTTTTGGCTCACCCTTCCTTCGCATGGTTATAGATGAAGCTGGTTATCAGCCTGATAAAACTGAGGTTATCAGCATCATTACCCAACTTTTACCATCACTCAAAAAAAACAATATCGTACTGGCTTTAGAAAATCACGACCGGTTTTCTGCCAGTACCTTAAAAGATATTATCAATGCAACCGACAAAGATTATGTAGGCATTTGCTTAGACACCGCCAACTCTTTAGGTGCGGGAGAAGGTGTTAACGAAGTGTTGCAAATTTTAATGCCCTATACAGTAAATCTGCATATTAAAGACATAGTGGTAAAAAGAGTTGATTACCAAATGGGGTTCACGGTAGAAGGTGTAGCTGCTGGCGATGGTGTAATTGATATTCCGAAAATTATTCAGCAATTGGAAAGTACAGGCAGGTGCAAATCGGCAACACTTGAAATTTGGTTAAAGCCGGAAGCAATGGTAGAAGACAGTATTATAAAAGAAAAACAACTGGTTGAAAAAAGTATTCTTTATTTAAAAAAACACTTATCATGAAAAAAATTGCATTGGTTGGAGCGGGTGGTAAAATGGGTTGCCGGCTTACCGACAATTTAAAAGATTCAGCTTATGAGATGACCTATATCGAAATAAGCACAGCGGGACTAGAACGATTAAGCTTGCGGGGCATCAACGCAACTTCGGCTGATGAAGCGATTCCAGAGGCCGACATCATTATATTGGCTGTTCCTGATATTTTTACAGGACAGGTAGCTACTAATCTGTTGCCGTTGATAAAAGCAGACGCCATAGTGGTAACACTCGATCCTGCTGCAGCATTTGGCAATCATTTGCCTAAAAGAGACGACATTACCTATTTTGTATCTCACCCCACACATCCTTCAGTCTTTAATTGGGAAGCCGACAAAAGCCGCCATTTTGATTATTTCGGGGGCATTACAGCTCATCAATCTATTGTTTGTGCTTTGATGCAAGGGCCGGAAGCCCATTATCAGATTGGTGAAGAATTAGCAAAAGCAATGTATGCACCCGTTACCCGTTCCCATAGAATAACCATTGAGCAAATGGCAATTTTAGAGCCTGGTTTGGCAGAGACTTTTTTGGGAGCAGTAATGTTTACAATGCGGGAAGCAATGGATGAAGTGATCAAAATGGGATTACCAAAAGAGGCGGTTTTCGATTTTTTCATGGGTCATATCAATATTGATTTGGCATTGTGTTTCGACCAGATACCAGGAGGTGTATTTTCAGATGCCTGCTATAAGGCCATCCAGATAGGCAAGCCCTTGATTTTTAAAGAAGATTGGAAGAAAGTATTGTATCCTGAACATGTAAAATACCAGGTGGCTGAAATGACGAAAATCAATCACCAATAAAAATTAAATACCTTTTAATGGCTTTTAAATAGTTACAAAATGAAAAAAATAATTTTTAGTTATTTATTGTTTTTTGGGTTGTTAGAAACAAATGGTTTTGCCCAAAATTTCCCAAACGTCCAATCAAATGGCCCATTAAAAGTTGCTGAAAACAATCATTATTTAGTCCATGAAAACGGAAAGCCCTTCTTTTGGTTGGGTGATACAGCATGGGAATTGTTTCATCGGTTAAACAAGGAACAGGCAGATTATTATTTAAAACGCCGTGCCGAACAAGGCTATACTGTTATTCAGGCGGTGGTTTTAGCAGAGTTTGATGGCCTGCATGTGCCAAATCCTTACGGCGAGTTGCCGCTCAACTTTGATGACCCTAATCAGCCTAACGAAAAGTATTTTCAGCATGTAGATTATATCATAGACAAAGCCGCCGAAAACGGTTTGTACATCGCCTTTTTGCCAACCTGGGGCGACAAACTATCTAGAATGGAATGGGGCAAAGGACCAGAAGTTTTTACTCCGGAAAATGCAAAAACCTATGGCAAATATCTTGGAAACAGGTATAAAGAAAAGAAAAACATCATTTGGATTCTGGGCGGAGATCGCAATCCAAGACCTGGCTCAAAAGATGTGGAGGTATGGCGAAAAATGGCCGAAGGCGTGCTGGAGGGCGCAGGTGGTGCTGATAAAGTGTTGCTTAGTTATCATCCTCAACCCAATCAGGAAGGTTCAGGCGAATGGTTTCATAACGACAAATGGTTGGATTTTAATATGTTTCAGAATGGTCATTGTAGAGATCAGGCGATTTATGATAAAATGACCGCTTCCTACAAGCGAATACCTGCAAAGCCTGTGTTGGATGGCGAACCTATTTATGAAGACCATCCCGTTTGCTTCAGTGAGAAAGAATTTGGCACTTCAAGTCCTTATGATGTCCGTAAATATGCATACCTCGATTTATTTGCCGGTGCTTTTGGTCATACTTATGGCTGTCATGGTATTTGGCAAATGTACTCCCCTTATCGTGAGGCGGTAAACGGGCCCCACATTTATTGGCAGGAAGCCATGGAACTTCCTGGTGCAAACCAAATGAAGTTTGTAAGAAAACTAATGGAATCCCGACCGATTTTGGAGAGAGTTCCAGATCAGACTTTGGTGGTAGAAAACAATTTATTTGCAGGCGAACGTATACAGGCTACACATGGTAAAGACTACGCTTTTATTTATACTGCCCAGGGCAGGGAAATCACCGTAAATATGGGGAAAATATCGGGGACAAAAATTACAGCCTCCTGGTACAATCCACGCAATGGCGTAAGCAAGGAGGCAGGAAGTTTTGATAACAAAGGCCAACAAAAATTTACCGCTCCCACGGCTGGCTATGGCCAGGATTGGGTGTTAATTTTAGATGATGAAAGTAAGCACTATGCAAAACCATAAAGCAACACTTCGCTGTGCGATAA
The DNA here is from genome assembly GCA_041740215.1 of Ferruginibacter sp. GTDB lineage: Bacteria > Bacteroidota > Bacteroidia > Chitinophagales > Chitinophagaceae > Ferruginibacter. The sequence goes on from JBGSMI010000146.1 coordinate 3,490, forward strand.
TAGGGACGGGCTTTTGGGCCAATTACCAAATTGCTGCATGGTTAGAAATACCAGGGGTGCAAATTGTAGCGCTATATAACCGCACTAAAAATAAGGCCGAAGCGATCAATGAAAAATTTGATTTGAAGGCAACCGTGTATGATGACTATGAAGCGTTGCTGGAAAATGAAACCATCGACTTTGTAGATATTATTACGGATGTTGATTCGCACGAAATGTTTACAACAATGGCTGCGAAAAAGGGCATTGATGTTGTTTGCCAAAAGCCAATGGCTGCTACTTTGCAGCAAGCCAGCGATATGGTAGACACTTGTAAAAATGCCGGGGTTAAATTTTTTATACATGAAAACTTTCGTTGGCAGGCACCTATCCGAAAGTTAAAGAATGCATTGGATGCCGGCGTAATCGGCAAACCGTTTAAAGCACGTGTTTCATTTTGTTCAGCGTTT
>JBGSMI010000150.1:0-30279 GCA_041740215.1 Ferruginibacter sp.
AGTATTGGGACCCGGTTGTCCCAAATGCAGCACCACCTACAAGAATGTACTGGAAGCCGTAAAGCAAATGGGTATTGAAGCGGAGGTTACAAAAATTGAGGACATAGAAGAAATGATGAAGTACAACATATTGACCACTCCCGTACTGATGATTGATGATGTGGCAAAAGTAAAAGGGCGTGTAGCGGATATAAAAGAAATAAAAGAGTTACTATCAAAATAAGTAAAATGGAAAGCAAACAGATTTTTGTAAATGAAATTTGCCCTACCTCAACACAAACCTGGATAAAAAAAGGTGCATTGCTGGTAGATGTAAGAGAACAGTATGAGGTAGCACAACTTGCTTTTGATGTGCCCAATATTGTAAACATTCCGCTGAGCGAATTTGAAAACCGCTGCACCGAATTGCCAGTTGATCAGAAGCTGGTAATTGTTTGTCGCAATGGTAGCAAAAGTTTCCGGGCCACTGGTTTTTTAATTTACAATGGTTATGATGCGGCCAAAGTTGTCAATATGAAGCACGGTATTGTGCGCTGGGTACAGAAAGGTTATCCAACCAGGGGCGAAACATCCATTGTTGCAGGTGCCGTTTCAAATAGCGACTGTTGCACAACTGTTGATTATAATTCAGATAAAAAGCCATGTTGCAATTCACACAATAGCAATGATGGTAAATGTTGCTAAATTAAAACTTCTTTCATGTTCGATTGGGTGCAATCATTCGCCGACTGGCTTATATACTCTGTATTTGCCATTGCTAATCACAGCAAATTGGGTGATGCGCTTAACTTTTTTGTATTTGATACCATCAAGATTTTTATACTACTGGCCGGCGTTACGTTTTTAATGGGCATCATCAATTCCTATTTTCCCATTGATAAGGTTCGTAGTTTTTTAACCAAACGAAAATGGTATGGCCTCGATTATTTCGTTGCTTCTTTCTTTGGTACCATCACACCATTTTGCTCTTGCTCCTCCGTTCCCTTGTTTGTCGGCTTTGTTAAAGGTGGAATACCGCTTGGTGTAACACTGGCATTTTTAATTTCGTCTCCGTTGGTAGATGCAGTAACGGTGGCTATCTTTTTTGGTATGTTCGGTTTAAGGATTACCCTTATTTATGTAATCAGCGGAATCGTTTTATCTATGATTGCCGGGTACATATTGAGTAAAATGAAATTAGAATCCTTGCTTACTGATTGGGTAAAAGAACTGCTAAAAAACAAACAGGCAACCGATGAAAATTTTGATGAGCAGCCACAGTCTTTCCTGCAAAGAATACCGGCAATCATCCGGGAAGCATCAGGGATTGTAAAAGGCGTATCACTGTACATTTTAATTGGCATTGCAGTAGGGGGCTTAATGCATGGGTTTATTCCAACCGGTTTTTTTGAAGCTTATATTAGCAAGAGCAATCCATTTGCAGTTCCACTTGCAGTGGTTATTGGTGTACCCATGTATAGCAATACAGCAGGCATTTTACCCATCATGCAGGTATTGGTAGAAAAGGGAATACCACTGGGAACAGTGATTGCATTTTCAATGTCGGTAGTGGGGCTTTCAATTCCGGAAGGGCTGTTGTTAAAAAAGATCATGACTACTAAAATGCTCATGATATTCTTTGCAGTTGTTACAACTTGTATCATTATATCAGGATATCTATTCAATCTCGTCATGTAATCAAAAATAATAATTATGAAAAATTTATCTGTCTCATTGCTTGCTTTTATGGCATTTATTTTTGCCGCTACTACTACAGAAGCGCAGCAAAGCAAGCCAATCGCTGCCGCCCATCAAACTGTTATGGAAGTCATTCAGTTTCACTCAGAGCACCGGTGTGTAACCTGTGTATTAATTGAAAAATTGGTAAGGAAAACGCTGGCCGATCACTTTACAAACATGCCATTTAGTTTGGTAAATGTGGATGATAAAAAGAATGCAAAAAAAGCAGCACAGTTTGAAGCAGCCGGTACAGCTTTGTATCTCTATAGCCCTGCAACCGGTAGGAAAAAGGACCTGACCGAATTTGCCTTTATGAAAGCAGGCGACGAAAATAAATTTGAAACAGAATTGAAAAAATATATTAACGACTTTTTAAAAAGCTAACAATGGACTGGTTAACTGACCTTGCACAAAACAGGGAAGCGCCTTTGCTGGCTGCTTTTGCATTGGGTTTGCTAACAGCAATTAGTCCTTGTCCATTGGCTACCAATATTACCGCCACTGCCTACATTGCTAAAACCATCACCAGTAAGCAAAAAGTGCTGCTGAGTGGTTTGCTATACACATTGGGTAGAATGTTTTCCTATACTACTTTGGGAGCTATTATTTATTTTGGAGCAAGCAAATTCCAGGTAGCTAAATTATTCCAGGGCAATGGAGAAAAATTTATCGGCCCGGTAATGATCATCATTGGTTTGATCATGTTGGGTGTTATCAAACTCAACTTTCTGTCCAATGGAAACCTAACCGAAAGACTGTCAGAAAAATTTAAAGACAAAGGATTATTGGGTTCCTTTTTATTGGGCGTTGTTTTTGCCCTGGCTTTTTGTCCCTATAGCGGGGCCTTGTTTTTTGCTATGCTGATACCAATGACTTTATCCGCATCTGCAGGTTTAGGATTACCGATCGTGTTTTCAATAGGCACGGGCTTGCCGGTTATTTTCTTTGCTTTTGTGATTGCCTATAGCATGGAAAAATTAGGCACCTATTTTAAAGCCATCTCTAAAGTGGAGAAAGTTATGCGGATCCTGGCGGGTGCCACTTTTATACTTACTGGTTTGTATTACCTCAATATTTATTTAAAAATTATTTAGCAACCTTGGCCCTATGCCCAAACATAGCCATCTGGTCAGCATAGCTATCTGGAAATAAATTTTCATGTTGTTGATCCCTTTTCTATTCTAGGGTCGATGCATATCCGTACCTTGTATTTGAGCGTAACCAAAAATACAACGGTAATGAAAACATCTCCATCACTGATCATCACAGTTTCGCTGGATGAAGAGCAGGATCATTATTTTACAAATTTGCGCAATACCTATTATCCTAAATATTGCAACTATACACCAGCACACCTCACCATGTTGCACCGCCTGCCGGCAGAATTGTCATTGATAGACGAGGTGCTGCAAGAATTAACCAACAGGCCTGTTATGCAGATCGATGTAACGGGCATCACTAATATGGGTAACGGAGTAGCCTACACGGTGGAGTCTGCTGATTTATCGGGGGTACATAAAGCAATGCTGGATTCATTCAAGCCTTATTTAATATCCAAAGACAGGCGACCCTGGCAGCCCCATATTACTGTGCAAAATAAAGTAACCGCATTTAAGGCCATGCAAACGACACAGTATTTGTTGGAGCATTTTAAACCATTCCCAATGATGGCAACTGGTATCTCGGTTTGGTATTATTTAAAAGGGCCCTGGCAGTTAAAACAGTTTTATCCCTTTAAAAAGGATACACCGGTCGGCACCGCAGGTTGGGCCGGTTAAGACGTTTTAATTATCTGTATGCCCTAAAAGCTATCCTCGTTCTTATCGGTACAGGCGGGCATTTTAACCCAATAACAGCCAGCTTTGTAGCAGAGCCGTGGCATTGGATATTTAGCAGTGTGACAGATTATTTTACAGATAAAAAGGGGCTGCTGGATGATATTATTTTGGATGGTTGTTAGATTAGTAACAGGGAAGACACAGGACGAAGTCTGCGCCTGTGTTATCTACTCCAACAAATTGAAGGGATGATTTAAAAAGTGCTTAATTTTAATCATGGCTACCACCAATACCATGCTTTTGCAAATCCGCATTTCTCAGCACAATGATGAGGTTGCTTTTAAGGAATTGTACTATGTGCATTATAAAGAATTGTTTCGTTTTGCAAAGACCTTTCTGCAGCGAAAGGAACTAGTTGAAGAGGCGCTGCAGGATGTTTTTACAAAAATATGGATAAACAGGAGTGGGCTGCATAATATTCAAAATCTTCGGGTATATCTTTTTAAATCAGTTAAAAATAAATGCCTTGATTACCTGGAAAAGGAAATTCTTCTCAATCATTTTGAACTGGATGAAGTAAAAGTTAATATCGGTCACCTGAGCCGCACGCCGGAAGATATATTGGTTTCTGCTGAAATGCTGGCGCATATCAATGAGGCTTTGCAGGCGCTACCCACTAAATGTAAAATTATTTTTCAATTGGTAAAAGAAGAAAATCTTAAGTACAAAGAAGTAGCCGAGATTTTAGATATCTCCCTCAAAACAGTGGAAAACCAGATAGGTATTGCATTAAAGAAAATCAGCCACGCCATCAATCTTCATCATAAACGTTACTAATTTTTTATCTCAGTAAGTTTTGCCTATTCCGCTAAAATTGGTGCAATCCCTGAAAAACTGTTTTCAATAAATAGTCTAAATATCACTTATCTTCCCACAGAAAGCAGGCGGGCATTTATAATTGTCGGAAGGGTTGCCACCCTTGTTCAGTTCTCTTCTACTTAAAACCACTTAAAAAAGGTTGGCAACCCTGTACCGAGTTGCGACAATTTTAAAAACGCCCAAGCGGGGATTTAGTCAGTACTTTAACGCATAATTAGTTTAGCAAAACTTTTAGAAAAATATATTTTTTTTCTCCTTGGGGGTATACGCTCTTTTTTCCGTCTTGAAGCCAAATACACTTTAAAATGGAGAATAACAGGCTGTGGATGTTGCTTGGAAAAAGGATGAATGGCGAAGCCTCTGCTGAAGAGCTGGCGGAACTGGAACTATTTTTAGAGAACAAACCGTCTGCATTGCCCAATAGAGCAATATTGGAGGCATTGATACAATTGCCCATTCAACATACAGAAAAACCAGATATTGACAATACCTGGAACCTGCTATCCTCCAACATATTGCTACAGCAGGTAGCCAATCAGGAAGACGAAATTAAAAGGAAAACTTTTTTTCTCCGGTATTTTAAACCTATGGCCGCCGCCGCTTCAATCGCAGCTATGCTATTTATCGGCATTTATTTTTTTTATAACCAGCGTAGTGCTATAAAAGAAAATGCAGCACCGCAAAATGAAGTGGCTACCAGGGCAGGCTCCCGAACCAATATTTTACTGCCAGATGGAACTAAAGTCTGGCTAAATGCCGGAAGTGTTTTGAACTACAAAAAAGATTTTTTAACCAACAGGCAGGTTACATTAAAAGGAGAAGCATTTTTTGATGTAGCCCACCAGAAAAAGAATCCATTCATTGTTCATTGTGGCAATATCAATATCAAAGTACTGGGTACTGCCTTTAATGTAAAAGCTTATCCGCAGGATAGCCAGGTTGAGACCTCACTGCTTCGTGGCTTGATAGAACTTACAACCGATAAAGACCCGGAAAGAAAGTTTTTATTGCGGCCTAATGAAAAAATCACCATCACCAATCAAAAAGAAATTAGTAGTACATCTCCTAAAAAAGACGAGACTGCGTTGCTGAAAGATGCTTACAGCATAGGGGAACTTACAAACAATAGCAGGATAAAAATGCCCGAAGAAGTTGCATGGATGCAGGAAAAGCTGGTGTTTACCGGCGAAAACTTTAAAACGCTGGCAGGCAGAATGGAGAGATGGTACGGAGTAGAGATCGAAATAGCAGATTCCAAAGTGGAGGAACTGAAATTTACCGGCGTGTTTGATAGTCTTAATATTGTGCAAGCCATACAAACACTGGAGTTTAGTTGCAACAATAAATTTTTATATAACATCCATAAAAACAAAATCGTTATTAAACCAAAATCATAAAACCAGTTTAAACAATTCTACCTATTTAGAAGTTACCTAAAAGGATTGCGATGCTTAATAATTGAATTGTGTAATACCCTGATCCAACTGCTATTTGGTTTGCAATGCAAACACCGGATTGCTTATTAAATTAACTGAAAAACGAATTGTAACCACAATGAATCTAAAATATTACCAGAGAGATTTTGAATGCTGCAAACTTTTAAAAGCCCACTGTTGATATGTATTATTAAACCAAAACGAGACGCTATGCACAAAAAAAAGAATTGCCTGCACCCGCTACAACCGCCGGGAAGTTTTCCTTAAAATCTATAAAAAAAAGGAGATGCTGCAAACATCTCCCCCTGAAAGATTAACCTGCCATCCTTGTCCGGCAACAGGTTTATTATTAACCTTCAAAATTAAAAGTATGAAAAAAAATGACACCAGTCATTTACAACGATTTGTAAAAAGGTATTCGAAACAATTGCTCATCATGAAATTGACTTCTATTCTTCTGCTAAGCTGCCTGTTACAGGCGTATTCTAAAGGATACAGCCAGCCCGGCATTACCCTCAACCTTAAAAATGTGGAATTGCGGCAGGTATTTGCCGCCATCGAAAAGCAGACGAACTATAAGTTTGTTTTTAGTGATGATGTATTACCTGCTAATAAAAAGTTTTCCGTAAACGTTAAGGACGAACCCATCCAGGCATTGTTGCAGGATCTCTTTAAAGGAACCGCTTTTCGCTACAAGTTTTTCGACGACAACTCAATCGCTATAGGTAGCGTAGTTACCAACCTGCAACAGATACCAATTACTGGTAAAGTCACCATGGCTGGTGGTGTGCCGCTGGGTGGTGTAAGTGTAAGGTTGAAAGGCGCACAGGTGGGCACTTCTACTGATGCTGAGGGCAACTTTAGCATCAATGTACCTGATGGGGCCACACTGATTTTTTCTTACGTTGGTTATACTGTCACCGAGCGGCTTGTAACAGGGAATGGAGCCGTTAACGTTATGCTGGTACAAAAAAATCAGGAAATGAACCAGGTAGTGGTAGTTGGTTATGGTACCCAGCGTAAAAGAGAGATAACCGGAGCCGTTAGTACGATAAAAGTAAATGATATTAAAGATTTACAGGTTACCAGTATCGACCAGGCATTGCAAGGAAAAGCGGCCGGTGTGCAGGTGGTAAACAATACCGGCGCCCCCGGAAGTTTTGTACAAATAAGGATCAGAGGTACCAGTTCTTTAAGCGGTAGCAACGAACCGCTCTACATAGTGGATGGTGTGCCCATCAACAACACCCTCACCGGAAGTTACCAGGCAGGCAACGACCAGATAAATGGCATGGCTGGTTTAAACCCATCCGACATTGAATCGATTGATATTTTGAAAGATGCGTCTACTGCTTCCATTTATGGTGCAAGGGCTGCCAATGGCGTGGTGCTGATTACTACCAAAAGAGGTAAGCCCGGCCGCTCGGTTGTATCGTTTAACCTCAATAGTGGTGTGCAGCAGCAAAACCGCCGCTACGATTTATTGAACGGGGAGCAATATGCAATTATGAGCAATGAATTAAGTGCAAGGCTTGCGCCCAACCGGCCTCCCTTTTTCTCACAATTACCTACCGTAAACACCAACTGGCAGGATGAAATTTTTCAACAAGGATTATTTAACAATGCCAATATTGCCTTAACAGGTGGAAGTGATAAAGTTACGTATGCCGTTACGGGCGGACTTTTCGACCAGAAGGGAACCATCATCAACTCTAAATTTCGCCGATACAGTTTACGTAGCAATGTTGATATTAATGTAAACTCAAAAATAAAAGTGGGTACCAATCTTTTCTTTTCAAGAACGGTAAACAACCGGCTAAGAAATGATGGTGGTCCTAACTTTCAGGATGCCTTTAATGGCAACAATGTGTTTGGGCCAAATGTGTTGTCATCTGCATTGGTTTACAACCCCACCATAAAAGTGTTTAATCCCGATGGCACATATGCAAGGGATAGCATCACCAGCAACAGTAATCCGGTAGCATTGGCAACAGAAGCAGATTTGGTATCAAGAAATATCAGGGTGATTGGTAACTTTTTTGGCGATTGGCAAATCTTAAAAGACCTGCGTTTTCATACAAATTTTGGTATTGATGTAAGAAATGAAAATGAAGATTTCTTCTTTCCCCCCAACCCGGCTGCTTTGGGCAGTGGCAGGGCATCATCAAGAGCCTTTAATGAAAACCTGTATGTTTTTGAAAACACGTTGAATTACAAAAAATTATTTGCAGCAAAGCACCAGGTAGATGTATTAGCAGGTATGACTGTACAGGAATCCAATCGACGCAGTAATTTGTCAACTGCATCCGGGCTTACTAATGCACAGGTGCAAACGGTTTACGGGCCACTCACCAATGGCAGCAGCGGCATCAGTGCCAATGGTATCTTATCTTATATCAGCAGGGCACAATATAATTTTGACCAGAAATATTTTTTAACTGCTGCGGCAAGGGTAGATGCTTCTTCCCGTTTTGGTGCTGATAAAAAATATGCCTTTTTCCCTTCTGCCTCTGCCGGATGGATTGTATCGGACGAAAAATTTCTGAGCAACTCTAAATCAATTAGTTTTCTAAAATTAAGAGGCAGTTATGGCTTAACAGGAAACCAGGAAATTGGTGACTTTTCTTTTCTCGGCAGGATAAATTTAAATAGCCCTTACCTTGGTGCAAGTGGAGCGCAAGCCAGCAACATTGAAGATAATAATTACGGCTGGGAAACTACCACACAAGCCAATATAGGTTTTGATATGGCACTGTTCAACAGCAGGGCCACCCTCTCTGTAGATTATTACAGCAAGAAAACAAAAAACCTTATCCTTGATATTCCATTGCCCGCCACTACAGGCTTTGGTAGCCGTCCGGGTAATGTGGGCGATTTACAAAACACCGGAGTTGATGTATTGCTGAATACAGAAAATATAAAGGGTAAATTCAAGTGGAACACTTCTTTTAATATTAGTTTTAATAGAAATAAAATATTGAAACTGGTAAATGGGCAGGATATTTTCCAGGGTAGTTTTGGTTACTCCAACGTAGCAAGAGAAGGAGAAGAATTGTCTTTTTTCTTGTACCAGATAGAAGAAAATGTAGACCCCGCTACCGGTAAAATGTTGTTAAAAGATATTGATAAAAGTGGCGGCATCGATGATAAAGACAGGAGCATTGTTGGCTCGCCATTACCCAAACATTTTGGCGGTATCACCAACACCTTTGCGTACGCCAATTTTGATTTGAATGTTTTCTTTCAATGGAGTTTTGGTAATAAAATCTATAACCAGACAAGGGAATTTATTGAAGGCTACGGCGGTGGTTATTACAATTCTACCACCAATGCACTAAGGCGTTGGAAGAAAGCGGGCGATGTTACCGATGTGCCTTTTGTGGGACCTGATAACAATGCCACCGGTTATGCATCAACCAGGTTTTTGGAAGATGGCAGTTACCTGAGGATGAAAAATATTAGCCTCGGTTACAATCTAACGCCCGCAACGCTCAAACGGATTGGAGCGACGAGTGTAAGGGTTGCTGTGAGTGCGCAAAATCTGTTTACCATTACCAATTACACAGGTTATGATCCGGAAGTAAATGCCTTTACCGGCACCGGACAGTTTAACAACATAGCGCAGGGATTCGACAATGGCTCTTACCCACAGGCAAAAACGATTGTAGTAAGTTTAAACGTAAACTTTTAAATTAATTAAAGATGAAACAACATATTTTTAAAATAATCACCTGTTCGTTTTTGCTGCTGTCCTTTACAGTAAGCAGTTGCAGAAAAGTGATAGAAAAAGATACCGTGGAAGAAGTAGGTACTGGTAATTTTTATAAAACTTCTATTGATGCAGAAACAGGTTTGTTTGGCTGTTACAATAAAATGATGTCCTGGGATTTTTACGGCAAAGTCCTTTTTTATTCCGACATTTCCAGCGATGATATCCAGTCTTATAACGATGGTGGCGATTTGTTCCGTTTAGAAAAACGGTCGGAACTCATACCAACAAATGGAGAGATAAGCAGTTTGTGGGGCGGTTCGTATAATGCGCTGGCAAACATAAACCTACTGCTGGAAAAAGTTGCCCTGATACCGGATGACAAGTTTTTATTAACCAGAAAAAAGGAGATCCTGGGTGAAGCCCGTTTTTTAAGGGCATTTATTTATTGGCACATGGTACAGTTTTATGGAGACGTACCGTTGGTATTAAGTTTTCCAAAATCTGCCAATAGCACAGAAAACTTAGTGGCAAGAAATACAGTAGCTGAGGTAGTGACACAGATAAAAGCTGATTTAGCTGCTGCTGAAACAGATTTACCCTTAAATTTTAATGACCCCTTACGACTTCCCGATTTAAACCTGATCAACAGCAAGGGAAGGGCTACCAGGGGCGCTGCCAAAGCATTGCAGTTGCGTATCTTATTGTGGGAAAAAAACTGGACGGGTGCTGCAGCAAAGGCGCAGGAGATTACTGCCGGCAATCAATATAAAATTGCCGGAGTAAAATTTGTAGCGGTATTTAGAAGCAATGATGGAGGACAAAATACGCAGGAGTCTATCATGGAATGTCAATCGGTAGAACAACCCGGACAGTTTGATAACACCGGAGTGCTAAAATTTTTCTATACCGGTGCTCCGGTGTATGGTGCTACAGAAAGTGCTTTCGCAAATTATGCCCCGGGAAATGGGGTGGATGTACGCAGAGAACAAACAATGTTTAAAGCCAGCACCCCTACCCGCATTTATGCACAGAAATACAAAAACTTTTACAGCAATGAACCGAATGATAACTACATTTTATTCCGGTATGCAGAGGTATTGCTGAACAGGGCAGAAGCACTCAACGAAGTGGGTTACCCCAACAACGAAGTAGTAGATATATTAAACAGCATTCGGGCAAGAGCTGCCGACCCTACCTTTAGGTTTGGTCCCTGTATAGGCATACCCAATATATCATTGGCGGATGCCACATCACAGGCCGCTATGCGCCAATTGATACGCAATGAAAAAAGAAGGGAGATGACACAGGAAGGATTGCGCTGGTTCGATTTGCTGCGCTGGGACAATGGTGCCGGTGCTTTAACGGCTACAGGCCTTACCAGTCCTGCGAAATTGTTGTTCCCCATTCCACAATTTGACCGGGACAGGAACCCCAACCTTACGCAAAACCCAGGCTATTAATTTTTCACCTCAATTACAATTATCATGAAAATAATATTAAAATATATTGGGTTCATCAGCTTGCTGGCGATGGTTTTTATCGCTTGCCAAAAGAATGAGTTTAAAGACCAAAGTACCCAGCCAACGGGAGCTGACGTAGACTTTATTTATTCACCCAATACAACTAACCCCAGCAATATTAATTTTACAAATACAGATAATATTGCTGGCACTACCTATCAATGGAGCTGGGGAGATGGTACTTATGCAACTGGAAGCTTGCCCAATCATACTTATGCAGCAGCGGGTAATTACCTGGTTAAACTTACTGTAACAAATACAGCAGGTATCAAAACAGTAGAAAAAAATGTACAGGTAAGTGCGGTAGATTTTACGCTCACTACAAATGATGCCACCGATGCCTTAAAAATTACGGTAGTAAATAAAAGTATTAACTGCAGCGATTTTAAATGGGAGTGGGGCAATGGCATTCAAACAGCCACAGAAAACCCGGGCAATTACACCTATGCAACTTCCGGAGTTTATACGGTGAAAATTTCTGGTAAAATTGCCAACTCTACTATCACAAGTACAAAAGAAATAAAGGTGTTTGTAGCCAGCAAGGCCCAATTGGCGGGCACTACAAGCCGCACCTGGAAATATCATCCAACGGAGGGCTTGTCTTTTTCCGGCAGTTTTTCTTCGCAACTTTCGTGTGAGTTAGGCACCAACTTTATTTTCTTTGCCAATAATAATTACCAGTGTGATAACGGTGGTGCTGAAATTGTTTTTCCTAATTGCACCACCAAACCAGCAAGGCCACAAACAACCTGGAGCCTTACCCGAATGAATCTATTGCAGATAAAATTAAACGTCGGTAGTGCAGGTGTGTCGTTTTTCGGCGACCCGACAACAGGTCCTGATTATACACTGATAAACCTTACCGACAATTTACTGGAAGTAGATAAAGTAAATTTTGGTTTTACCGACCAGGTGAAATATAAGATGCTAAGGCAATAATAAAAATGGTAGGTAGAAATATCAGATAGCAGTAATCGTTCGTTTTAGTACACTGCAGGGTGTTTGCTTAGGCAGGCATCCTGTTTTTAAATTAAAAGAGTAGCTTCAGTATTCAGCACGTAAATAAATCTTCCAAATACCCGCAGACTTTAACTGTAGGGCAGTAAAAATACATTAATACGCTACAATTGAAATTCAAGTTCGTAATAAAGTCAATCTTGTTTCTTTCAATATTATTATTGAAAATTGTTGATGCAACCGCACAAGTGCTGCAACCTGCCGGTTACGTAAATCCTTTTATTGGTACCGCCAACAATGCCAATACCTATCCGGGTGCCGTAGCGCCATGGGGTATGGTATCGGTTAATCCATTTACTGCAGAACCCAATGGTGACAACTATTCTGCCACAAGTTATACAAAGTCGGCTCCGTTTATAAATGGGTTTAGTCATGTAAGTTTGAGCGGAGTTGGCTGTCCCGATATGAGCAGTATTATTGTAATGCCCTCCATGGGAACGCCCACTACTAATGTTGACTCCATCAAATCTGCTTACATCAATGAAATTGCTACGGCAGGTTATTACAGTGTGCAGTTAACAAAGCATGCAATAAAAGCAGAACTGGGTGCTACCCTGCGTAGTGGTATTAGTCAATACACTTTTAATAAAGCTGGCAAAGCAACTGTACTGCTTGATTTATCAAGAAGCCTTAGCAGCAACCGTGGCGCATTTATAAAAAAGATAAACGAGCATGAAGTAGAAGGATACAAGGAGGAGGGCAATTTTTGCGGAGCAGGCAACAGGCAAAGGATTTATTTTGTGATACGGATGCAAAAAAAGAACGCACGGATAAAGTTATGGGGCGACAGTGCAACCGAAAAAAATGAAAATAATTGTGCAGGAAATAATATTGGCTGCTGGTTTCAATTTGAGGTGTTTGCCGGAGAGAAAATTGGTTTGCAGGTAGGTATCTCTTATGTGAGTGAACGCAATGCGAGGCTGAATTTAGATGCAGAACAAACAGGTGGCAATTTTGAAAAAGTAAAACGGGCAACATTCAATAACTGGAATAAAGAACTCTCAAAAATAAAAGTGAAGGGTACATCAAAAGATGATCAGGTGATTTTTTATACCGCCCTATACCATACACTGATACATCCGAATGTTTTTAATGATGTAAATGGCGAGTACAGATCGATGACGAATAAAAAAATACTGAAAGTACCGGAAGGCCATCACCGGTATTCCATCTTTTCGTTGTGGGATACTTACCGTACGCTTCATTCTTTGTTAACGCTGGTTTATCCGGAGCGGCAAAGCGATATGGTGCAAAGCATGGTAGATAAGTATAAAGAAAGTGGCTGGCTGCCCAAGTGGGAACTTGCAGGGAACGAAACATACATCATGGTAGGAGATCCCGCTGTAGCGGTTATTGCAGAAACTTATTTAAAAGGTATCAAAGATTTTGATGTGGCAACAGCCTACAAAGCGATGCTGCACAATGCATCTCTTTCAGGATCAAATAATCCGGTAAGACCGGGATTAAAAAATTACTTGCACTACAAATATATTCCCAACGATGCAAAGGATACGGGAAGAAATTTTGTATGGGGCTCTGTGGCAACAACGTTAGAATATTGCTACGCCGACTGGTGCATTGCACAAATGGCAAAAGCATTGGGCAAGAAAAAGGATGAGAAAATATTCACTGCCCGATCACTTTTTTACAAGAATCTGTTTGATACATCAACAAATTTTATAAGGCCGAAATTGAAAGATGGAAGTTGGCTTACCCCCTTTGATGCAACAGCAATAGCAGGTGAATTAAACTGGAACCCTAGCGGCGGTCCCGGTTTTGTAGAGGGCAGTGCCTGGCAATATACCTGGATGGTGCCGCATGATATAAAGGGATTGAGTAAATTAATGGGTGGTGATAGAATGTTCACAGAAAAACTACAGCAATGTTTTGATGAAAATCAATTTGTATTATGGAACGAGCCAGATATGGCCTATCCTTTTCTTTTTAATTATGCCACAGGAAATGCATGGCGTACACAAAAATTAGTAAAGGAATCTATTAAGAAATATTTCACCAACAGCTCCGAAGGTATACCAGGCAATGATGATTGCGGCACTACGAGTGCCTGGTTGGTGTTTGCTATGATGGGCTTATATCCTGTGTGTCCGGCGTCCGGCGATTATGCCGTTGCCATCCCCTCATTTAATGACATTAGTATTACACTCCATCCGAAGTATTATATAGGAAAAAGTTTTTCAATTAAAAAAGGTAGTTCCTTTAAAAAAGGAGTTTTTATAAATCAGCTATTGCTCAATGGTAGATTGACTGATTCCTATTTTATTTCGCATAAAACTATTGCCAACGGCGGTGTTATTAATTATAATTTAAAAGAAAACAAATGAGAAAGAAATGGCTACGTTTTATTTTGTTGCTGTTGATTTTAAAAGCAAACATCGTATCTGCACAAATTGAAAATAATACCGACACTGTACCCAACAGTTATTTCGTTACTTACAACAAGGCCGAATACATGCAAAAATTAGCTGCATTGCCCTGTGGGATAAAAGAAAGCGACTCTATAAAAGCAGTGTTACAAAAATTATCAGTCTATCTTAAAAGTTTTGTGCCTGAGAAACAATTTACCGATGATAAATATGCAAAAGCAAGTTCGTTACAGGCATTAAAAAGTGTGCAGGAAGGTGGCTATGGTATTGGTGCGGTATTGATAGACAGCAACGGAAATATTTTGGAAGCAGCTCACAACAACCAACTGCAATTGCATCGCAGCGATCTGCATGGCGAAATGAGTTTGCTTACCCGGTTTGAACAAAAAAAGTATGCTGCAAAATATATGAATGCCTACGTTTACAAACCAGGGCTAATTGTTTTCAGTAGTGCAGAACCTTGCCCCATGTGCTTTATACGGCTGGCTACTGTTGGCGTAAATACGTTGTATTGTACACCCGGACCAGATGACGGTATGGTAAATCGGGTAAGCTGTCTGCCCCCATCCTGGGCCGACTTAGCGGCAAAGCATTCATTTAAGAAAGGCAACTGCTCACCCGTAATGCAGAAAATTGCCCACCTGCTATTTTTTAGTTTTTTATTGGATGGACGGGGGCCAAAAGGGTAACTTTATTTTTAATATTCTTGCTTTGAAATAGATCGTATTTTTAAAACAATCTGAATTGTAATCTGCCGGAATACAAATAAAGAACAGATCCTTTTAGTATGATCTTTTACCTGTTTTATTCTGTCATTTATATTGGCCTCTGTTGCGAAATAGTTATCAAGGTTTCTTTTAAATGAAGAACTTACTTTAATTCTTGTGATAAAAATAATTCTTAATCAGATTATGGCAATTAGTCATTTCTAAGCCGGTAATAAGAATTTGAAGTGATTGACAGCCCTACCTTTTTTATCTATCTTAACCCATAAATACACTCCCGCTTTCAGGGTATTTGTTCAACTCATTTTTATTTAATAGCTGTCTTTCTGTAGTAATAAAATGAGTGTCAAAATGATCTCCACCAAATCTGCCTGGCGTAATATTGGGTGGAGGAACATATATCTTATCCAGCATTTTACTATGGCAGATTTGCAGTTGTAAATGCCAAAGCCTCGCTATTGTGCAATCCAGCGCATTCCTTTTAAATCAATTTTTGCTCTATCTGGCATCCAAGGTTCTTTCGATTTTTTGATAATTGCTTTTCAAATTGAGCATGCCCTGTTTCAACATTGAAAAAAAGGAACCCATTTTATAAGTAGCACTGTGATTGTAATGAAGCCCGTGTTATTTAGGTGCCCTATAATGCCATTCGATATGCTTGCGTTATATATTTTATTTTCTGCAATTGAGTTTTCATTAAAATAGTATAAGGCTTCATACGCCGGTTTGCAATTCAAATCCGTTGTGCCTATCCAAAGCCTTCCTTAACTATCATAACCAGCTTTATTACTGCGGTTGTCTGGCGTTGTTTCCTTGCGCAATAAATGTTTATCAATCAATGCCGTTTAGTTAGCAGTTTAAGTGGCGGGAGGGGAACACCCGCCACGGCTCGTGGCCGTGGTTGGTGTCTCACCAATCACCCTTAACTTAACGGCATTGGGATGTAAGTATTAAAAGAAATAAAATCTCAATACCAATCTTAAAAGTAATTTGACCAGTTTTTATTTCTAATTTTATCATTATTTGATAAAAACGAATGATTTAAATCATTATGACGCCTGCTATAAATATTTTAGAAATACAATTTTGTATTGCTAATAACAGCGATGAGGTTGCCTTTAGACGTTTGTACGACTTTATTGGCAGCAGGCTTATTCAATTTTCTTATTCTATTTTAAAATCAACAGAAATGGCAGAGGAAGTTGTGAGCGATGTATTTGTAAAAATATGGCAACAACGGGAGCGGCTTACCAAAATAAATAACCTCACCGTTTATTTGTATACTGCTACAAAAAATACTTCGCTGGATTATTTAAAAAAATACAGAAAAAAAGAAACCTTGCAATTAGAAGATTATCATATTGAATTTGGCGGCTTTGCCTACACGCCAGAAGATTTGCTTATAACTGCAGAAATTATGGCGAGTATAGAAAAGGCAATTCAACAACTACCGCCAAAGTGTAAAACAATTTTTAAACTTATCAAAGAAGACAATTTAAAGTATAAAGAAGTGGCAGATATTCTCAGTATCTCCCTCAAAACTGTTGAATATCAAATGAGTATTGCACTCGAAAAATTGAAAGTTTCTATACAAACTGATACGCCACAAGGTTATCTTTCAAATCCGCAGCGAATTTCTAAAAATTAATTCCTTTATTTTAAGGGTATCCTCTTTTTTTGTCGTCTTAGTCAGTACACATTATGCAACAAAGCAGAATCTGGTTATTATTAGCCAAAAAAAATAGCGGCGATGCAACTTTACAGGAACTTACTGAACTCGATGGTCTCCTGCAACAGGATAAATTTTTGTTGCATTCCATAGATTTGATCGAGAAAGCATTGGAAGTTCCGATCGTTGTAAATGGTATAGATGAACAACATACCATGAATGTTTGGGATAAAATTATTGACAGGACATACATTGGACAAAATGAATTATTAGAGCCCATTATCCCGACAAGTAAACTGAGGGTGCTTTGGATTAAAATAGCAGGCGTTGCTGCTTTATTGGCAATGATGTTTGCTGGCTATTTTTTGGTGTTGGATAAAAACGATGCGCTGGTTGGTAATCAAAATATAGTTTCCACAAAATATGGCTCTAAAACAAAAATACAATTACCCGATGGTACAACCGTTATGCTAAATGCAGGTAGCACACTTACTTACGACGATTCATTTAATAAAAAAATAAGAGAAGTAGCATTAACTGGCGAAGCGTATTTTGATGTAACACACGAGATATCAAAACCGTTTATAATCCACACCAAAACAATAGATGTAAAAGTGTTGGGCACATCCTTTAACGTAAAAGCTTACCCGGAAGACAAAACGACAGAAGCCTCTCTAATAAAGGGTTCTATTGAAGTCTCGTTCATCAATAGGTCGAGTGGAAAAATATTGTTGAAGCCTAATGAAAAGATTGTTGTTGCCAACGACAACAAAGTTATTCAAAAGGAAAAACAGCAAATACAATCGCAAAAAGCAGATAAACAAGCAGTACCTATCATCTCTATAACGAGTATAAATTTTGAACCAAACAGAAAAGACAGTATTACAAAGGAAACAGGTTGGGTAAAGAATACGTTGGTATTTAAAAGCGAAGCCTTTGAAGATTTAGCTAAACGACTTGAGCGCTGGTACAATGTAAAAATTGAATTTAAAGATGAAAGTCTCAAACAATTGAAACTTACCGGCACCTTAGATGATGAAACAATAAAAGAAGTAATGACGTATCTAAGTGCCGTTGCTACTTTTCATTTTGTGATAAATAAGGAACAAATAGTTATATCAAAATAAAACAAGAAAACAAAAAAACAACAAACCAATTAACTTACACGCTAAAACGATTGCATATGAAAAAAGTCACCTGACGCCACCTCCAAAAGGCGGTGTATACTCTGGCGAGCCCCGCCCGATCTGTTCAACGAAACCATACTGCTTCTAATTGATGAGGTTTCCATTATTCCACTACACAATACTAAATTATGAGAAAAATTGGATGTAAGAATTCTAAGCCCATAAATAAGGGGTTACGAAAAATGTTGCTTGTTATGAAAATTTCTACAATTTTACTCCTGGCATTTTCAATTCATATATCTGCCAAGGTACATTCGCAAACAAACATCACTATTGATTTAAAAGATGTTCCCATCAGCAAAGTGCTCAATAATATTGAACGAAATACGGAATATCGTTTTTTGTATAGAGACAATAGTATTCCCGCCGATAAAAAAGTTACCATAAAAATGCACAATGGCACTATTGGTGAAGCATTGGCAATCGTTTTTAATAACACTTCATTGGCCTATAAAATTTCAAACAAAAACCTGATTATCGTTTTGGAGAAAGAAAGACTTGCTTTCGAAAAAATAGTTAAAGGCAAAATATCCAATGCGAAAGGCGAGCCGATTTCAGGGGTTACTATCTTAGAAAAAGGGACTAATATCGGCGTAACCTCTAACGCTAACGGAGTGTTTGAGATAAACCTTACCAACGACAATGCTTTGCTGGTTTTTTCTTCCATTGGATTTGAAACACAAGAAATAATAGTTGGTGCAAGAGCTGAAATAAATGTAACGCTGGTTGCACAAGACATCAGGTTGGATGAAGTTGTTATAAATGTAGGTTATGGCACACAGAAAAAAAGGTTGGTAACGTCTGCTATATCCTCTGTAACTGCAAAGGATTTGGAGGATGTGCCAAATGGTCGTATCGAAACAGCATTACAAGGTAGAGTGGCGGGTGTTACTATTGCGGCTAATTCCGGACAGCCAGGATCAAATTCTACCATTAGAATAAGGGGGGTAACTACTTTTGGTAATAATGAGCCATTGTATGTTGTTGATGGAATTATAGTAAATTCTGCTGCAATAGCCATCATAAACCAAAATGATATTCAATCTGTTGATGTTTTAAAAGATGCTTCTTCCGCTGCTATTTATGGCACCCGGGCTGCAGCGGGTGTTATTTTGATCACAACTAAAAAGGGTAAATTTGGTTCTAAATTAGCTGTGTCTTATAATGGTTTTTTGGGTACTTCTGCGCCTGCAAAAGTATTGGATTTACTAAATGCAACTCAATATGCAACTTTATTAAATGAACGTTCTACTGCTGGCGGTGGACCAGTCTTATTTACAAACCTTAGTACATTAGGTAAGGGAACCGATTGGCAAAAAGAAATTTTTAATAACAATGCAATACGCAGCAATCACGACGTTAGCTTGAGCGGTGGTAGTGAAAAATCTACTTTCTTTTTGTCTTTAGGTATGCAAGACCAAAAAGGAATTGTAGCAACTGATATATCTAGATTCAAACGGCAATCTATTAGACTAAACTCTACTCATAAGATTGGTAAAATGTTCACATTTGGACAAGCAGTTTCCTACGTACACAAAAATCAATCTGGATTAGGAAATACAAATAGTGAATTTGGCGGACCTTTGAGTTCAGCTATAAATTTAGATCCAATTACAAAAATTGTAGTTACAGATCCTGTAGAAGCTTCAGGTTCTCCCTATAACAGCACTATACCGGTTGTAAGAGATGGAAATGGAAATCCTTATGGTATTTCATCTATTGTAGGGCAGGAAATGACAAACCCCCTGGCATACATCCAAACAAGGCGAGGTGGCTATAGCTGGTCAGATGATATCATTGCGAATGCAAATTTTGAAATGGCAATTAACAGACATCTTAAAATAAAATCTTCTGTAGGGGCTAAACTTACTTATTATGGAGACCAGTATTTTAATCCTGTCGCTTTTTTAAGCCCAACAATAAGTACAGCAAAAAATAATTTTACCAAAACGTATAACAAGTTTTTAGACTGGAATTGGGAAAATACGGCAGAATATACAAATTCTATTGACAATCATAACTTTTCTGTTTTACTAGGCACCGGTGCTTATGTAGAAGGAATTGGCGGTGGAAATGGAACCACTATTTTTGATATACCAGTGAGTAATTATCAGGATGCATCTTTCAATTTTCCTGTAACACAAGCAAACAGAACGTCGGGTACCTACACGGCTTCTCCGGGTAAGATTGCATCAATATTTGGTAGAATAAACTATAACTACAAAGAAAAATATTTACTCACGATCAATACAAGAAGAGACGGGTCGTCCAGGTTTGGCGCTAATTTTAAGTATGGTGTTTTCCCTTCTTTTTCTGCTGGTTGGGTAGCTTCAAGCGAGGATTTTTGGATAAAAAATAAAGCAATAAATTATTTAAAAATCAGAGGAGGATACGGATCCTTAGGAAATGATAGAATTGGTGATTTTGGCTATTTGTCAATCATTCAAGGCAATTACAATTATAGTTTAGGAAACGGAGGAAATGTTATAAGTGGTTTTGCACCAAAAACGCTCGATAATCCCGATTTACGCTGGGAAAAAACTACCCAGGCCAATATAGGTTTTAATGCACAATTGCTAGATAACTTTAACCTTACTGTAGATTTTTATGACAAAGTAACTACCGGAATCTTAAGACCAATACCCATACCTGGTTACGTTGGTGTATCAGATTTACCACTTGGAAATGTTGCTTCTATGCAAAATAAAGGCGTTGACATAGAATTAGGTTACAGAAAGACAATCGGCAATGTAAACATAGATGTAAACGGAAGCTTTGGACTACTTAAAAATCAAGTTACAAAGGTAGATAGAGACAAAGATTTCATAAATGGCGATGCAGGTTTTCAATCGATGGGAGCAGTTACAAGAATACAGGTAGGACAATCTTACAATGCATTTTATGGATACAAACCAGCAGGTGTTTTCCAAAACCTTGGTGAAGTAAATGCTTACATTAATAAATCAGGAGGTTTGATACAACCAAACGCAGTGCCGGGTGATTTTAGGTGGGAGGATACAGACGAAGATGGTGTAATTACCGAAAATGATAGACAATTCCTGGGTACAAATATTCCTAAGTTTACTTATGGCTTTTCTGTAAAAGCAGATTATGGTGGATTTGATGTTTTGGTTTTTGCACAGGGTGCCGGTGGTAATAAAATTTTTCAGGGATTAAGACGGTTAGATATAACGACTGCAAATTTCCAAACCAAGGCGCTAGGTCGCTGGACAGGGGAAGGAACAACCAATACAAGCCCCCGACTAACCTCGAATGATGTAAACGGAAACTACAGTAGTATGTCTGATTTTTATTTAGAAAATGGCGATTATATGCGGATAAAACTGGTGCAGCTTGGCTATACTGTTAAAAGTAAATACTTAGATAAAATAGGCGCATCCCGTTTAAGAATGTACCTAACTGCGGAAAATCTGTTTACATTAACGAATTATACAGGATATGACCCCGAAGTTGGCGGTGGTGTGTATGGTATAGATAAAGGACAGTATCCACAGGCAAGATCATTTTTGGCAGGTGTTCAATTACAATTTTAATGTTTAAAAAAAAGAATGATGAAAAAAATAAATTTTAGCATATTTATTCCATTAGCGATAATTGGGTTTATATTCTCTGGATGTAAAAAAAGTTTTATAGAAATTCAACCAGAAGGTGTTTTTCTTTCTCAAAATTATTATAAAAACGAAGATCAGTGTTTTGCTGCCTTAGTAGCTGCATACGATGGCATGCGAAAAAATTCTGGTGGTTTCGACAATATGATCACTTTTATGAATGCAGGCTCCGACGATAGTTACGCTGGTGGTGGCGGAGAATCTGATGGCGTGGGAATCCAGGCATTTTCTAATTATACTTTAACAGCAAGAAGAATGCCTGCCAGTTTTTGGGGCGATCATTACCAGGGGATTTACAAAGCAAATGTTTTGCTGGATAGAATTGATGGAGCTACAATGGACGTTGCTGTAAAAGCAAGATTCATAGCCGAGGCAAAAGCATTAAGGGCTCTATATTATTTCAACCTGGTAAGAATGTTCAAAAACATTCCATTGTTGACGAAGCCTTTAGTTCCAAATGATATACTTACTGTTTCACAGGCACCCCCTTTAGCAGTATATGCTCAAATTGAAAAAGATTTATTAGAAGCAATTGCAGTTTTACCGGCAACCATATCTTTACCAACCGAAGCAGGTCGCTTCAATAAGGGAGGTGCCCAGGCTTTGTTGGGTAAAGTGTATCTTTTCGAAAATAAAAAGCCAGAAGCTGCTGCGCAGTTGGTAATTGTAAATGGCACTCCGGGAGGGGCAGGAGCTTATGGAAATAAATTACTTGCGAATTTTAGCGATTTATGGCTACACTCAAATAAGTTCAACACAGAAGGAATTATAGAAACCTGCCATTCCGCTGCTGGAAATACTGAATGGGGTTTCTGGGGTTCTTCTGCAGATGAAGGGAATACAGTAAACCAAATGGTTGGGCCTCGAACCTATTCCAGAACTGCCGGTTCTACAGCTCCTAATTTGCCATCTGGCTGGAGCTTTAATGTGTTTACTCAAGATTTTTATGATGCGATCAAATTAGACCCTCGTTTTGCGGCTACCGTATTAGACGCAAAATCTTTACAAACTGCCGGGCAGATCAATTATGTGCCAGGCTACCAGAACACGGGTTATTTCCTTAACAAATTTATTCCAAGAGCTGGCGACGTACGTTCGGGCGGCGGGCAACAAGAGTTGAATTACAGGCAGAATAGTTATGTTATTCGTCTTGCTGATTGTTACTTAATGGAAGCTGAAGCTTTGGGTGCCGTAGGTGCCAGAGCGCAGGCATTGTTAAATGCTGTGAGAGCGAGAGTAGGGTTACCATCAGTACCGGTAAGTCTTGCTGCTATTAAGCAGGAGCGTAGATTAGAATTGGCTGGCGAAGGACACCGTTTCTTCGATCTGGTAAGATGGGGAGATGCTGCCGCTAAGCTTGCAAACCGCGGCCCTAATGGCACTGCAGGTTTCGTAGTTGGCAAAAGTGAAATATTCCCTATCCCATTTGATGAAACACAAGGCGGAACATTAATTGTACAAAATCCCAATTACCAATAAAATTATTTATATGCCAAAAATTAAGTTAATACTGTGCATTTGCATCACTGCATTTGTTGTTAGTTGTTCAAAAAAAGATGGAATATCGGATGATATAGCATTTGTAAATACCGCCAAAGCAGCTAATGTTGACAAGATATTTGAAATATCGAATGACAATACCGGTAAGGTGAAAATTACGCCTACTGGTGAAGGTGCTACTTCCTTCATTGTTGAATATGGCCATGGCACAGGTGCATTAAGTAAAGAAACAGTTATGCCTGGTGCATCTGCTTCGCATGCATATCCCGAAGGAACTTATACAGTAAATATAATAGCAACAGATATTGCCGGCAAATTAACCACCACATCTTTTCCGCTAAAAGTAACTTACCGTGCTCCGGAAAATGTAAACGTAGAAGTACAAGGCGATATGCAGGTTAAAGCTTCTGCACTATACGCTCAATCATTTTTAGTTTATTACGGAGATGTAGCAAACGAAGTGGGTACGCCTATGCTAGTTGGGCAAACATTACCGGGACATATTTATCCTGCTGGCGGACCGTACACGCTAAAGGTAGTCGCCTTAAGCGGTGGTGCAGCCACAACTGCGGTTACAAAACCCCTGTTTGGATTGCCCATTACCTATGAGGTATCTGGTACCGATTATTTCTTTGGTACGTTTGGTGACGGACAAGGATTTGGCCATGTGGCAAATCCATTAACTTCTGGCTTAAATATGAGCGCTAATGTTGGTAAATTTAACAGAGGTAATCAAAGCTGGAGCGGTACCTACAGCCCACTAAACATTCCAATTAATTTTGCGCTGGGCAAGAAAATAAAAATACTGGTTTATACTGCCAGCCCATCTAATGTAGGTAAACGATTGAATGTAGAATTAGAATCAGCAGTAGCGGGAACTGGTGCTACAAGTAACGGTGTAGCTGTTTTAAAAGTCCCTTTAACAACCTCTGGTGCATGGGAAGAGTTAACATTCGATTTCGGTACTATACCTGCTATTGGAAACAATGCAAGGTTTAATCAATTGGTGTTGAGATTTGATGATGGAGCAGATAATAATAACGCGGTTGTTTTTGTTGACAACATCAGGATCACAAATTAATCATCATTAAAATACATTAAAATGAAAAGTTTTTTAAAAATATTTTTTGCACCGGCGCTGATGATGGTGTTTTTCGCCGCTTGCAAAAAAACAACCTATGATATCGGTAATCTGGATGCTCCATCCAATGTAAAAATAAACACAGAAATAGTTGGAGCAAATGCGACAAATGCAAATGGAGATGGTTCAGGCCTCGTAAAAATTAATATCACCGCAAACAATGCATTGGGTTTTAAAATAGACTACGATGCTTCAAATCCGGTAGATTTAGTTACACTTCCTGCAGGTGTTGTTACAAAAAAATATACCACAATCGGTATAAATAAATACACCATCACAGCCGTGGTGTCTGGCAAAGGTGGCACCACTACTACTGTTACAAAAGAGATAACCGTAAAGAGTGATTTTACTCCAGATCCTGAAATTGTAACCAGACTTACAAATGGTGCTTCCAAAACCTGGCGTGTAGACAAAGATTTACAAAATCATTTTGGTGTAGGCCCTTATAATGTTGGTTCTATAAGACCAGAATGGTATGGTGCTGCACCCAACGAAAAGGAAGGATGCTGCAATTGTTTTTACACAGCAAGATATACTTTTACAAAAGTAACCGCAACCAATTCTTACACACTTGCGGTAACTACGCCTGACGGCGCATATACAAAAACAGGTGGATTAACCACCTTGCCTGGTATTCCTTCTTCAGGCGGCGAAGCTTGCTACTCTTATGGTGGAGGCGCATCAGGATTTGCATTTATACCAGCAGCTTCTGGAGCTCCTGCTACTGCCGCCGGAGCAAATTTTGCATCAACACAAACGAGTATATTACTGGCTGGCAACAATACGTTTTTAGGCTATGGTTCCTTTTTAAAAGAGTATGAAATTTTGGAAATAACGCCTACCACCATGCACTTAAGAGTACAGGGCACAGAAACCGGCAATGCATGGTATCTAAGATTAATAGCTTTATAAAGAATTTCTAAAACTAAAAAGAGAAGAAACAAAGATTCTTCTCTTTTTATAAATTCATACAGTATGAAATTTTTTATTTCTCTCCTCCTAATGTCTTTTACTGCTTACTCCTGCAGTAAAAAAAGCAATGGTGTAGAATTAGTTACACCTACAAACCTTGTCTTTAGTGCTTTAGTAAGTACAGATAGCAGCGGCAATGTATCGTTTACCGCAAGTGCAGATAATGCGGCGGGTTATGAATTCGATTATGGTAATGGAACAGCAAAAGTTACCCTGGCAACTGGAGATATTGTTTATAAATATCCTTCATCGGGTACCTATACGGCTACAGTAACTGCTAAAAGTAATACAGGAGGTTCCGCTTCAAAATCCACAACAATAACGGTAAATGTTATACGTGCTTTAGTATGGTCAGAAGAATTTGATTACACTGGTTTGCCCGATGCAAAAAAATGGGGATACGATATTGGTGGTAATGGGTGGGGAAATAATGAAGCCCAATATTACACAGATAGAATAGATAATGCAAACGTATCAAACGGTACACTTAAAATAACTTTAAAGAAAGAAAGTTTTAGTGGTAATACTTTCACCTCTGCAAGGCTAATCTCAAAAAATAAGTTTTCGTTTAAATATGGCAAAATAGAAGTGAGTGCAAAATTGCCCTCCGGCGTAGGCACATGGCCTGCTATTTGGATGTTAGGTAGCAATATTGATGCGGTTAATTGGCCTGCATGCGGCGAGATAGATATTATGGAACACCTCGGTAGGGATTTGAACAGGATTTATGGCACGTTGCATTACCCCGGGCGTTCGGGTGCCAATGCAGATGGAAATAGCGTTGTTATAAACGGAGCTACTACAGCCTTCCATAAATACTCGGCAGAGTGGAGCGAATCAACAATTAAAATTTATGTAGATGATATACTAAATCATTCAGTCGGCAATAATAATAGGTTACCATTTAATCAAAATTTCTTTATTATTTTGAATATTGCAATGGGTGGCGATTTTGGCGGTCCTGCAATAGATCCTGCATTCACCGTGGGTAATATGGAGATAGATTATATAAGAGTATATCAATAGAGCTTTCTTCTTTTGTATTAAATAATTTATAAATGAAATCATATTTAGTAATTGTCGTTACACTTTTTTTATTTGCATGCGGTAAAGGTGGTAATCAGCCAGTGACGCCTGCACCAGCGCCCCCAGCTCCTGCTACCAACGATGTGGACTTTTGGCTTACCAAGGGAGACCAGTCAGTTTTGTTAAAAAAACAAAATACTGTGTTAGGTTTTGGAACGGTGTTTAATAATTCCGCTTTTATAGAGGTAGATGCTACGCAAACTTTTCAATCTGTAGATGGCTTCGGCTATACCTTAACCGGTGGAAGTGTGCAAGTGATTAACCAACTGACCGCTGCAAAAAAACAAGAATTATTACAAGATGTTTTTGGCGCTGGTCCAAACGACATTGGGGTGAGTTATTTAAGAATTAGTATTGGAGCATCTGATTTAAATGAGTCTGCATTTACTTATGATGATATGCCCGCAGGAGAAACAGACGCCGCTCTAACAAAGTTTAATTTTGGTATTGATCGTACTGGTCTTATTCCTTTGTTGAAAGAGATTTTGCTGATAAACCCTGCCATAAAAATACTGGCAACACCATGGTCGGCGCCAGCATGGATGAAAACAAATACAAGTTTAATAGGCGGAAGTTTGCAAACACAGTATTATGGCAGCTATGCAAATTATTTTGTAAAATATTTACAGCAAATGAAATTACAGGGTATTACCATTGATGCCATTACACCACAAAACGAGCCACTAAATCCATACAATAATCCCAGCATGTCTATGACTGCAGCAGAGCAGGGAAGTTTTATAAAAAATAATTTAGGGCCGGCTTTAGTAGCAGCAAATCTTACCACAAAAATTATAACCTACGATCACAATTGTGATAGGCAAGATTATCCAATTTCTATTTTAAATGATCCTGCTGCAAATAGTTTTATCAATGGTTCAGCTTTTCATCTATATGCAGGAGATATAAGTGCAATGAGCGCTGTACACAATGCATACCCCGCGAAAAATGTATATTTTACGGAGCAATTCACATCATCCACAGGCGATTTTGGGGGTGATTTAAAATGGCATTTAAAAAATGTGATCATTGGCTCTATGCGCAATTGGAGTAAAAATGCGTTGGAATGGAATTTGGCAAACGATGGTACATTTGGTCCGCACACTGTAGGGGGCTGCACCACTTGTAAAGGCGCAATTACAGTAGAAAGTAGCAACACTTATAGCAAAAATGTTGCCTATTATATAATAGCACATATTTCAAAATTTGTACCCTTTGGCTCCATTCGTATTGGCTCTAATATATTACCAAATATCAATAATGTTGCCTTTAAAACACCAAATGGTAAAATAGTTTTGGTGGTAGAAAATGATGGTGGAACTTTAGAGACGTTCAAAATAAAATTCAATGGCAGTTGGGTGACCACATCACTTGCCAGCGGTGCAGTGGGTACTTATATTTGGTAAGATCGTTTTCGGTTTTAAGATTTTACAGGTTTGTTTCCCGGTGAGTTTGCTCACCAATAAAAATCATTTCTTTGTATTGACACGAACCTGCTTTTTGGAAAAAAATAGCTTATACTTTTTCCGTATAATCATTAAATGCATCTCTTTCGGAAATTATGAATTTATACAAACCAGTATCTAAAATATAAGGGGAGCAATCTCTGGTTTTTTATTCGGGCAAACTTTCATATTTCTCGTTTTGAGCGTTGTGGTAAGTTTGTTAGTGAATTGTGTAAACTAGGTTTTAGTATGGCTTTGAATTACGAATACCTTTCCTGTTTTTGAAGACTGATTGATGCAATGAAATCATTCGTGATTACTTGTTGTGGGTACTAGCTGCGATGGTAGGATGATAAGATGGTTTTGATGCTGCAGCGACAATGGCGGATTTGCAATTTGGTTTATCAAGGTATGCTATTTTATGCCTTTTAATGCCTTTCGGTATTGAGCAACCAAACGTTCCTGCGGTATTCCTTTTCTAAATAGCTGTACCGGAATGTAATTTGCCCGCTGTACTTTGAACCATGAATTGTTATCATATTTTCGAAGAGAGATGATGGCCGCTTTTGAAAATATTTTGTAACGGGCAAATTGCCTGGCCCGGTTAACAAGGTCATATTCTTCCATGATTAATAAGTGCTCCTGGTATCCATTTGCTTTATCGAAAAGTGATCGGGTTAGATAGATCGTTTGATCTCCACCGTAAGACATAAACCAATCAAATCTTGTAAAATAAGCATTCAACCTCCTGTAGGCGCAGGACTCCGGCCTGTTTCTGTTCTGTTACTACTGCTTTAAGTTAAATACGCTTTGAGCTACGCAAGTTTAGTTATAACGATCTAAATAAAAACACAAGAGCACCGGTTTAAATTTGTAGAAGACAGCGCAGTATAATTTATAACATCAACAGTAACGGGTTGGCCAGATATGTTTACAAGAGAAATGTATAAAACAATTCTTTTTGATAGTATCAGGCATTGCCAGCAAAGCTTGGGTTTAAAAATACATGCGTGGGTGTTGATGACCAATCATCTGCATACCATTTGTAGTTGCAATGAAGGACGTGATTTGGGATAGGTCTGGCGATATATAGAAAACTTTACCGCCATGAAATCAATAGATGCAATCATCAACAATTTAAAGAAAGCAGAAAAGAATACTTACTGCATACTTTTGCAACTGAAGGTAAAAAAAGCAGTAGTAATTTTAATCACAAGTTTTGGGAGCATGAAAATCCTCCAGTATTATTGGACAGTACAGAAATGTACAACCAGCGCTTAAAATATCTTCATTGGAACCCTGTAACAGCAGGCTTTGTAGCAGAACCGTGGCATTGGATATATAGCAGTGCGACTGATTATTTTACAGCGAACAAGGTCTGTTGGATATTATTAATTTGGATGGTTGTTAGTCACGGAGATTAGTAACAAGGCAGACACAGAACGGAGTCCTGCGCCTGTGGGTTTTATTTTGGCTTTGTCAAACGTATATCAATTGCAAATGCAGGCGAGTTGATTTAGCAATGTCAGTAACTCCTCGTAGCTGCGTTAAACGGGTGTTGTGTTTAGGCGTGATAATAGTACACCTGTGTTTGTTCAATCATGAATTTCAGGTTGAAACCATACCCATTAACGGCTGTGGACGGTGTAAGGTTATTTTCTGCTCTTAGAACTTACCAGCTATTCTCTCCCTTAATAGAACGTGCATCAGTAAAAGTAATAGCCTATCTAAAAAAATGATCACCGAGTTGTTAAATTTAACCTTTGTAAATACGCAATACAAATCATTTTTGGTCTTTTCAAATGAGTAGATTTACAACAGGTAGTTGTGAGTTACCAATTTATTGCCTTTTGGCATAAGCCAAGCCAACACAACAGCATTTTATTAAATCTAGCGGTAGCATATTTATCAAAAATTTTTTAATACATTATTCTGGCACAAAATTGTTATATCGGTAAACATGACAATCACTACTGAGCACAAAAGATTTATGCAAATGGCCATCGACCTGTCCGAACAGGCTCTCGATAGCAAAAAAGGCGGACCATTTGGTGCCGTAATTACAAGAGAAGGAAAGATCATCGGCAGTTCGGGCAATCAGGTATTGGAACTTACAGATCCTACTGCACACGCAGAAATAATGGCAATAAGGGATGCTTGTGGAAATATCGGGAGCACTGATTTATCTCAGCAATTCAGGGGTTAATTATTTTGAATATAGTGTTTCTATAGGGCATAAGATTGCCACGCCGTCAAAATATCTTTGCAGCCTTTTTTTGGGTACGATTATTATTTGCCTGTTTTGTTACCTCCTTATTTTTTACGAAACCGCATGTTAGCGGGGTGATTTAATTTTATTCAGATCAGGTTTGGCATTATAGCAGTGCCGTATTAATGCAACCTTATTTGGCATCGTTTAACAGATTCAAATTCATCCGCATTTACTGGTATGCAGGTAAACCAGCTTATGAGTTGCTTCC
>JBGSMI010000190.1:0-4876 GCA_041740215.1 Ferruginibacter sp.
GCATTGGGTAAATTTTATGGATTAAAATAGTAACATTTTTCTTTATGCTACCGCACGGTTAAACTAAATTTGGTTTGTTTCGATTAAGCCTCCACTACCATATTCCCTGATACCATGAAATCCACTATCGGGGGTATTTAGTGCAGGTACAGTATCTATAAAAAGAAATTACCTTGCTCATCTATAATAAGATTTTCTTCGTGTAGGTCTTTTATGATGTAGTCATCATAAAAATAGGGGTTTATAATTTTCTAAATCAACATTAAATCCCCGTTTTTTGGCTTCTTTTTTCTGAGCCCTTTTTCTCTGGTAAAGTCAATATATCTTCCTTTTACAAAGGGTTGTTCTACCACAAAAGCAACTGTTTTATTTCCTGTAAAATCTTCCGTATTGGTAAATCCTACAAGTTCATAGTTAGTACCGAAAAATAAATAGTTATGTAGGGTTATGCGGTTGTTTAGATGATCTAAAGGAGTTGTAGAAAATCTTCGGTAATTGACCACTTTTCTTACCACTCCCTTTTTCGGCAAATAATAAACGGTTGCTTCAGATTCTTCTGCTATCTGATCGGTGGTGTTAAATGAAGATTCATCTAACCATATTCCGAATTGGTGAGCGTACTCTACTAAGATTTTTTCCTGTTCCTCAATGCTTCTTTGTTCCGCAGTACCTGTGCTTTCGCCTGCTCCAAGGATAAGGGTTGCTTCAACATTTCTTCTAACGCCTTTTGTGCGTCCCTGCTCCTCTGCAAATGATAGGAAGTCAATGTAGCATGTTCCTGTAAAGATGGCGTCTGTTGTTGTTCTGAGTGCTTCATAATTAGTTTTGTTGTTGTTAACCATGCCTTGTAAAGATATTTCTTTTCGTGATTAATCAGCATCCTTACCCTTTCTGTACTGCCCACCGGGCAGAAAGCTGTTGGGACAGGGTTCTTCGCCTGGGCATTGGGTAAATTTAGTGGATTAAAACAGCATCATCTTTTCTGTTCTTTTAACAGCATCCATTCGGTTTATGGTAAGCGTCTCACTTACTCTATCAAATCGACTACACAATTCACCCACCCTAATAAGGCTTTCTTCTGAAACCTGCAACAATTGAGCATACCGTTGATAGTATGTTTCATTGTTTAATTCATCCTTTGGAAACATTTCCCGTTCAGGATACAGATAACTTTCAATGTACTGTGTCGAATACTTGTTGGGAGCGTAATGGGTAAGGATCATGTTTTTCGTGCCATCTGACATCTTTGTGTATTTTCCTTTAAGAAACTGGAATACATCGTCTTTATACTTTTTCAAGTTGAAGATGTAAACGCCTTCGCTGTCTTCCACTTCTGTGAAAGATTCAAAGAGTTCATTTCTAAATAGAACCGTCTGCTCGAATTTTATATATGCAGGGTCTTCCCTCAATTTATAGACACAAACAAGTTTGTATTCATTAATGCCCACTTCTCCGGTCCAGGAGAGAAAGGTGTTAATTGGAGCAATCTTGTGTGAATCCGAAATCTGTAACAATGGGTACAGGAACTTCGAAGACTTCTGAAGATAGATATCAATGGTACGTTCATCTAAGGTGTAGTTTTTTTTAGTTGACATGATGCTTAATTTTTATTGAATGATTAATTTTTTAAAAAATGATTTTGTTACTGATTGATAATAAATGATGACTCAGGTGACCATGAAACAAAAAATATTTTTTATTCTTTATAAACCACTTCTTAAAATCTGGCTACAACATACCTTTTGCAAGTACAATTATCTAATCCTTAGCTTTTGTTTTCTTTCGCCAATCCCAGGGTGCTACCGGGCTTGCATCTGCCCATAGGCCTAGCCGTTTGTTTCTTGCTTCAATCTCAGCAGTTGCTAACTCACTACCGGAGGAATACTTTTTAAAATGCCATGCGTAGCCGGCTTCAATCATTGATAAGCCTAATTCTTTCCCATCTGCTGAATAGGTTTTTGCTATTGTTCTGCCATATCTGTCTTTACTCGTTTGTTCAACCCTAACGAATTGTCCAAAGCACAATGAGCCTAAATAATCCTTAGCTACTTTATAAAACGGCATTCCCCTTTCAGGTGCATCAATGCCTTCCATGCGTATGCGTTTGGTTGTATTATTCGCCAACAAAATATCATAGGTATCTCCATCTACAATTTTAATTACTTTACCACTAATTTCTTTATCGGCGGCAGCTTCTTTCGGTTGGTAACAGCCCAGTAATACCAGGGAAAGAAATACAAGCGTTTTCATGTTAAAAATTATTTAGAATTAAGTTCTTTACTTTTTCTGAAGAGGAATTAATTATTGGCTTGCCAATTTGTGTTGCACCCGATTCTTTCAACCATTGTTCCCATAAATAGCCCAGCTTTTCAGACTCTAATAAATCTTTGCTGTTAACCTTTGGCTGAATACCGCAAACCAGCCATTTTGCAGCAATATTCAATTTTACCGGAATGATTCCAAGTTTTTTTTCTCCCAATTCTTTCTTCCAGTTTAAGCCATTCATTTTTGCTAAAAGTGGCGATGTAGTGGTGGATTGATTATTGGCATTGATACCATGTGCCTTATCTTCAAAATCAAAATAGCCATCCGTTAATATTATCACTTTGTTATTGTACCCAGCATCAAGGTCGCTGTTTACCTGGTCATTAAAATATTGCCATATATCCACACCGGCAAAATCACTGCTTTTATTTCCCAATAATGCCTGCTGGTAAAGTAAACCAAGTTGCATGGAAAAGTTTGCCCTGAATTGATTCAATTTAACCAGCTTTTCTGCAGCATTGTATTTACCCATATCAATTGACAGATTGTTTTCAAAACTATTGCCCGGCAGCGAACTTTGCTTTTGAGGAATGATCCTGATACAAAATTTGTCCTTTGATTTTACGACTATATTTTTCTGAACAGATTTTTCAAACCTTTCAAATACTGCCCTGATGGCATTGGTGTCAATATTCACCTGGCCTTGCTTTCCAATAATCCGGTCGCTCAAGTCGAGTACAACTACATAATTATCATTTGATAGATTAGTTCTTCTTGTTTCAGCGTTTGAAGAGCAAGCAGCAAGGCTTATTACAATTGCTATTAGAGATATTATATTTTTCATTGTTACCATTATTATATTCGATTAATTAAGATTAGCAGCTTCCCCGCTAAGGGTTTGATGAAAGTTTCTATAAATGTTTTCGCAGTCCATTCTTTTTGTTTCATTGCCGTTGGCGCCATTCATGTATTGCAACCAGCCTGCGTAGAAATTTTCCATATTACGAAGCAGAGTTTCGGGTTTTGTTAGTGCCCTTTCAAGATCTTTTTTCAGGTTCCCGATAGTCAACTTCAAGCCATCGATTATTTTTTGCAATTCGGAGATTTCCAGCTTGTGTTGAATGATTTCATTTTCAATTTCCCTGATGCGCTTTTTCATGCCCTTTATTTCAATCTCCGCTTTAGTATTTACATTTTTCTTTTCATGTTCTTTAATGGCTGCTTCATATATAAACCCCCACAGGATGTAGGTTCCAAAACCAAATGCCAGCACCAGGTAAAAATTGACACTCTTGTACCAGGCCCAATCTGTATCCGCAATACCCATCATTGTTTTGAGTTCATGAATGCCGCTGTCAATCTTATAGGCAATTAAACTATCAATCGCCAGACAGAATAAAACGCTGAGAGAAATTTTAAGCCATTGCCGTTTTGAGCCGTCATGAAAAATGTGAGGAAGTGTTCCAAAGCCAAAAAACAGGAAAGCCCCCAGGTAAACGAACAATAAATGTGCGCTCGGTTGAAAAATGCCCTTGGCGTCAAAAATGGAATTGAGCATTAAGGATACATCGTCGCCATTGCTGTTATTTACCATTTGCTGCATGTTTCTAAAAAAGGATGCATTCATGGCAGAGGCATAAAAGAAAATGAGATAAATCGAAATGAGGATACATAATACAGCATATAGCCAAAACCTTGCGGGGTTATAAAGGCTGCGGATTTTTCCTTCTGCCATTGCAATCTGTTTTTCTTCGATGGCATCCCGGTGTTTCCTGGCCTGGTTTTCCTTATCGGTAATGACGACTTCTTTGATGTGTTGCTGGTCTTTTTCTTTACCATTCTTTTCAGCTTCTTTCAAAGTCATTTCGGCCTCTAATTGTTTTTTTCTGCGTAATTCTTCATCCACATCATGGCTTTCATCCACAATGTGTCCGGCTTTTATCCAACGTAAACGATTTTCAAAGGCTGTCGGGTCTGCCTGGTTCAAACCGGCTTCCCCAAAGCCCCAATCCTTTAGCGACTTCACGGTTTCTGTTTTTTGTGTTGTAAACTCTTTAGGCTCAGTGCCTGGCACTAAGGGTGAATGTTCGTTTTGCAGATGGGCTGTTTCCATGTAGGTTGTTTTAATTTGAAAAGCAATATTAAGGTGGGTGAATGCAACCTATTTGCAGGATAGATTATTTGAAGATTAGTAAAGGGGAATCGACTTAATTCGCCTGTATATCTAAAACAATAGCTCGTTTTATCATTGTTGTAATTGCTGCTGTTTTTAGCTAAATCAACGGCCTGGCAT
Organism: Ferruginibacter sp.; assembly: GCA_041740215.1. Lineage (GTDB taxonomy): Bacteria > Bacteroidota > Bacteroidia > Chitinophagales > Chitinophagaceae > Ferruginibacter. Next base: position 4,559 of record JBGSMI010000190.1, read on the forward strand.
AGGGTAACCAATTACAAATTGTAATCCTTATTGTAGTGGATCATCTTCTGACGGAAGCACATCAATATCGTTGATACCAACGAAGATTTGTCTTAATCCTTATTGTAGTGGATCAACTTCTGATGGGGTCTAAGTACAAGGTAGAAGCTGCGATTGATATGTCTTAATCCTTATTGTAGTGGATCATCTTCTGATGGAAGTATTCGTTTTACTTATTGTCGGTTTACTAATTTTGTCTTAATCCTTATTGTAGTGGATCATCTTCTGATGGAATGAACTCACTAATTACAGTAGCGTTAATCTTCTTGTCTTAATCCT
>JBGSMI010000208.1:0-27020 GCA_041740215.1 Ferruginibacter sp.
TTGGTGCAGGAAGTGTGGTAGTAAAAGATATTCCTGCCAATGCAGTTGCAGCGGGTAATCCTTGCAAGGTGATAAGAAAACTGGATTGAGTGTAGGTTATTGGCAGGCCTTACAAATTCTATCACTCAATACCCTGATCAGCTTTGATTTTATAAAAGTTCTTGTACACGATAGGTTAGGGGAGATGCTATTGAACGCATTTCACTCTAACTCTCGTACATAATGTAGCGCAATACAAAATCACCCACTCTTCCGATTTCCCAAAAATTGTTTGCGTACTGAAATGCCGGAATAAATGTGTGCCAATATTTTTTAGGAATAGGCGTTCAGCCAAATTGTAATTTATTTCTTTAGAATCCAAGCTGCTGAATGGCAAATATTACTAACAATGCTACCAACCGCAGTACAAGATTTTGTTTAGAAACAACCCCCTTACTTCACCCCTTTAAAAAACTCCCAAACATAAACATACACATCAATATCACCAGGGTAATCATGTTTACCACCAACTACTTTTAGCAAAGTAACCGGCGGTTTATTGCGTTGTCGGTAGCTGTAACTTTCAATCGTCTTTCCATCAGTAGGGTCGGTATCAGGTAATAGGTTTTTTAAGGGTGCATTGGTATAGCCCGCCAGCGCCGACCAGTAAGCAAACGATTTTTCAGAACTAAGAACAACCCCAAAGCTGGCATTGCTTACAAACATTTCGCCGCCGTTGTAAGGGTTTACCTTGTCTGTCGTGCCATTGATGATCAGCACCGGCATCGCTTTGCCGGCAAGTACACAATCGCAGGAGGCAGAATCAGGCATATTGGCTACAATGGCTGCAATGCCTTTTATCCGTCCGGGCATGGTGAGGCCAAGTTTATACGCCATTTGTCCGCCACCGGAAAAGCCTGCTGCAAACACTTTTTGCTCATTGATGCCGAACTTGGTTTTGAAATATTGAATCATCTCATTGAAGAATGCTTGTTCATCGATGTTTTCTTTGTTAGCGAGAGCTGTGGAATACAAGCGGCATTCGTTCCAAAAATGTTGGTATCCATTGGGATAAACCACCAATAGCTTTTCCCGAGAGGCGATGGCCTCCAGTTTGGTAGTACGAGGGATCATATCGTTGCAGCTACCGCCCGATCCATGCATAATAAACAGCAGGCTGCCACCTTTCACATTGGCTGGTTGAAAATAACTGAAGCTCCTGTAATGGCTGGCTACCAAAATAGAATCAGTTATAAGTTGGCTACGGCCAAACTGTGAAATAGATAACAATAAACCAACCAATAAACATTTCATTGCAGTAAATTATATATAACTAATCGGATCGTAAAGATATTCATTTGATGTTTGCCGGTAGCCTTTACATGGCATCAAATTTTTAATCCCTTTCTTGTTTAAGACAAATGTGCAAATCAATGAATGCTACAAATAGGGAAACCAGCAGGCACAAAAAAAAGAGACAACAATCGTTGCCTCTCCATCATTTAACAGGGTATCATTATTTATGATCAAAAAGATAAAACACTCCCAGTTGTAAACCTCTGTTGGTTGATTTGACTGCAGTGTTTTCGTTGATATTTGCAACACCAATATTGTATCTTAAGTCAACACCAAAACCAGTTGAAGGCTTCACATATCCAACACCGAAACCCAATCCAAAGTCAATTGACTTAAAGTTGTTTTTTACGTCGGTATTGTTACTTCCCGCTTCAGATTTTGCATTTACCAAAAAGCCAACCTGTGGTCCGGCCTGTAACCTGAAGCCGTTATCAAACATATATTGTATTAGAACTGGTACATTGATATAACCAAGATTTAGTTTGGTGTCAACACTTCCAATAGTTCTTTTTGCACCCTGCGTAGAATAGGTGATTTCTGGTTGCAATGCCAATTGTTTAGCAAGATGAATGTGTCCTAACAACCCAACGTGAAAACCAACTTTTGGGTCATATTCCACATTGTTATCGTTGTTAATATTATACAAATTTAAACCTGCTTTAATACCTACATTAACATGTTGTGCATTAACGGTTCCGGTCATCAAAATTGCGGCGATTGCCACGCTTACATAAAACTTCATAATTCTTCTTTTTGGTTAATTATTTAAAATGGTTTCATTTTTAACCCATAGATTTCTTTGTTTTCGGAAGGTGGATTGATAAAAAACCCCTGTAAAAACAGGGGCCCATACCAAAACTAACTGCTAAATGAAAAGAGATTTCCTTTTGGTTAAAAGAGATGATGCAAAATTGATGTAGTTTAAGGAGGCAGTTGTTACACAATTGTGCATATTACTTGCATTATTTCTACTTGATTTGTTAGGTGGCCGGCATGAATCTGGTCTTTTATTTGGCGAAGCATGAAATTTATCAGCTCTTGATGTAAGTTTCGACTCAATAAGCTGCGAATAAAGAGGCTTTCAAGTCCTACTTCTCATTGGTTGGGGGTTAAGTAAAATTTTCAGCCTAGTTAAAATCAAGATTGCTGAAAATATTCTGGACTATGCCAGTATTTCTTTACTATGAATTTCATAACTGCTAAACAGCCGAGTCTGGTTGCTGGCTCAGTCAGGTTTGATCACGTAACGACTTAAATGAAAACTTCCAGCATCTTTTATTGATGATCGAAAAAAGTCGAGCTGTACTTATTTGTTTAACTGGCAAATCTGACGTTAATAATGATCATAAATATCTTGATTAACCACATTGAAGCGAACGGTTAGGGGTAAATAACTCACCTTTTATCAGCGGATGGCCATTCGCTCACAATCCTTCATCACCCAACTATTTTTTGAGGAATGTATTTAATTTTAACATGCCTACATTTTACTACAAGATTTTTTAACAATTTTTATTGGATGAAATCTTATGGTGCCTGGCCAACTTTGCCTTAATTATAAACGTACCCAATTGCGCATATTAGTGTAGCTTGATTTATATTTAATTAAAATTTATAGTTATGAAAAGGATAGGACTTTTACTGTGTTTAACAACCATGAGTATTTTACAAGTAACCGCTCAAAGTAAAAAGGCACCTCAAAAATTATTGAGGCATGTTGTAATGTTTAGTTTTAAAAAAGGCAGTACACCTGAGCAAATTAAAGTGGTAACGGATGCATTTGCCGCCTTGCCTCAAAAGATCAAACAAATCAAAACTTTTGAATGGGGTACCAACAACAGCCCCGAAGAACTGGCCCAGGGGTACACCCATTGTTTCTTTTTAAGTTTTACATCTGAAAAAGACAGGGCAGTTTATTTACCCCATCCTGCCCACAAAGCATTTGGGGATGTTCTTCGGCCAATTCTGGACAAGGTGCTGGTGTTTGATTATTGGGCAGAAAAATAACGTCACATTATCAACTTTCCCTGTTTGCTTTTGATTTTAAGTTGTAACAGTCTCAATACAGTTTTTTACCAATTGTCCTCAAAGCGGGTCACTTTATCTGATTCATTTTGCGGTTTCGTCATCTGCCTGCTCAATTTTGACCCCACATGTTCAGTCTTTTTTTTAGTCCAATTTTATATGTTTTAAAACTGGTAATTCCTGCATGGTTTATTATTCGCACGCTGAGAGTGCTTTATCTCAGTTATAACCATCATGCAGTAGATATTAAAAAAGAAGGGCTGCTTTTTTTATTGACGGTGTATGCAAGTTCAGCAATGGCAGTAACTATTGCGCCCGCATCGATATCGGGTTTTAATGATCCGGGGTCTCTCCGGCTAAACCTTGTACCAATAGTTAATACAGCTATTTACTATATAAATGCCTCGCATGATCACGATGATTATGCAAAGCTGCATGCACTCGAGAATATCATCGGCAATCTCATCTTATTGATTCCATTGGGAATACTGTTACCCTGTATTTTCAGATCAGCCAGATCGCTTACCAGCGTATTGACGAGCTGCGTTGTTTTTTCCTTTTCAATTGAGTTAATACAATTTTTTCTCCGGCAGATTGGAACTTTCAGAACTGTAGATATCGACGATCTTATTATGAATACGATTGGTGGAATGGTGGGTTGGTTTATCTATTCAAAAATCATTCAACGTTTTTTTCCCGTGTTGATATTGATGTAGTGGGTAACTCGTAATGCGTACCTTAAATTCGGGTATTCATTTTAGGCTCATCATCATACAAATATTCTTTACAACCCGATTTTAAAAGCCTAGTATAGGCGCCAAATATCTTATGTTTGTAAAGACGAATTAAAACGCTCAACCTGCATTGCTTATGAACTCCGGTAATTTAGTTGCAAAACCCCATTACCCGATATTGGATGGCCTGCGTGGCGTAGCCGCTTTGATGGTAGTTGCCTTTCACCTTTGCGAAGCCAATGCTGCCAATCGCTTTGAGCAGATCATTAACCACGGCTATCTTGCTGTTGACTTTTTCTTTTTGCTTTCTGGTTTTGTAATTGGTTATGCTTATGATGACCGCTGGCACAGAATGAGCATTAGCGATTTTTTTAAACGTAGGCTCATCAGGCTGCAACCCATGGTAATCATGGGATCTGTTATTGGGGCTTTGTGTTTTTACTTTCAGGATGCTGTTTTGTGGCCATTGATACATACGGTGCCGGTTTGGAAGATGTTGCTAATTATGGTGATTGGGTTTACGTTGCTGCCTGTGCCGCTTTCCATGGATATTCGGGGCTGGTCGGAAATGCATCCACTGAACGGCCCGGCCTGGTCGCTGTTTTTTGAATACATCGGCAATATTTTATACGCTTTGTTTGTTAGGAAATTTTCTAATACTGCTTTGACTATACTGGTAATTGTGTCGGGCTGTGCTTTGATACACCTTACAGTAACAGGCACCAATGGAGACGTAATTGGCGGCTGGGCACTAGAACCTGTGCAATTCCGCATAGGGTTTACACGCTTAATGTATCCTTTCTTTGCTGGCTTACTGCTCTCCCGCATAATAAAAATAACGGCTGTTAAAAATGCCTTTCTCTGGTGCAGCCTGTTGATTGTAATTGTGTTGGCCATACCAAGAATAGGCGGTAGTGAGCATTTATGGATGAATGGATTGTACGATTCGTTGAATATTATTTTTATCTTCCCGCTAATTGTTTTTCTTGGAGCAAGCGGTGACGTAAAAGGAAAATACATAACAACAATCTGTAAGTTCTTTGGTGACATTTCCTACCCGATCTACATCACCCATTATCCCCTCATTTACATTTACACCGGATGGGTGTACAATAATAAAGTTCCCTTCGGACAAGCATGGCCCATTGGACTCCTCACCCTTATTGCGAGTATTTTGCTTGCCTACGGCTGTTTAAAACTATATGATGAACCTGCAAGGAAATGGCTGAATAAAAAAGTATTACTAAAAAATTATTAATCCGAAAGATCAAATGAGATGTGTAGGTGGTTCCAGTAAGAAAATTCAGCTTAACTTCTTTTTGATATTGCAGCAAGTCTCACTCATAGAAGCATCAAGCTAAAAATAATATCAGATTTAATTGTAAGATAAGATATCTTCATTGCAGGCTATTTGCCCTTTTGCATGCCAACGGCCGCTCGTTTAATTGTTATAGTCACTTGCATTTTTAAGATTTGGTTTTTATCTTGTTTCAGAAAAAAACTCCCACCACCATGTTTGATGCTTTAAAATATGTAACAACTCCGCTTACACTGATCGCTTTTTTATCAATCGTTTTATTTTACTATTTAAGAGATCGCAACCGAAAACAGGTTGACCTGTTGAAGTCGGGTGATGAAGGTAAAAAAAATGAGACCTTACAAATTTTGCTGGATCGCTACCAGATAGACTCATCCAACCTAAGCCCACAGCAAAAGTATCAACTGATTATGGAGCAGGTTCGCCGTAGGGACAGTAAATTTAAATGGGCCATTGGCGCAAGTATTGTTTTGGGTATAGTAGGGTCTATCATATTCTTTATGGTAAATGCCACCAACAGATTAACTGACCTTGGGAAAAATAATGCAAATTTCGTTCAGCGGGGCGAAGTAAAACCAGTAGATGAGAATAAGATAACTGATGAAAAAACCAACCCTCCCGGCATTAGAAGTAAAACCGACAATACAGACGTGGAGTTGGTGAGTAATACAAACGCTTTACTAAGCTTGCACGAAAATACTTCGCAGGGTATATCAATTCAGTATAACAAAGCAAACTGGAATGTAGAGGATGATGCAGCGGCAGGATATGGCCAGCCTTGCACCGGGTTTCAAAGCAAACAATACCCCAATGACATTGCGGTTACTTTGAGTGTTAATCCGTGGAATGGTGATGACTTCCAAAACTTCACAGAAACGGTTACTCCCATGATTACCATGATGGGTATAAAAGTTACGGAGATTAACAGGTCGGGCCAATATTTAGCAGCGAGCGGATTCAACAGCAATTTGAATAAAATGAATGTTGCCCGAATGTATTACACACCCAGCCAAACCCTGGCTGTGGATATCGTTTACAGTAAAAGGCTTGAAGGTAGCCAGCAGCTAAAAGAGGCCGTAGCCATGATGAAGTCTGCAAAATTTCAATAGATGTGTCGGCTCAAAACGTGTTGGATCATGCAATATTCTCAAGTATAAGTTTAGTCTGCAGACTTGCTGACTGACAATTATTTGATAAGATTTCATTCATCCAATTGATCAATAAATCTGGTATAACCGCTTTATTAAATGTATTATTAACTATATTTATTGCAGATTTAACTTTTATTCAAAACCAACCAATATGCAATTATCCATAACTAATCTCACAAAAACTTATCCCAACGGAGTACAGGCTTTAAAAGGAATTGACCTTACCATTCAACAAGGCATGTTTGGCCTGCTCGGCCCAAATGGTGCTGGCAAGTCATCTTTAATGCGAACCATTGCCACTTTGCAGGAAGCCGATGGCGGTAGTATTTTTTTAGATGAAATGGATGTACTAAAAGAGAAGGAAGCAGTGCGAAAAATACTCGGCTACCTACCGCAGGAGTTTGGGGTGTACCCAAAAATAAGTCCGGAAATGATGCTGGATCATATTGCACAACTAAAAGGAATCGACAATTCAAAGGAAAGAAAGCAGGTAGTAGGCGCTTTGCTTGACAGAGTAAACTTGTACGCTGATCGTAAAAAAAATCTGGGCAGTTTTTCAGGTGGTATGAAGCAACGCTTTGGTATTGCGCAGGCATTGATCGGCAATCCAAAACTGATCATTGTAGATGAACCAACCGCAGGTTTGGATCCCGCAGAAAGAAATCGTTTTTACAACCTGTTAAGCGAATTGGGAGAAAATACAATCGTGATTTTATCTACACATATTGTAGAAGATGTAAGAACATTGTGCAGCGATTTCGCTATCATCTGCCAGGGAGAAGTACTGCGCCACGACGATCCGGATGAAGCAGTAAAAGAACTGGAAGGAAATATTTTTACCAGGTCAATCAATAAAATAGCTATTGAAGAATACCGGGATCAATATCGGGTAATATCCGTGCAAATGAAGGGTGGTAACCTTACCATCCGCATCCATGCAGAAAGCGACCCCGGCATCGGATTTGTGCCGGTACCCGCCGAACTGGAAGATGTTTACTTCTACCAGATTTCCAGCAGAATGAATGTGATTACACTCTAATTATTTATTCCTTAAATAAGCAACTATGTTTTGGCAAATATTTTTATTTGAATTGAAATACCGCATTAAAAGACCGGCAACCTGGATCTATTTTTTTGCATTCTTTTTATTGGGGTTTCTTTCCACCGGCACTGGTTCTACGCCAGCTACAGAAAAAGTAATGCACAATGCCCCCTGGGTAATGGCGAATGGTATTATTATTTTTAGTATGGTCGGTATGCTCATTTGTTCTGCTATAATGGGGGTTCCCCTATACCGGGATATTGAGCACCAAACCCGTAATTATTTGTTTGCTTATCCCATTACCAAGTTTGGTTATTTCTGGGGCAGATTTTTTGGCTCCTTTATATTTGTATTACTTATTGGTACTGGATTTAGCTGGGGCAGCATCGCAGGCGCAGCAGTTGGCCCGGCGCTTGGTTGGGTAGTGCCGGAGCGAATTGGAAACTACGGACTTTGGAACTATTTTCAACCGTATTTTGCCTTTGCCATTGGTAATCTTTTATTATCTTCTACCATCTTTTTTGCGCTGGTATCACTTACCAGAAATGTAAAAGTGATTTACAGTGCCAGTATTTTATTATTGATTGGCTACTTCCTCTCCAGCTTTCTGGTAAGTGATCTGGAGAAAAGAGAACTGGTGAAATTATTGGATCCATTTGCTGTGAATACATTTTTGCTGGAGACGAGATTTTATACCCCATTTGAAAAAAACACCCTGTTGATACCACTTACAAAAGTAATTGTTCTCAACCGGGCCATCTGGCTGGGAATTGCCATTCTTATTATCAGCTATGCCTATTGGCGCTTTAATTTTCAAAAATTTTTGCAGCCGGAGCAAGTTAAAATCCGCAAAAATAAAAAAGAAAAAACTGCAGAACCTGCACCCATACTCATCCGAAATGTACATCAAAACTTTGGCGGCCGACAGACCAGGGCAATTTGGTGGAATCTCGTAAAGATTGAATTCTTAAACATTATAAAGGACAATTATTTTAAGGCAATACTCGGTGGTGGCGTGCTCTTTTTATTAATCGATTTCTGGATCGGCAATACTTATTATAGTGTGGCAGACAAGCCACTCACTGTTTTTTTGATGGATTATAAGAACTATAACTATTCCGTTTTCATTTTTATCATTCTTTTATTTTACACTGGCGAAGCCGTACACAGAGAAAGAAACACCCGCTACAATATTTTGAATGATGCCATGCCGGTTTCTAATACCGTTTTCTTTTTGTCAAAATTATCTGCCTTATTTGGCATCGCCTTTCTGCTAAGTAATATTCCAATTGTGGCAGGGGTAATTGTACAAACACTCAAGGGCTATACCCAATACAACTTTGGCGTTTATTTTACAGAGATGTACCTGTTAAGCTTACCGGGTTATCTACAAATGGTACTGCTTTGTTTTGCGGTACACAGTATAATGAACAACAAGTTTGGGGGCCATGGTGTTGCCATGCTGATATGGATTTCCATGTTTTTAATGCGGGCCTATGCTATGATGGATTATAACCTGTTGTTTTATTTCTATACGCCTCGCTACATGTGGTCGGATATGAATGGGATTGGACATTTTTTAGCGCCGCAAAACTGGTTTAATTTTTACTGGCTAATGTTGGGAGCACTGCTCGTAACACTCGCATTCCTTTTTTACCAACGTGGTGTAACTGGTGGATTTAAAGAACGCTGGCGGGTAGCCATGCAACGGTTTAACGGTTGGCCCCGTGCGTTGGTTACACTTTTCTTTATTGCATGGCTGGGTAGTGGAGCTTTCATTTATTACAATGTAAGCTATCTCAATAATTATTATACCGCTGCAGAAACCAGAAGCCGCACTGCTATGTACGAAAAGACACTCAAAAAATATGAAGACCTACCCCAGCCAAAAGTTACGACCGTGTTGGTAAAGGCCGATATTTTTCCAGATGAAAGAAGGGTTCAAATTTATGCCAAAATATTTATGAAAAATAAATCCGGCGAACCGATCAACGCATTGCATTTACTGGCGGAACAAAATATAGCCTACAGTATTTTATACAATGGAAAAGCGCTGGGCTACACCAGCCCTTTAGCTTATCCTTATTCGGCATTCACCTTATTTAAAAAAGGAAAGGATACGATGAATTACCGGATTTATAATTTGCCAGTAACCTTGCAACCTGGCGATACTGCGTTGATGGAGGTAAGTTCTACTATCAGCAATCATGGATTTGTAAACAGCGGCTTAAGCAGGGAAATTGTAAAAAACGGTACTTTCTATAGCGGCGGCCTACCCTCCTTTGGCTACAATCAGCAAATGGAATTAGAGAGTGATGAATACCGGAAAAAGAATGGTTTGCCTGTGAAAGAATATGAATTGCCACAACACAATGATCCAAAAGGCATTCGCAACATGCTGTTTAATGATGATGCTGATCTGATACATTTTGAAGCGGTAGTAAGTACTACGCCCGATCAAATTGCAATAGCACCCGGTTACCTTCAAAAAACATGGGAAGAAAAAGGACGCAAATACTTTTCGTATGTTCAGGATTCACCCATTGATTATTTCTTTAGCATGGTATCCGCAAAGTATGAAGTATTAAAAGATTCAGTTACAACGGATGATGGTAAAAAAGTGAACATCGAAATATATTACGACCAGCAGCATCCATTTAATTTATCCCGGTTTAATGCGGCATACAAGGATGGCTTGAAATATTTTTCGAAAGCTTACGGCCCTTTCCAATACAGACAGATGCGGTTATTGGAGTTTCCACGGTATGCTGGATTTGCGCAAAGCTTTCCAAACACAGTTCCGTTTAGTGAAAGCTTTGCATGGGTAGCAGATTTTAAAAAACCCGACGATTTTGACTTCCTCTATTTTGTGACGGCACATGAACTGGCGCACCAGTGGTGGGGTCACCAGGTAACACCAAACTACACAAGAGGCTCAAACCTGATTTCGGAAGCCCTGGCCGAATACACTGCCTTACTGTTGACCGAGCGGAAATATGGCCGGGATAATATGAAACGTTTCTTAAAAGGTGAGCTGGACCAATACCTTTCTGGTAGAGCGAACGAAGCCAAAAAAGAAAATACTTTTATCAACTGCAACCGGCCTTACCAATGGTATTATAAAGGAAGCCTGGTAATGTACGGATTGCGAGATTTAATTGGGGATAGCACACTCAACAAAGCACTACATGAATTTAGGGATAGTTTTGCGCTTAAAGAAAACCCACCCTTTGCCGGCAGCAATGACTTGTATGCATTTTTGAAAAAACATACGCCCGATTCTTTTCATTATTACCTAACTGATACCTGGGAAAAGATTACGCTGTACGAAAACAAATTGATAAAAGCTACTGCAAAACCAGCGGGCAAAGATGGATATGATGTAACGCTGGATTTTAGTACTAAAAAATTGTATGCGGACAGCACCGGGAAAGAAACCGTAGCCGCCATGAATGACTATATTGATGTAGCCATCTTTGGGGAAGAAACAAAGGACAAGGATGGACGAAAAAAAATTAATCCACTTTATATTCAAAAATATAAACTGCCCCAGGGCGAAAAAAAGATAACGTTGCATGTAAAAGGGAAGCCGGTAAAAGCCGGCATTGATCCATACAACAAACTGATAGACCGGATTCCAGATGATAATTTGGGAGACGTAGATATGGATTAATTGTAAGCGAATTTCACTGCTAAAAAGCAACTGCATTTTGATCTTAACCAAGCAACAAAATGGTGAAGTCAGACAATCTGGCTTCACCATTGTTTTAAAAGCTACCATCGCATTTTTTAAAAATTGGTAAAAATAAAACGCGGAACTTCCAGCCTGTTGCAAATTTTTCAAATTCGGCTCCTTCGCTTTTAAAATTGAAAATATCCACCAGTATAGACAAAAAACGGCGAACTAGAAATCAAACAAATCTCCCAGCAAACCTTTCTTTTTTTTGTATTTATAGTCAGAATGCTGGTTGTATTGATCTTTCTCTCGATAATTCTCTGAGGGCCGGGTAGCTACATTTTGATTAGAGCGTTCGATAATTTTATCCAGCTCCCCCCGGTCGAGCCACACCCCCCGGCATTCGGGGCAATAATCTATTTCTATCCCATTACGGTCGCTCATTACTAAATTTACATTACAGGTTGGACATTTCATTTTTGTTTACTTTTAATTGTTTTAAAATTTAATAGCCTGTATAGACAACAGCCAATCGTGGCAGTGTATTAAAACGTCCACCCACAAATGGCTGGTAGGAAGTCAATATTACCCTTGTTTTTTTACTTTATACTTCTAACAAAGAACTTTAAGTACTATTTAACTACTCAAAAATTACACAGCTTTATTTTTCATTTCCTGCTACAGTTATTTCGTCATTGTCTCTGGTAGTTATACCGAATAGACGATTTGGTTAAGTAGCTTATATGCTGCGTATGGTTATTGATATCGTTTATTAACTTGATAGTGGGAGCGAAGTCGAAGGATCGCATCAAGTTGCCCCTCCCTATTTGGAAGAAAAAAGTAAACTAGTCTAACCCGATAAAGGGAAGCATTTGCAAACCGCTTACATTACCCTATAAATCGCAATTGGATTATAGAAAAGAAATCCTTCAAAATGGCTTCATCTATCGGCCCCGGTCAAGCCAGCCATTTTACATTAAAGCCGGCGTGGATAAACGAATTGCTCAACGCTAAATACTTAGCTTTTGCCTCCTTCGGCAGTTAACATGCATAAATAATTTCAACAACCATCCACTTTCAACAAAATCAACTCAACATTTATTTGGCTATATAACCTAACTTCAAAATTATAAATAATGAATCGTTTGCAACAAAAACTATTTCAACCATTCAATAATCACATTATTTTATGATCAAGAAAATCCTGCTGCTTTTTTTATTGCCGCTTCAACTGTGGGCGCAAAACATACCATTGTCTTCTTTTAAAAACTATCCCTTTCCAACGGAATTATGCACTGCCGCGAAAGGCGCTAGAATAGCCTGGGCACTCGATGAGCAAGGTAAGAGAAATGTGTACGTAGCAGAAGGCCCGGCCTACAAACCAAGAAAGCTTACCAATTACACCAACGACGATGGGCAGGAAATTACGAGCCTGTCTATTTCCGACGATGGCAAGTGGTTGCTGTTTGTGCGTGGAGGAGAGCATAGTGGCAATTGGGATATCGGCTTACCCACCAATCCCGGATTTGAATTAAACCCTTTTAAAGTTCAGATTGCCAGTATTCCTTTTGCAGGTGGCGAAGTGAAATATTTGTCTGAAGGTGACGATCCGCTTTTATCACCGGATAATAAAACGGTGGTATTTATAAAAGCGGGACAGCCATGGACGGTTCCGGTAGATGGATCCGCTGCTGCGAAAAACTTATTCACCACAAGAGGCACCGTAAATGGGCTGGAGTGGAATGAAGACGGCAGTTCCTTGCTGTTTGTTAGTAACAGAACCGATCATTCCATCATTGGTATTCATAGCAATAGCAGCAATTCCCTTAAATGGATAGCACCCTCTTTTAACCGGGATAATACGCCGCATTGGTCGTTGGATGGCAACCAAATTGTTTTTGTGAGAAGACCGGGTTTGGCCGGACCGCCGGATTCTATCTTAGCCAAAAAACACATTCCATGGAGCATTTACACGGCGGATATTACTACCAATAAGGCAACGCTACTATGGAAGGCGCCAGCAACTTTTCGAGGCTCGCTACCAACTACACACGGCGGAACCAACCTGCATTGGGCAGCAGGAAACAAGATTGTGTTTCTGTCTTACCAGGATGGCTGGCCGCATTTATATTCAATTGCATCTACTGGTGGAACAGCGCAATTGCTTACACCCGGTAGTTTTATGTGTGAGCACATTCAACTAAGTGCCGATAAAAAACAGTTGACTTTTAGCGCCAACACCGGCAGCGATCCATTGGATATTGAAAGAAGACATGCCCTGAAAGTGAGCGTAGACAAAGCAGATATGCAGGTACTTACACCGGGCAGCGGATTGGAATGGACGCCGGTATTAACAGACGATGGAAACACCGTTGCTTTCATCAGTGCAACAGATCAACAACCGCCTTTACCAGCCATCTTGAAGTTGAATAGTGAAGCAAAAAACAGCGTTCAATTATTAGGGGAAGATTTAATACCTGATGATTTCAAAACAGCAAAATTGATAACGCCCAGGCGGGTAATTTTTACCTCCGCTGATGGTATAACCGTTCATGCCGATTTGTTTTTACCTGAAGGCGGCATCCCAAAAAAAGCAGCCATTGTTTATGTGCATGGCGGTCCGCCAAGGCAAATGTTATTGGGCTGGAATTATTCTGATTATTATTCCAACGCCTATGCATCCAATCAATATCTGGCAAGCCAGGGTTTTGTAGTGCTTGCAGTGAATTACCGGTTGGGCATTGGTTATGGATACGAATTTCATCAGCCAAAAAATGGCGGTGCGGCAGGGGCTTCAGAATACATGGATATTAAAGCTGCTGGCGAATGGTTACAAAAGCAATCCTTTGTAGATGCCAAAAAGATTGGCATTTATGGCGGCTCTTATGGCGGCTTTTTAACGGCGATGGCATTGGCCAGAGATTCTAAACTTTTTGCTGCCGGTGTAGATATTCATGGGGTGCACGACTGGATTACCAATGCATCTGTATTAGGCGCCAATGCTGATAAATATGAGAAAGCCCCGGATTACGAAAATGCATTAAAAGTTGCGTGGAATTCTTCTCCGGTATCATCAATGAGCACCTGGAAATCACCGGTATTAATCATTCATGCAGATGATGACCGCAACGTGCGCTTTTACCAAAGTGCCGACCTGGTAAACCGTTTGGGAAAACAGGGTGTACCTTTTGAAGCAATGATGATTCCAGATGATACGCACCACTGGATGAAATGGAGTAACGCTGTTAAAGTTTACGACGCAGTAGCAGAATTTTTTAAACGAAAATTGAAATAAAAGTTACGGCTATTTTTCAGTTACAATAAAACCCCCGTATTAACAGATTTTAATGTTGGGCTCTATTTTAAGACGGCTTGATATTGATATCGGAAATTTTTGATTTCCTACACCCAGTAATAATTTCGTAACTGGCCTCATTTAATTTATACATCTTAACATGGCTTGTAGACGCAAGCAATTTTGCACAAGAGATAAATCAATGAGTCGATTATTTGCTCCCCGAACTAACACGTACACGAGTGTTTATTTACCCTTTTTACAAATTAAGATGAATACCAAATCCTATTTGCCAGTAAAGCCTTATCCGTTAGTCACGATGAAGTTCTTCTGTTGAGTGTATAAAAACTGTCCCCATTTTATCCTTTGTACATCAACATATCAAGGCTTTCTAATTTATTTTTAATCTAAACATCGTTGACAGGGATGCTTTGTTACTTATTTAATTTTGACATTAGTTCCCCCCAAGCCATTGTCCTGCAAAATCAATTCTAATAGCCTTTTTCACTTATTGAAAGTGATAAAAAAACCATTCATCGTCCCGTATTCTTTGCTTACTTTTAATGTGTGAATCCGAATGAGCGCTTACGTTCGCCCGGTTCCACTGCAACGGTTGAACACGAATAGCTTAATAGCTAATTAATGCTATAAACACGACTGTGCTCAAAAATTTTTTGCCGTAAACTAAGTAAAGACTCATAGCTATTGTCTATGAATGTATAATTTAAATAGATAAATCTTTTAGTGAAATCATATTTAATTTAGCTTAACCATTAAACAAAAACTATGGATACAATTAAAGAAATGAACGCACCATCGCCTGGCACCGATTACAAAGTAAATGGCGAAAGCAAATGCCCGTTTAGCGGAGGCGCCTTAAATAAGAGCGCAGGCAATGGCACCAGAAATCGCGACTGGTGGCCTAACCAGTTAAAGCTCAATATCCTTCGGCAACATTCTACACTGTCAAACCCAATGGGTGAATCTTTCGATTATGCAGCAGAATTTAAAACCCTTGATTTGGATGCAGTAAAGAAAGACATTTTTAAACTGATGACCACTTCCCAAAGCTGGTGGCCAGCCGATTTTGGGCATTATGGACCTTTTTTCATAAGGATGGCCTGGCATAGCGCCGGAACTTATCGAATTGCAGATGGCCGTGGTGGCGCAGGTGCAGGCTCCCAGCGCTTTGCCCCACTCAATAGTTGGCCCGACAATGCTAACCTTGATAAGGCACGCCTATTGCTTTGGCCAATTAAACAGAAATACGGCAAAAAACTTTCCTGGGCAGATTTGATGGTCCTCGCAGGGAACTGCGCCCTCGAGTCGATGGGTCTAAAACCCTTTGGTTTTGGTGGTGGACGGGAAGACGTGTGGGAACCACAGGAAGATGTGTACTGGGGTGCAGAAAAAGAATGGTTAGGCGATAGTCGATATACCGGTGACCGGGAACTGGAGAATCCCTTAGGTGCCGTGCAGATGGGTTTAATTTATGTAAATCCAGAAGGGCCTAATGCAAATCCTGATCCACTAAAATCTGCCCGTGATATCCGGGAAACATTTGGCCGCATGGCGATGAATGATTATGAAACAGTGGCCCTGATTGCTGGTGGTCATACTTTTGGTAAAACGCATGGAGCTGCAGATCCAGCCAAATATGTTGGCAAAGAACCGGCAGCGGCAGGTATTGAAGAACAAGGACTTGGCTGGAAGAACACTTATGGCAGCGGCAATGCAGGTGATACGATTACCAGCGGTATTGAGGTGACCTGGACTAAAACGCCCACCCAATGGAGCAACAACTACTTTGAAAACCTATTTGGTTTCGAATGGGAACTCACTAAAAGTCCGGCTGGCGCTCACCAATGGCAACCGCAGAATGGTGCAGGTGCAGGTACAGTGCCCGATGCTCACGACACATCAAAAAAGCATGCACCCATGATGCTTACAACCGATATCGCCCTTAGAGTTGATCCGGCGTATGAGAAAGTTTCCCGTCACTTTTTTGAAAATCCGGATGAGTTGGCGGATGCTTTTGCACGTGCATGGTTTAAGCTTACACATCGGGATATGGGACCACGTGAACGCTATCTTGGCCCTGATGTACCAGCAGAAGTGCTAATTTGGCAAGACCCAATTCCAACCGTAACGAATGAACCAATTAACGACACTGATATCGCTTTTTTAAAGGATAAAATATTAGCAACAGGATTGTCTGTTTCACAACTGGTATCAACCGCCTGGGCATCAGCATCCACCTTCCGTGGATCAGACAAACGTGGTGGCGCCAATGGGGCACGCATTCGTTTGGCACCACAGAATAATTGGGAAGTCAACAACCCGGCGCAACTGGCTACAGTGCTCGAAAAGCTTACCGACATTCAAACAACGTTTAACAATGACGGCAAATTTGTTTCCATTGCCGACCTGATTGTATTGGGCGGATGCGCTGGCATTGAACAAGCAGTAAGGAATGCAGGGCATTCAGTGATAGTACCCTTTAAGCCTGGCCGTGGAGATGCATCACAGGAGCAAACGGATGCGGCATCGTTTGCCGCACTTGAACCGGCTGCTGATGGATTCCGCAACTACTTTAAGGCAAGGCACACTGCCGCCGTAGAGGAAATGATGATTGACAAAGCACAACTATTAACGCTGACCGCACCTGAGTTGACAGTTCTTATTGGTGGCATGCGGGTACTGAACACCAATTTTGATGGATCTAAACATGGTGTATTTACCAGTAAACCGGAAGCGCTTACCAACGATTTCTTTGTGAACCTGATGGATATGAATACCACCTGGAAGGCTGCTTCTGATTCTCAACAAGTGTTTTGGGGACATGATAGAAATACAGGTGAACTTAAGTGGACAGGCAGTCGTGCTGATCTAATCTTTGGTTCTAACTCGGAGCTTCGTGGCATTGCTGAAGTATATGGCTGTGAAGATTCAAAAGAAAAATTTGTACATGATTTTGTTGCCGCCTGGAACAAGGTGATGAATCTTGACCGTTTTGATTTGGCTTAACTGAGTGTAATTCTTTTTTATATTTGAAAAGGTAGTCCGGGAACGGGCTGCCTTTTTTGATGTTGGTGTATGTTGAGAATGAATTTAGATTTTTTTGACGGTAGATTCAACAAAGACTTTCGTAAATATTGATTAAACTTTGTGGCCATAAGGAGTTAGTTTGTTTAAAACAATTCCTGTTTGAATGGCAATAACTGAATTTCATCAAATTGGTTTAACTCGAGCCGGGTAACTACGGCTTTCCAGCTTTTCACCAGCATACATTTCAAAGTCACACTCTGTATCATAAGCAAAAAAAATTATTAGCAGGATGGGCATTGGAAAAAAAATTGTTCATAAAATCACGAATGGATGGTGTGATGCTAAATGAGTATCCGTCTAATTGTTTATTTACATTAATTTTTATAGCGTTCATTTTAAAATGGATTCTCATTTAAATGTAAGAAATGCTATTTGCAAAGTAGTTTAAATGCCAGTTTTGGCAACATCGTAACAAACGTCTCCTTTTGTATTTTCGCTAAAAAATGTATTTGGTTTCAATAATCACAAACGTAGCGCCAATGCCATTGTTTATTATATCAATAATCCTGGAACTTATTATTCAGCTAAAATCTTTGCCCACGATTTTTTTTATTAAGATACTGCTATAGTAATTTGTTGAATTCAATTGTAACATGCCCTAACTAATAGGTTCAACGTACTGCTTTGGGGAGTAGTGAAAATGCTCACCCCCGATCCCCCTGGAATGGCACTCTTCGCCTTCTCCCAGATTTAGTGCAACTAAGCCTTTGTCGGTGGCCTTACAGGCTAGAAGAAGTAGTATTAGCTGTTGGCCACAGTTTTTTTCTTGAACTTAAATATCATGCCATTTTCAGAAGGGATCCCTATTCGTATAGTGTCTGTAAGTTTTAAGTTACCGAATGAACTTATAACTTGTTCTTTGGTTAAATAAAGTTGTTTACATTCTTTGTCTCTTTCACCTTTAAACGAGGATATTCTTTCCACTATTACTAAAGTGCCTGTTGAATTTAAAATACGGGATAATTCTGCAGTCATTTTATCTTTACTTGAAAATTCGTGCAACGTCAGTCTGCATAACACCAGTTCATATAGCTCACTTTGTAATGGTATAGAGTCGTGGGTGCCAAAAACTATTCGGGAATTGGTTTTAAAATTTGGTGCAAAAGGCGTGTTGACAACAGTTTTTTTCAACAGCTTTTTTAGGTCATTATTCCAAATGTCTCTTGGTAAATCTTCTAAAACAAAATGTAAGTTTTTAAATTTATTAGAAATAAATCTGTCGTAATAGCCAGAACCACAGCCTATATCTACAAGCGTATCAATTCCGGCTATTCCATAGCTTGAGATTTCATAATCCACTCTCTCATCCAGGTGTTTAGTACTTGTACAAGAAAGAAAAAAGAATAACACTATTAGTATGATGTTTCTCATAACGATGTAACCATCTCATAAATATGCTCATTTTTGACCGTAACAAAATTTCCGATCTGCACTTACAAGTTTGATGGCTAAAGATATATTGAAAAAATAATTTAAAACGAAAGTTTTTTATTGCTCTGTTGTTCATGTACTATACCATTCCCACTTTCTTAGTTCAGATTTATAAGCCTGATAATGCCTTGATGTGTAATGCCAAATAAATTGATAATGTCAGTATTGCAAATAGTAACTTCTTCAGCTTGAAATTTAAATGTGAGATGACGCTAATTGTGCTTAGGTCTATTCCAGCTTTTCAAATACTTTTATCGGCTGGGTGTAATTATGTTCCGATATTCGATTTCTCTACATTATTTTGCTTTTGAAGTCTTACAATGAAAATTGCAAGAACTAATGCCACCATATTGATTGAAACTTGTTCTATTCCAGTATCATTATTAAGAAGAATGTGCCAATTGGATAACCCAATGTTTATAGTAAAATCAAGGCTATCGGTATATTTAATAAAAAAATCGAATGATACCCCTGCAACATATTCAAATCCATAACCCCAAAAAGAGAATCCAAATATTTGTAGAATTTGATTGATTAAAGAGATTTTTAAAGCATAGGTTTTCCCCTGAAATAAAAACAAGCCAGCTATAAAAGAGAAAATATAAAACAAAAATCCTAGTCCTAAAATAAAAATGTAACTGTTGTTGATTTCCTCAACATTGAAAAATATTGCAAACATAAAAGCCAAACCAATTAATCCGCCTATCATTTGATATCCAGAAATAAAATCATTTTTTTTAGCAGTTGTATTTTTTAGAGTGTTATTCATTTGTATATCTCTATTGTTAATAAAGAAAAAATGTTCTGCTGTAGACCATTTTATTTTCCAGATAAATATTCATCGTCCAGTTGCCTTTTACCAACTCGTAAGGTGCATCCAAACTATAAGATGATGCGGAAGGAATATTGGTAGGCCGATGAGTAGTGTACTTAATCGATTTGAATTTTTTGCCTTTATCGTTAGTGATTTTTTCTGGGTAAATCCATTCAATCACCACATCAATATCCACGGTATCTTTGGCTTTTATTTGGTACACAACGCCAAAATTATTCTTGATAACAGCCTCCACAGAATCCGTAACTTTTGTGATCACAAAATCGGCAAGCCATCCATGCGTACCTGTGGGAGAAGACTTTAGTTTCTCAACCTTTCCATCTACTACTTCCGCAACCCCATGATCAAGTTCGATAAATTGCAATGGGCCATTTGTTGTCGATTCTACATTAGTTTGAGCGCAGGCTATTTTAGTAAATAAAATAGTGGCAACCAAAAGGATTAATTTCATAATGGGTATTTTTATTTCAAATGTATTGAATTTAATTTAGGCGGTTTGACTAAATTTCGTAACTGTAAACTACTGTCGATTTTATCAAAAGGGAAAATGGTTTACATTCAAAATTCAATTATAAATACCAGGCAAAACCGGCTTGAAAAATTATTGTGTTTTTTTTCCAGATGGGGTCTTCGCATCAAAAGAGCCTTTAAATTATTATTCTGCAACTTAAAAACCCGGACGTTGAATGAGTAATACTTTCCTGATTTCCGGCTTTCTATTTATAAGTTTTGGTGGTACATCAGAAATTGGCGATATCGGAGCACTTTTACTTACCGACTACCTGTAATTGATGATACGAAAAATAAATTTTGCTGGTAAGCTCATTCAGGCGCTCTTCTATTTCGTTGTTTAGCAAGAAATGTTTTTATTTTTTGTACCGTACACGGTGAAAACCTTTCAGGCACAAAAAGAATATATTATCCCTTGAAATAGCCTGCGGCCATTTCCTACATCGCATAAAAAAACGCATTGTACCAACGATCATCATCTGAAAGATTCTATTCTAGTAAACGTTTTAAACCTCATTTGAAAAAGTCCTTTAAAGTAAATCAAGGTAATTTTATGTTAAGCATAAAATGACGTATTGCTGATGTAGGATTGATTGCTAATATGGACTATTTGCGTTTTACCATTGACAATTCAAGCTTATCTTACCTGAAGTTTTAGTGCGTGAAAATATGTCGGTTCACTCCTTTTGCATTAGTTTAAACCGAAACTATATGATGCCCAAAAACTTTCCCAATCCGCTTCCGTTTTATCCTCACAAGGTATCATTTGCGTAGCATGAATGAACCAAACTCCTTCTCTAATAAGTTTAAAATTACAAATTCCTTCACTATTGGTTCTTGATTTAATTTCAAGCGAAGGCTTACTTCCAATTCTGTTTCTTGCAGTAATAATCTTATTTATCAATGGCCTGCCATTAAAAAGTATTTGTGCAGACAACACATTTCCTTTATCTAGTTTATAAGGATTTTGCAACAGGATAATTTCAAATTTTTGGCCAATCTCAGTTTTATACAAAGTGTCGTTTTTTATTTTACCACTTTGTACGAGTGCTTTAATATAGCGTGAATAACGTTCTCTTTGACGTTTTTTTGCCTGCTCCTGCGACACTATAATATTTTCAATATTATCTTCTTTTAAATAGTCCAAAAATTTAGAAGTAGTCAAAGTTATTTTTGCATAATCTCTTTCAATATGCACCAAACCTAGTCCTTCAAAATCTACTTTGGTTTTTACAATTGGGAAAGATCCATCTTGTGTGGAAGCTAACAAATCAGTTCTTCCATTTTCATTTAGTAACTCAAATTTTTTGTCATTTTTGATTGCATTTGCCTTTCAAGTTCAATATTGAAACCGTCAGCAACAAAAAGATGCATTTCGAGCGTGTCGCCTTTTTCTAAGGAATACTTCTCAGCAATTAGTATATACTCGTGGGCAAAGCTGATAACAAAAAAGATAACAACAAATGAAATAAACAAAATTCCTTTTTTTCTCATAATACAATAAATTAGTTTGTTTTTAACTAATACCGAATGTTTTGCAGGATTACCGCTATGTAAGCAATTGGATGTTATTTAAATTTTTATTTCGCTTACCCGTTTAATCGCTAAAGATATATTGAAAATACTTTCACAGCGAAACATTTTGCAATTCCTTTTGACCCGGCCAAGTTTTCGTAGTAGATTTTTATGGCTATTTTACTACTTTAAAACTGCACTTTAAATAAACTGAACATTCCAGCTTATCTATTTCAAAGTTATACGTTCAGAAAATGTAAACTGATGTGTGATGCCTAACTGTAGTGTTTACCTAAATAAGGGCATTTAAATGCAAGGAATAAAAATGGATAATGTGGCTTTGTTTCTATAAATGAAAGTAAAAACTATCTTCGGTTGTTAGTGGATTTAGAATCTTTTCTGCGTTGGGGTTTCACGGACAGTGCTTTAATTTTTGCAGCGTATGCAGTGAAAACCATCGCCGACACAGCGGAAACTGCAATATCAGCATCGCCAACTCCTTAAGCAAACGTAATATTTAAATAAATCGTTCTTTCCTTTTGAGAAGTAGAATTCACGTACTCAAACTTGTTCATTCCTAAATTTTTCCGCAGATCGTCATACAATTCATCAATTTTAAATTCCTTGATTTCAATTACAATACTTAAAGAAATATCTGAGAAGATCTTAAAGTCAATTATGTCTCCGTATTTAGTAACTACATTTTGTATTTCACTTATCCCTTTGTGCCTTTCGTCGTTGCAGTATCCTGTTAAAAAAAGATTTTCCATTTCTTTTATCCTTGATTTGTGTACATAATTTAATATTTAGTATTACTTAACCACAACCTCGTGATATAAAGATGTTTTAGTTTACTCAATTTACTCATACGAGTTGATTGATAAAGATAAATTGAAAAAATATTAAAACCGAACGTGGTTTGCAAGATTGCCTGCTAAATTTTTCACAGCATTTTGGTTATTTGTTTATTTTAGTAAGATGAATAGAACGATTGACAGGGCGTTTATTATTGTGTTTAATTTGGTGCCCATTTTTGGAGTAGCATTTTATAAATGGCAACCCTTTGAAGCATTTTGGTTTTTTTGGGTAGAAACCTTGGTAATCGCCCTATTCAATACCATACGCATTGTGTTTAGCCAGAGCCGAACTGCTAGCGATTATACACAAGTACCTTTAGTGTTTCATCTTGCTAAAGGCATTAAATATTTTTTGATAAGAATGGGTGTTTTTTTATTTTACTCAATATTTATTATTGCATTCATTGGTTTTGTAGCCAATCCAAATAAAGATAAAAGCATCGTGCTTACAACAATCTTATTTCAAAATACATTTTTCAATCTTGGTTTATTAATCAGCATCTGCAGCCAGGGTTATTTTTTAATAATTAATTTTTTTCGAAACGGGGCTTATATAACTTCCACACCTGATAACTACACGGCTGTTTTTGATGGCAGGCAATTGGTGATACATGTGGCTGTTGTACTGGGCGCAGTTGGTAGTATGTTTTTAATGAAGAGTACTTCCTTTGGTAATTACGGCGCAGTTGTAATTATTAGCTTGCTTTGCATTTGTAAATGCATCTTTGATATGTTGGAAACCGATAATGCAAAATACAAAATTGCAGATAAATAATTACTGTTAATCATAGCCAAACAATTTATCAATATCTTTTTCCGACCAGTTTGCATAGCCATCTCTGGTAAAAAACATGATACCCCGGCTGGTTATCAACCGCTTGTGCGATACATTTACAACGGTATTGCCCAGGTCAAATGTTCGGACGTACGCCTTATTGTTTTTATTTTCGGACAAAAAGAAACTTTTTAAAATAGTATAAAGCCGGTTGTATGTGCCACCAGTATTTTTAAATTTTATGCTAAAATAATTATCCTTCGGCTGATCTCTAAAATCCTTTACAAACAACAGATAGGTAGTATCGCTGCCTGTATTTGTAAACTCCATCGATGCCTTGACGATACCACCAAATTTTAATTTACCAATCGGCTGCCACTCGCCAGCCTGCTTTTCTACTAATTGTGCATTTGTAGCAACAGCGATAAGCAATAGCAATGACGTGAATAATAATAAATGTTTCATTTTAGCTTATGACGTTTTGTTGTTATTTCAAATATAAATCAATTCAGCAGTAACATTAACAACTAAAGGGTAGGTGCTCTAAAACCGGGGTTATTTTGTGATGACTCCGTTGAAACAAATTACTTTTAATTCTTGTAAATTATTTTGTTTCAACGGAATCTTCACTCAAAAAATATCTTCAAATTCACGTTCGACTCGTGCAAAATCCAGATGTTGATTGCGCTACCGCATGCCGGATGGCCGTTTCTGATTTATACATTGCAATGATAGCATGGTTTACAATAACAACAGGTATCATTTGCGTAAAAGACACCATTCAATGCTTGCATAAAAACGATTTTAGATAATGTGGCTTTATGTTCATTGATGAAGGTTAAAAATAATGTTTTAGTGTAAACTAATACAGCATGTTTTCTTTGTTAGCATTTCAACGAGATTACTTATGATTTGTTACGGCAGGCAGTGAAAACTGATGAGGACGAAACCATTTTGCAAGCTACCTAAGTCAAGTTGGGGTTCCAATATTTGCAAGTGCATTGGAACCGGCGCAGCTTATTTTGTTAAGTATTTACTATCTAAATAATCAGGTAAGTCATCCTGACCAGCTATTCATTTTGCGTGTAACATCAATGTGCTATTAATTTGGAAGCATAATCGTCTTAGGTCAACAACCGATTTGAAGAACTTTCAGAGAAACCTTAGAAATATCAATCTCTTCCCGATACGCATTGTTTGATTCTATGCTTTTGTATTGCCGGCCCGCTAAAATACAGACTGAAATTTCCCTGTATTAACAGGTTAGTTCAAGTTTAATCCTAGCATTAGTCAGCACCAAGACTTGTTTTAGTAAATTCAGGTATTTTTATTTTTGTCAAACGGAATATCAAATCTCTTACTTACACCAATCGTGAATTTGTTTACTGTTACAATGCCTGCCACTGCCTTTTTGCAATATTATTCCATCGTATGCTGTTGTAATCGGGTTATCGGTGTCGGGGCATTTACTGGCGTGTTACCAAGCCCTAAAAAAATCCACCGCTAAGTTCAATATCGTTGATTTGCTGCTTGTAAATGTCCATCAGGTTTTCTTGTAGTGGCTTTGATAAACATCTGATCGGTGTCCTGCATAATATTTCCGTTAAAATTGGCGTATAGTTACCTTGGCAAAACAGCCTTACCTGTGGTCTTACTTTAAACAAGCCGTCAAAATATCTGTTTTCGCACATAACCAAAAATTGCAGGGCAAAACCGTTAAAAAATCTGGAAGTGATTGTAAATTTAATAGCAAATACTACCATCCAAAAGGGGCTGATTATAACAGCAAAAGCTGACAAAAATGAGTATGAAAAAGGAATTAAAATTGATGATGAAACATTACAAAATATCAATCCAACCAACAAAGAATTTATCGGAGATTGGAATTACCAGATAACACCATAAAAGGACCATTTGATATGTAATAAAAATCTGGCATTATTTTGAAAGCTGGCACACCTGGAATAGATGCTGCTATCATAGAAAGTAAATAAATTTCTGCATTGTTTAAATAATCCTTTTTCGTTTAAACCAAAAATAAATAACAAGGGCTATAACTACCATTACGCCTAAGGTGATAAAATACCCCATTTGCCATTTCAATTCAGGCATGTTTTCAAAATTCATTCCGTAAATTCCTGCTAGAAAAGTCAGTGGTAGAAAAAATGCAGAAAAAACAGTAAGTAGTTTCATAACATCATTACTTTTTTGAGCATTGACGGATAAGTAAGAGTTTAATAAATTATTTGAATTTTCTAATACTTCTTCGTAACCCAAAACCAAACTTAGCAGTTTATCCTTGATGTCTTGGAGTGCAGTTTTTGACTTTTCAGCAACTTCTATTTGTTGAATGACATTTTGCATTATTTGCAATAATTTTTTTGTAATCCGGGTTTGTGTTTTTTGATAATATAAATCTTCCAAAGAAAATTTGGTGTAATCTTTCAAGAAAATTGTTTTTTCAATTTCATCGTTTTTATCACCTAAAAGCTTAGAAGGCTGCTCAAAGGTTTGGATCATTTTATGGATGAAATACACAACTAACTCCTCTGTATGGCTGGATTTTGAAATTACGTTTTCTAAAAAATCAAAACCCGCCCGATGAATTGTAATTACTTTTTTGTCGCTATAAAAGAAGGCAATTTTGTTTGAAAGTTCATTAACATTAGTAATTCTATCATCTGGTTTTGCGGTGAATGCCCGCAAAATCAGAAAATTATACCGCTCTTGTTTTTCAAATTTTGGCAAATGCCCGGTTTCTAAACTGTCTTTAATTTGGAAGTAATCAAGGTTATAATCTTTGGCAATTTTATCAAGGTTTTCCTCGTTAGGATTGCAAATGTCTATCCAAATAAAATTGTCGAAACTTGTTTCTTTATATTTTGTATACATCTAAATTGCATTCTAAAGTGGCAGTAAAAATAGTTGTTTTCCTTGATTTGGCTTTCGCTGTGTATATTCGAAATTGCTGTTCTTGATCTTGGTAGGTATATCACCACCGAAATCAGCGAGGCTGGTTCTCACCGGTCACTTGTTGCTACTACAATTTGAGATGCACGTAATGTGCTGCTCCACTGTATTGAAAAGCATATGCAGGCACTTTAATTCTTCATCCTTTTATGGCTTTACGGTTTTAGTTAAATGAATATATTTTTGCATCGGCGTATTTAAAATTGTTGCAGGCTGGTACAGGGTTGCCAACCTTTTGTAAGTGGTTTTTAGTAGAAAAGAACCTGAACAAGGTTGGCAACCCGTCCGACAATTTTTAATGCACCCTTTGAAACTGCATCCATAAATTTTATTATCTGTGGATTTTAAATAAATACGTTACTTATAGCAAGGGAATTATTGCTTTTAACCCGGGTTTATTAAACAGCAACTGTAGCCAGAGTTATCATTTAATAAATAGTTTT